>JAKEHV010000351.1 GCA_022614915.1 Gemmataceae bacterium | reverse complement strand
GCCGACCAGATCGTTGAGCGTGACCGGCCCCATCGGCATGCCGAACGCGACCGCCGCCTTGTCGATGTCGCGCGGCCCGGCGCCTTCCTCCAAAAGCACTAATGATTCGTTGATGTACGGGAACAAAATGCGATTGACCAAAAAGCCGGGACAGTCGCGCACGACGATGGGACTCTTGCCGATGCGCTTGGCCAGGGCGACCAGCGTGACGACGGTCTCGTCATTGGTTTTCGCGCCGCGGATGACCTCGACCAATTGCATGCGATCGACGGGATTGAAGAAGTGCATGCCGGCGAAGCGTTCGGGGTTGTGCACGACTTGCGCCATGCGCGAGATGGAAATCGTCGACGTGTTCGAGGCGAGGACGGCATGGGCGGGCAGGTGCTTTTGCACTTCTTGAAAGAGTTTTTTCTTTGCTTCCTCGTTCTCGACAATGGCCTCGATGACCACATCCCGATCGGCCAGGAGCGCCAGGTTCTGACCGGTGGCCAACAGCGCCATGGCTTTCATCATCTCTTGCGGCGTCATCCGGCCGATTTCGATGCGGCTCTGCATGACCTTGGCGACGGCGGCAACGCCTTTTTCCAAGGCTGGCGGGGCCACGTCGAACATCAGGGCCGGTATGCCGCGACGCACGTGCGCGCCGGCGATGCCGCTGCCCATGATGCCCGCGCCGATGACGCCGATGCGGTTCACAGCCTTGGGCTGCACGCCGGCGTCCGCCACGCCCGGATCCTTCTGCAAGCGCTGATTGAAAAAGAACACCGCGATGAGATTCCGCGAGATCGTGCTGCCCACCAGCGGGACAAAACAGTCGGTCTCCGCGCGCAGGCCGTCTTCGAGCGGTTGGTTGCAGCCTTGGGCGATGGCCTCGACGGCGGCCAAAGGCGCCGGCAATTGGCCTTTGGTCTTCATGAGCACCATGCCCTTGGCCACGGTGAATGTGAAGGAATGCTGCTCCTCCGTGAGCCCGACTGGTTGGCGCTTGCGCTGCCGCTGCGTTTCATAGTCCTTCGACTGCCGGGACCAGGCCAACAGGCGCAGCGCTTCTTCTTGCAATTTCTCGCTGGGCACGACATCGAACACGAGGCCGATGTCGCGGGCACGTTTGGCGTTGACGCTGTCGCCGGCGCAGATAAGCTCGCACGCCAAGGCGGGACCGATGACGCGCGGCAACCGCTGCGTGCCGCCCCAGCCGGGGATGAGGCCGACTTTCACCTCGGGCAAGCCGATGTCCACTTTGGGGTGCGTGCCGGCCAGGCGATAGTCGAAGCCGAGCGCCAGCTCCAGGCCGCCGCCCATGCAGGCGCCGTCGATGAGCGCGACCGTGGGAAACGGCAGATTCTCGATGCGGGCAATGAGACGCAGGCCACGCTCAACCAGACGGCGCGTTTCCGCTTGGTCGCCGCTGGAGCTGCCGAGTTCTTTGAGGTCCGCGCCGGCGATGAACATACCCGGCTTGCCGCTTTGCAGAATGAGGCCTTGCAGACCGGCGCGGCCTTCGATCTCCGTCATGGCCGCCTCCAACTCAGCGAGCACTGCCTGGCCCAGCGTGTTGGCTTTGCTGCCTGCGAGGTCGAAGGTGAGGCAGGCGAAGTTATCGGAGAATTCCAAACGAAATGCGGTGAATGCAGCCATGCAGTTCTCCTGATAAACTGTGAGTGCCGGTATTCTATACGCACGGATCGAGCGGATTCAGTTTACCGTTTGACTGAATTGGCGGTTAAGAAGGGACAATCGCTGGACAGCGAAGCAATTGACAGAATTGTCTACATGACGTGATCTCATTTGTCCGCCTTCCGCCACACCATCTCCATCCAACCGTTCTGCATTTCGTCCCAGGTTTGCAGGCCCCAGTGGACTTCTTTCGCCGGATCGGGGTTGCGCGGATTGTCAGGCGAGTTGTCCCACCAGCCGATCCAGGTCAGCTTTGTTCCCTTGGGAATGGCGAGCGGCTCGGCAAAGCGATAGACGCTTTGCCAGTTGAAGTCGAAATCCGGCACGGATAGCAGCGTTTCCGTGCGGCCGTCGGGATAGGTGGCGACGTACTTCGCGCTTGTGCCGCGCAGGTGCATGTGCGGCATGAAGGACAGGATCAAGGCGTCGTCGCGAAAGGTGAAGGTGAATTGCCCTTTGTGGTTGGCCGCGCCGGGCGGGACGCGCAGGCCCATGTTGGCGAGGATATTGCTCTCAACGCGGTGCTCAGGCGGCTTCTTCGCATAGATGACGCCAACGGCGGAGCGATCGGTTTGTACCGTGCCGTTGGGCGTGTAGTGCACTTCGAAAACCAGCTTGGCGCCGGCGGGGACGCGCTTGGCCATGCCGGGCTCATAAAGGGCCGGCATGTCGCCCGGCGCCCAGCCGACAAGCATCGATGCAGTGCCGTCGAGGGCGTAGATCGGTTGCCCCGGCATCTGAATGTAAACCAGGATGTGGTGCACGACCGCGCGATTGCCCGGCCGGCACTCCGCGGCCTGCACCCACACATCTTCTTTGAAGCCCGGATCGACGGTGAACTTCTTGTAAGGCAACACGCCCGTCGCCGGCACTTTGAATTCGTCCACCATCGAGAAAACCGCGTCCGGCTTGCCGATCTTCCAGCCTTCGCTGAACGAGCGCGGCTCAGGCAGGTCGCGGTCGTCGCCCTTGGCGCAGCCTTGCTCAATCCAAGCCAGAAGCGTGTCGCGTTCCTCGCGGCTCAGATGGCGGTCGTTGGTGAACTTGCCGAAGCGCGGATCGGCATGCCAGGGCGGCATGCGCTCTTGCAGGACGACTTCGTGAATCGTGTCGGCCCAGGCCTTTGCGTCTGTATAAGAAAGCAGCGACATGGGTCCAATCTCGCCGGGCCGATGGCACTCCTGGCAGCGCTTCTGCATGAGCCGGGAAATGTCCTTGGCAAAAGTGACTTTGCCTTCCACGCGCGGCTTCTGGGCCCGGCCTATCACGCAGCCGGCAACGTCGGTCTTCGCAATGCTGACCGCTTTGCCCGCCAGCAGCTCATCGATTGCCTCCTTCAAATCGCGGCGCGTCGGCTTTTCGCTCTGCATTCCAATGCCGTATTGATCGTCGATTCGGCCGTGGTAACGGATAAGGCGCTTCTCGTCGAGCAGAAAGACTTCGGGAGTACGCTTGGCGCCGAACGCGTCGGCCGCTTTCTGGTCGAAGTCTTTAAGGACGGGGAACGGGATGTCGCGTTCTTGCGCGTGGGCCGACATTTGGATGAAACTGTCTTGCAAATTCGAGTTGACGGCGAGGAACTGCACCCCCTTTGCAGCATATTCTTTGTGCAAGTCGATCAAGGTCGGCACATACAGATTCGCCAGCGGACATTCCGTGCCGATGAAAACGACGACGAAAGCTTTCTTGTCCTTGAAGGTGTCGAGCGAGCGCGGCCGCCGGTGGATGTCCTGCAGGGCGAAGTTGGCGACTGGAGCGCCGGGCGCCGGCGCCTTGCCTTGCGGCGTCTGCGGCAACGCCAACAAAGTCCAAACGATGGCGCAGATTGGCAGTTGCGACACGGACAACCTCCTTGGGATCGTTGTTCCCCTATATTACATTCTCTTCTTTCCAAATTGTGTCAGATTTGCAAGAATAAATCGTCTAACACTTTGGCCCTTTCCGGCTTCGCTGCGTAACGGCCCACCCAGGAGTCAAGGAAATGAAGAAGATTGCTTGTGTTGCGGCGGTTCTTGCGGCCCTCTTGCTCGGATTGCAAGGCCAAAGAGCCATCGGCGACGACATTGCCGATAAATACAAACCCACAATTGAGAAGGGTTTACAGTATCTCGTCAAGCAACAGTTCAAAGACGGCCACTGGGGCGCGAACGGCGACCAGTATCCCGTGTCGATGACCGGCCTGGCCGGAATGGCCATGCTGATGGAAGGCAGCACCATCCGCGAGGGCAAATATGCGACCAACATTCGCCGCGCGGCAGATTGGCTGATGGAACGCAGCATGAAAGGAAATAATCGCGACGGGCTCATCGGCAATCCCGATCACCCGACCGAAACCGGCCGCTACATGTACGGCCACGGCTTCGGCACGCTCTTTCTCGCCCTGGTCTACGGCGATGAGGAAGACCGCGAGCGCCGCGAAAAGCTCAAGGACATTCTCACGCGGGCCGTGAAGTACATCGGCAATGCGCAGTCGACGCAAGGCGGCTGGTTTTATACCTCGAAAGCCGACGGCCACGATCAAGACGAGGGCTCGGTCACGATTACGCAGTTGCAACCGTTGCGCGCCTGCCGGAACGCGGGCATCCCGGTGCCCAAGCACATTATCAAGAAAGGTTACGACTACCTCAAGAACAGCACGACGCCGCGCGGCGGCGTGGTGTATAGCCTGGGCCGCGGCGGCGCGGGCGCTCCGGCCGGCGGCGAACGCCCTGCCCTCACCGCGGCGGCCATCGCCTGCCTGTTCAGCGCCGGCGAATACAAGGACGAGCTCGTCAAAAAGTGGTTCAAGTACTGCCAAACCGCCATCCCGATCAGCGGCGCCGGCCGCATGGGCCACGACGAATATACGCACATGTATTATGCGCAAGCCCTCTATGTCCTGGGCGACGACGGCTGGGACAAGATGTTTCCGGGCTCGCCCGCCGACCAGCGCATGACCTGGAGCGAATACCGCAAGAACATGTTTGACCGGCTGGTGCAGACCCAGAACGGCGACGGCAGTTGGCCCGGCGGCGGCGGTTTCAGCGTCGGCCCCGTGTACTCCACTGCTATCTATTGCATGATTATGCAACTGGACCGTGGCGCCGTCCCCTTCTTCCAGAGGTAATGACCGCTTGCGTTTCGCTCTGGCAGCATCCACCCAGTGAGTACGATTTCCCTTGTTCGCGTTGAAACCATACAAAAGACCGTTAACCACAAAACCCGACCCGCCGCCGCCGGCGGCTGGCGAGGTTTTCTATTTCCCTTAACTCTTGCGTGCAAGATGATGAGTGAGACAGCTACTGCCAACCTCGCCGCCGGCGACCTCGAAGCCGTCCGCCAGCTCAAGGACGCTTTCGTGGAAATCAAAAAGCAACTGGCCCGCGTTATCGTTGGCCAGGACCAGGTCATCGAAGAGCTCCTCATCGCGTTATTTAGCCGAGGCCATTGCATTCTGGAGGGCGTGCCCGGCCTGGCGAAGACGCTGATGATTTCCACGCTCGCCAAGTGCCTCTCGTTGGCCTTCAGCCGCATCCAGTTCACGCCCGACCTCATGCCCTCCGACATCACCGGCACCGAGGTGATTGAAGAAAACCGCAGCACCGGTCATCGGGAATTCAAGTTCCTCGAAGGCGCGCTCTTCGCCAACTTGATTCTCGCCGACGAAATCAACCGCACGCCCCCCAAGACCCAGGCCGCGCTCTTGGAAGCTATGCAGGAACGGCAAGTCACTGTCGGCCGCATCCGCCATAAGTTGAGCGACCCGTTTTTCGTCTTGGCCACGCAGAACCCGATCGAGCAGGAAGGCACCTATCCGCTTCCCGAAGCGCAGCAAGACCGCTTCATGTTCAAGGTGTTCGTGAAGTATCCGAGCTTCCAGGAGGAATTCGAGATCGCCCGGCGCACGACCGCTCTTTTGGACGAGAGCATAACGCCCGTTCTATCCGGCGACCGCATTCTCGAATTGCAAAGGCTCGTGCGGCGCGTGCCGGTCACCGATCACGTGATCCAGTATACGCTCGCTCTCGTAAGGCAAACGCGCGTGAGCGAGCCGGGCGTGCCCAAATTCGTCAAGGATTGGCT
>JAKEHV010000350.1 GCA_022614915.1 Gemmataceae bacterium | reverse complement strand
AGGTGGAAACAGCGTCGGCGGAGGTAATAGTATTGCTCCGATAAACCACCCGAGCGAATGTATACGGGCGACATGGCATGGGAGCCGAATTGGCAATTCAGCAAACATCGCTGGCAAATCCTGAGCGTACCTCACCGGCACGTGGGCTTAGTTGCATTGACGGAGCGAGCGTTGTCTTGAACATAAAACAATCACATACGACTTGATACACTTTCACGCTCCTTGCGAGGTGGAACGCCGGTAGGCAGAGTTGCACGCGTTGCACCTTTCTTGAATAACATCAAAGGGTGCTTTGTACCTACATGCACTGTTTGAGCCGGCGAATGATTTCCTGTTCCATCGCGGCGTCGCGGCCCTTGTAGATCCAGCCGGTATCGAAGAAAGCGGGGTCCACGACTTCGAATTGCCGTTCCACGTTGTTCTCCGTTCGGAAGATGGCTGAGCCTACCGTGGAGCGGATCGGGCGGGCGAGGTCTTCAAGTTCCTTGCGCACGGTGACCTCGATGAAAAAGCCGCCGTTGGTCGCCGGTTGAATTGCTAACGAGACGCGATGACGATAGGTCTGCGCCGTCGCCAATAGTCGCTCGTAGGGATCGGGGCTGCCCGGCTTCAGGAAGAGGCCGATGCCGGGAGCGATGCGCGGCACGCACTCGATGCGGCCGTCGTAGCGGTTCGATTCCTGGATTTCCAGGCCATAGTCGAGGAGAACACGCAAAGAGCTTTCGAAAACATGGCCGTATGATTCCGGTCCAAGCGGTATGTAAACGGGGTTCTGATCGTGGTGGTAGATGACCGTGCCGCCGACTCCCGACGCCTCGCCTCTCCACGGAAGAGCGAAGCCGGGCGGCGCTTGAAACAGACCGGAATTTTGACAGCCGAAGCCCGTCGCCAGCAACAAGGCCCCCAGCCATTTGCTCCATTTCCCCATGGTCGCCCCAAAAGCGCTTCCAAGCGGAACCGGTTTGCCTATTTTGACAGCAAGAGATAAAAGCGCGTTGATATGCCATACGCCAACCGCTTTGGCAAGTGGAATTCTGAATTCAGAATTACCGCAGAGGGGCAGAGGATCGCAGAGTAAGAAAAAGAATGAAGCATTCTTCATCGCATTCTCCTTTTTCTCTGCGTTCCTCGGCACCTCCGCGGTTCGATCTTATTGAATGCAATTCATGAAAAACCTGCCTATTGACGATGAAGCCGCCGTCACGCGGCTCATTCGGTTTCTTGCCGTGCAAGGCATCACAGGACAGGAGGAAGCCATTGGCAAGGAAGTCGTGCAGGCACTTCGGGAGATCGGCGTCGGCGACGACTGCATCCGCTTTGATGAAGCGCAGCGTAAGATCCCATTGCCCACGCAAACCGGCAATCTGATCGTGCAGCTTCCCGGCTCGAAGCCCGGCCCGCGCCGGCTGTTCATGACCCACCTCGACACGGTGCCCCTGTGCGCCGGCGCTGTGCCCGTGCGCAAGGGCAATCGCATCGTGGTAGAGAGCAAGACGGCCCTGGGCGGCGATAACCGCACCGGCGTGGCCTGTCTGGTGACGCTGATCGCCACGCTCCTGGAAAAGAAGTTGCCGCATCCACCGCTGACATTTCTGTTCACGGTGCGCGAGGAAAGCGGCTTATGGGGGGCGCGCTTCGTTGACGTCGTCGACCTAGGAAATCCGGAAATGTGCTTCAATGTGGACGGCCGCTCGCCGCATGAGATCACGGTGGGCGCGACGGGAGCCGAGCGCTGGGAAGTTGAGGTGTTTGGCCGCGCGTCGCATGCCGGCGCCCATCCGGAATTGGGCGTGTCCGCAAGCGTCGTGGTCGCCTTGGCGCTCGCCGACGTACACAAGAACGGTTGGTTCGGCAAAGTGAAGAAAGGTGCCAAAGAAGGGACGAGCAACATCGGCAGCGTCGGCGACGCCAACGGCAAAAGTTGCGGAGAGGCCACGAACGTCGTCACCGATTATGCTCTCGTCCGCGGCGAGGCCCGCAGCCACGACATGCGTTTCAACCGGCAGATAACCAATGCCTACCGCGACGCGTTCAAGAAGGCGGCCAAGAAAGTGGTGAACGCCGCCGGCAAGTCCGCCAAGGTGAAGTTCAGCAACCGTCGCGACTATTATCCTTTTAGGCTCAAGGACACAAGCGCCGTCGTGCGGACGGCCCAAGCCGCTGCCCGGCGCGCGGGCTGGGACCCGGAGCTGCGCGTTACGAACGGCGGCCTCGACGCCAATTGGCTCGTGCGCCACGGCGTGCCCGCGATCACTTTCGGCGGCGGCCAGAACAACGTGCACACCATCGAGGAATACGTGAACCTGGATGATTTTCGCGACGCGTGCCGCTATGCCTTGGCGTTGGCGACACAAGGTTAGTCCAGGATTGATAACCCGTAAAGTCAGCTCAAAGAGGTGTAGCGTGCAACCTGTCTTGCAATCTCTCACTCTTGTTAGATTTCGCAGCTTTACGAAAGAGATCGTTCGCTTTGACAATCCTACCTTCCTGGTCGGGCAAAACGGTTCCGGGAAGAGCAATCTACGGGATGCTCTCGATTTTCTTGCCGAAGCAATGTCGACGTCATTGACATCGGTTATGGAACGACGCGGTGGATTTGGAACTTTGCGGAATCGAATTTCTGGCAAGAAGAGTTTTGGGATGGTGGTTGAGATACGCGATCTCATGAACGAGCAATTGAGTCAAGTAACGTATGCGCTCAAAATCGCGGGCAAAAGGCGCAACGGTTTTGAAGTGCAACACGAACGGTGCGTAGTGAGGAATGCACATGGGGTTTTTTCATTTGCGCGAAAACGCCACCGATTCACCTCTAACGTAGAGGGACTGAGACCTTCGCTTGAGCCGGTGTCTCTGGGACTGCCGATCGTAGGTGGAGAGGCTACCTTCGCGCCCGTGCTGCGGATCTTGTCTACATTGCGCACCTATGCCATCGAACCGGCGAAGCTGCGTGAATTGCAGGACCCAGATAGTGGAACCAGCCTCAGGGCAGACGGCAGCAATTGCGCCAGCGTACTCCAAGAAATCCGACGCATCGCTCCTGATGACATGACGCGAATTGCCGAGCTGCTCGCAACAATTGTACCCAGCACGACAAAAGTCCAACCGATTAAGCACGGCAAGAAGCTCACACTGGAATTCACCCAGGATTGGGGACAAGGGAAGCCGCTCAAATTCGAAGCCTTCAGCATGTCGGATGGCACGCTACGCGCTCTAGGTTTGCTGACGGCGGTGTATCAGCGTCCTGCGCCCTCAATTCTGGTGATTGAGGAACCGGAAGCAACAATTCATCCTGGCGCTTTAGGAGCTGTTTTGGATCTATTGCGGCACGCTTGCAAACACATGCAAGTAATTGTCACAACGCACAGTCCAGAGGTTTTGGATGCTGAATGGTTGCGCGACGAACACTTGAGAATAGTTTGCTGGCAGGAAGGTTCGACAACAGTTCTACCCCTGGGGAAAGGATCCCGTGACGCCCTTCGAGAACACTTGATGTCAGCGAGTGAATTGTTGCGCTCCAACGCTCTGAGGCCGGGCGCTGTCGAAGCGGACTCCACCACAGAGGCAAGCCTCTTTGAGGGTTCGACTTCATGATGATTCAGCCCATTGTGGAGGGACATGGCGAAGTCGCTGCGGTGCCCATCTTGTTGCGTCGCTTGCGCGATCTGGACGAATTGTATGACTTGGATGTCCAGCCGCCGATACGCCGACATCGGAATGAATTCTTCGACAAGGCTCGACTTGAACTGGCCATTGAGCTAGCCAAGAAGCAGGAGTATGACGCGATTCTTCTTCTGTTTGATGGCGATGGTGATGACGATTGCCCGAAGAAGGATGCCCCAACGATCCTTGGTTGGGCCAAAGCGGCAGCAGCAAGAATACCTTGCGCTGTAGTCATGGCGTTTCGAGAGTACGAAGCGTGGTTCCTGGCTAGCATCGAATCCCTCAGAGATAAACGCGGCATTCGACGTGATGCGGTCTCTCATCCTAACCCCGAGCAGCCAAAGGGAGCGAAAGCAGAACTGGAAATGCGAATGGTGGAGAATCGAAGCTATCACGAAACGGCCGATCAGCCCGCTCTGTCCGCCCAATTCGACATGCGAGCCGCCTACCAAAAATGTCGCTCGTTCAAACATTTGGTCAAGGTGTTCGGTGAACTCGCAGGTATCAGTCCTTGGCCTCCTTCGACGTGGTTGGAGGGCGACACATGACCTTTCGCATCGGCAACGGCTGTGGCTTTTGGGGCGACAACCTCGACGCCCCGGTTCTGCTTGCGCGCGACGGCCGTCTCGACGTGCTCACTCTCGAATACCTCGCCGAATTGACCATGTCGATTCTGGCGCTGCAAAAAGGGCGCGATCCAAACGCGGGGTTTGCCGGCGATTTTCTCGACGTGCTCGAGCGCCTCACGCCGATTTGGCGACAACAAGCCGGTCTTAAGATTGTCACGAATGCCGGCGGCATGAATCCGTTGGCCTGCGCGCGGCGTGCTCAGGACATCCTGACCAAGAGCGGGCTAACTAAGCGAATTGCACTCGTCTGCGGCGATGACTTGATGCCAAACCTCGATCGAATGCTTCAAGAGGGGCATCCGTTTACGAATCTCGACTCCGGCGAATCCTTATCCGCTGTGCGGTCCCGCGTGGTTAGCGCCAACGCTTATCTGGGCGCAAGACCCATCGCCGAAGCGATGTCCCAAGGCGCGGACCTGGTCATCACCGGCCGCGTCGCCGATGCCTCGCTGACCGTCGGCCCCCTCATGCACCATTTCGGTTGGGCCTGGGACGACTGGCAACGATTGAGCGCCGCCACCGTCGCCGGTCACTTGATCGAATGCGGCGCCCAGGCCACCGGCGGCCTCTGGTGCAACTACCCGGATGCGACCGAACTGGCCAATGTCGGTTATCCCATAGTCGATGTGCAAGCGGATGGCAGTTTCGTCCTCACGAAGCCGCCCAACAGCGGCGGCGCGGTCAACATCGAAACCGCGTCCGAGCAACTCCTGTACGAAGTGGGCGACCCGGCGGCTTATCTCACGCCCGACGTCGTCGCCGATTTCACCAGTGT
>JAKEHV010000349.1 GCA_022614915.1 Gemmataceae bacterium | reverse complement strand
GACTCCTTTTTCTTCCCGAGGCGCTCAAAACACACACCCAACCGAAAGACGCAATCCGTCAACAAGGCGTGCGCCCAATCGAAGCCTTCTCCGCACGGACCGTCGACCAATTCCTGCGTCGGCTTGTCGAAGATCTTCATGTAGGTGTCGATCGCTTCCTGGTGTTTTCCCAGTGCGTCGAGCGTGCCGGCCAGGTCCCAGAGCACCAAGGGACAATCCGGCTTGATTTTGGCCACCTCGTCGACGTGCTGGAGCGCTTGTTGATAGTTTTTCTGCTCGTAGTACGTGGTGCTGAGCCTGGTCAAGAGCCAATGGTCCTTGGGCGCCCGCTTGAGTTCTCCAATGATAATGTCGCGAGCCTTTTCCCAATCTTCGCGGGCAAAGGCGGCGTTAATCAGTTTTCCAGCGCGCTTCTTGTGCATGGTTATTTCCGCCGCCGTCATTGCTTGCGTCCCATGTAGGGCCGCCTCTTGTCGCCTTACTCAGCGCCGGCATCCTGTTTTTTTCGGGCCTGTCCTTTCTGATGCTTCTCCTACGTCGATGGTCTGGCATTCTTGAAATGCTCCGCCATGTATGGCCGCCGCAACAAGAGGTCGAGTCGCGCCGAGTGAGTGAAGTTCATAGCTTTTTGCCGCTATTCGCTACACCAATCAAGTGCTCATTCTTGCAAGTATCGCGTTCTATGCAACAATACGCGGCGGAATCGCCGCGGTGAACTGCAACTTGTCATTGCTCGATTCTTTCGCCGGCAATTTGCGTAACTCCAGCGCAAGATTCGCGAATTTCTCCAAAAGCTCGGAGCATTCATACGAGTCGTTAAGCTGATTTGGAGCAAATCCCGCTTCTTGAAGCGCTTCACTCCACCGAGCCCAATGAACGCCAAACCAATTGGCCTATCTGATGCCTGTCTCAGTGAAGAAACGGCGCACGCCCAGCGGAACACCGCCGTTCTCCGCGGTTGATCGCCGGATTTCGTCAAGGATGTGTGCCTTGTCCACGGACTAATTCCAGTCGCAGTATTGCTCGAGGATGAATAGTCGGGATCATACCAGCAAGTAAGGTGTCTTTCCAACGCTTGTGATTGCTGTTTTCGTGCAGGCTTTCCCACCCGCAGGCGACATTTTGACAAAAGCATGAGGGGGGTTGACCGCCAAAGTCGCTTCGCAGCGTCCGGACGGTTCTGGAGTCTACGGACAGCAAGGGTTATACTACAAGAAGAGTCAGGCCGCGTTTCAGGGGGGTGAATGGCGCAGCCGATCAAACCAGTCGCAAAGTCGGTATATGTCTGCGACGACGTGGTGCGCGACCCCCAAACCGGTAAGGTGAGCCTTCTGAACATGTGGGACACGATTCGTGTCCCGGTTGGCGTTTCTTTTCCGTTCGTTCTGGCGACGCTCTGTGTGTTTGCATGGTGGCGGGACGGACTTGGCAGCGTGCGAACACGCATTGACGTCGTGCAAGCTTCGCCCGAGAGGGTAATTCGTCGAACCAAGGACTGTGTGATCGATTTCGATGCAAGAAATACAACTGTCTACGGCGAATACAAACTTCGGAATTTCAGTTTTCCAGCACCGGGTTAATACTACATCGAGCTTTATTGCGAGGACCAGTTCGTAGACGACCAGATTATTCGAGTCCTCTCCCCTGAAGGGTGACGCCATGAAACGAAAGGACGACGAAGTGCGTTTCGTTCAGTTTGATTGCGCAGAAGAACCGCTGCCAAAGGACACTACCCCCGAGCAGCGACCAGCGCATCGTCCGCGGCAAGCGATTTCGAATGCGCTTGCCGGCGGGTCCTCGTCGCTTCAATCTTTTGACACACAAGCCGCCAATTCATCCAAGGGAGGAGCGAAGGCCGAGCGCCGTCCGCAAGGACGGGAACGAAAGGCGCGTGGCGTCAAGAAGCGATGAATCGCCGGCCATGGCCGTGCACATCTTCAGCGGTCACCGATTGTGACCACAAAAAAACTCGTCGAGCCCAAGCGCTAATCCAGCACCGCTGTTGGCGCGAAAAAAAAGTGTGTCGTTGGCCCGTGCAGTGGAGACTAATATGTAGGCGATGCGCCCCGGGAATCCTGCAATGGTCAATGGACCAATGACCTTTGTCTTGCAAAACCTGCGTAGCCTGGTTGCTGCCCAGGCCGCCGACAGTTTGCCTGATCGCGAGTTGCTTGATCGTTTTGTAAAGCAGCGCGATGAAGCTGCATTTGCCGCTTTGGTAGAGCAACACGGGGCGATGGTGCTTGGTGTCTGCAAGCGCGTTCTTGTGCACGTTCACGACGCCGAAGATGCTTGCCAGGCGGCATTCCTCGTGCTCGCCCGTAAGGCAGCGTCGATTCGGAAAAAAGACGCGCTCGGCAGTTGGCTGCACGGGGTGGCCTACCATGTTGCGACCAATCTGAAAAGGAATCTCGCGCGGCGATGCCGTCGCGAAGTGAGTCTTGCAGCCGACGCACAAGATGCGCCTGCCGGCGACATGAGCTGGAAGGAGATGCAAACCGCACTCGACGAAGAGCTTCTCAGGCTGCCCAAGCGCTTCCAGGCGCCCTTGGTCTTGTGCTACCTGGAGGGCAAGTCGCGCGACGAAGCCGCCAGCCAACTGGGTTGGAGCTTGGGAACGCTTCGGGGCCGTTTGGAGCGGGCCCGAGAACTCTTGCGTACGCGTTTGACAGGGCGCGGCATTACTCTCTCGTCGACCCTGTTTGCCTACGCGCTGACACAGAGCTCCTCGTCGGCAGCCATGCCGGCAACCCTGGCCGTCACGACCGTGAAGGCCGCAATCCTGTCCGCTGACAAAGCCACGGCTCTGGGGATCATCTCGGGCGACGTCGCCGCCTTAACTGACGCAACGGTGAAATCCATGTTCGTGACCAAACTCAAGATCGCCCTGGCGTTGCTTTTCTTGGCGGGCGTTTTGGGGTTTGGCGTGACGGCGGGCATCGTTGACTGGACGCAGGCGGCCGAGCCCGCAACAAATCCGATAGCCGCCGCGCAAGTTGATGAGGCCGGCAAAAAAGCAGATGTCAAGGAAGTGGCGAAACCCGACGCGGGTGCCAAGCCCGGAGCCGACATGAGCACGCCGATACGCTCGCTAGAGGGCCACATCAATCGCCTGACTTCGGTCGCGTACTCTCCGGATGGCACGTCGGTCGCCACGGCTTCTTGGGACGGCTCAGCCCGGATTTGGGATGCGAAGACGGGTAAGGAAACGCTCCGGCTGGGATTGGACGATACGAAACTGCAGCCCGGAGAACCCGGCGCCAACACGTTTCACCAAATTGCCTTCTCGCCGGACGGCAGAGTGATCGCTTGTGGAGGGTACCGGCACATCGGAATCTACGAGCTTGCCACCGGGAAGCTGCTCCGCGAAATGCATGGAGACGAAAAGCAATTACGAATCGAGACGCTGACCTTTTCGTCCGATGGGAAGTCGCTTATCTCCACGGGCCATCCTCCCACACCCCAGCGCGGCGACGGAGTTACGCGGTTAACCATCATGCCGGATGTCATCCGCATTTGGGACGTGGCGACCGCTAAGGAGCGCCCTTCTCTTCTGAATGGGCTGGTGGTGGGGCGGCTCGGCCCGCCCATCGCACTATCAGCAGACGGGCGGACTGTCATCTACCCGAGCCGTCACGATATCTCCCTGCGCGAAGCCGCGACGGGCGGAGAGCGCGCCAAGCTGACTGGCCACAAAAGCGACGTCCGCGATTTCGCGTTCTCTCCCGACGGCCGAACTCTGGCCTCCGGGAGCATGGACGGCACGGTGCGCCTGTGGGACTTGCCTTCCGGCAAAGAGCTTGGCCGCTTCGGCAAGGACGTCGACCCTTTTAAGGGCGGCTGGGTGCTGTCCCTCGCCTTCTCCCCCGACGGCCGGACGCTCATCTCGGGCGGCTTGGACAATACCGCACACATCTGGGACGTGAGCCGGATCACAAGCCGGCAGCGCACAATGGCTGAGCGCTCGCCCGCGGACCTCGAAGCGGATTGGAAGAATCTCGCCGGTGAGGCGGCGGCAGGGTACGTTGCGCTGGGACGGCTAGTCTTTTCCCCCCAGAACGGGATCCCATTTTTGGGAAAGCAATTAGAGAGCGCGAAGCCCGTGGATGCCAAGCGGATCGAGCGCCTCATCGCGGACCTCAGCGACGAGCGCTTCCAGGTTCGTGAGCAGGCGACGAAAGAGTTGACGGCGCTGGACGACATTGCCGCGCACGCGCTGGAGAAAGCGTTGGCCGGCGGCCCGTCGTTGGAGACGAGGCGCAGGCTGGAAGCGTTGCTGGAGCGGCTGAAAGGCGCCAGCCCGTCGGCGGAAACGCTCCGCCACATACGGGCGGTGGAAGCGCTGGAATGCATCGGGAACGCGGCGGCACGCCGGTTGCTCGCCAAACTCGCCGCGGGACCTGCCCAGATGCGGCTGACGCAGGAGGCCAAGGATGCCGCGGAGCGCATGGCCAAGCGGGCCGCCGTCGCGCCTTGAACCCTTCAACCACTTTTCTGTATTCGATTCTTTACGTCGCAAGATGACTAATTCCGCACCGGCCCGTGTGCGAACGGTGAGCTCGCCATGCGGTGGCTCATCGGGATGAGGTTCGGCACGATCTCGAATTGCACGCCCACCGTGTCGAGCACGGAGCTGAAGCTCACGCCCAGGCTGATTTGCACGTCGGTGCCGATGCGCGTGATCATGAGGGAGTTGGATTGGAT
>JAKEHV010000348.1 GCA_022614915.1 Gemmataceae bacterium | reverse complement strand
TTTTGGCATGGAGTTTCGCTGGGCGCACCGCTGGAGCATCTTGCTGGTTTTGTTCGCCTTGATCAATCTATTGGTCACGCTGTATTTCCAAGCGAGTGTGGACGCCCAGCGCAACGCCTATGCCAGCGGCGTCATGGTGCTGATCGCCTGCGCCGCCATGGTCACCGTCTTGGATAAGTCGCACGCATGGAAGGCCAGCCCGCGCGGTTTTTGGTCCTTCGTCAATCTGTGGTACTTTCGCGTGTTGGCCGGCGGCTTCGTGCTCTTGGCTCTAGCCGTCGTCGTGCGCTCGTTCAGCGGCTTGGCCATCGCCGCGCTATTCATCGGGGCGCTCTTGGTGATGTCGGTGATCTCGCGGGCCTATCGCGCGGACGAAATGCGCACCATCGGCTTCGACTTCAAGGACGAGCAGTCGAAGTTCTTGTGGGATAGTCTGCGCATGGCCGATTTTCCCGTGCTGGTGCCGCACCGGCCCGGTCGCTTCAATCGCGAGGACAAGGAAATCCAAATTCGCTGCGAACACCAGTTGGCGCCGGACGCGGACACCGTTTTTGTCGAGGTTGAGGTGGACGATCCGAGCAACTTTTACCAAAAACTGATGATTGAAGTCGTGCAGGAGGATCACCGCTTCGTGATCAAAGTGACGCGCTGCGTGTCGGTGGCCCATGCCATCGCCGCCATCGCCATGGAGATGTCGAAGCTGAGCCGGCCGCCGGGCGTGCACTTCGGCTGGTCGGAAATGAGCCTGCTCACCGCGAGCTGGAGCTATTTCGCGTTCGGGGAAGGCAACATCCCATGGAAAGTGCGCGAACTCATACACCGCAATGAGCCCGACCCTGAAAAACGGCCGCGCGTCATAGTGGGATAGAAATCTGGTTATGATTCATCGTTTCGCGCTCAGGTAATGGCATGTCAAGCATGAAGTGAGCGCGAAATGATAAATCACATTGTGTTGATATATGCAGGAACACACAGCTCAAACACAGTCGCCCACAGCCCACGGCCACCAGAGCTTTTGGCTGTGGGTCATGTGCCTGACGGGCGTGGATTACTTTAGCACCCTCGGCTATCAGCCGTCCATCGCCTTCGAGGCGACCGGCCTCTTGACGCCGTTCGCCACTATGATCCTCGTCGGCGTTACGCTTTTCGGCGCCTTTCCGGTCTACGCCTATGTCGCCGGCAAATCGCCGAACGGCCAAGGCTCGATCGCCATGCTCGAGCGGCTGGTGCACGGCTGGACGGGTAAGATACTGGTGCTGGTGCTCCTGGGCTTCGCGGCTACGGATTTCATCATCACCAAAACGTTGTCCGCCGCCGACGCCGCCGAGCACCTCATCAAAAACCCGCTGTGGCCCGAGGCGCTGCAAGGGCACAAATGGCAGCTCATTGTGACCATGGTGCTGCTCACGTTTCTCGGCGCCATGTTTTTGCGCGGCTTTCGCGAGGTCATCGGTCTGGCGGTGATCATCGTCGGCGTGTATCTCGTGCTCAATGTCATCGTGGTCGGCAGCAGCCTGTTCTATTTGAACGAACATCCGGAAGCTTTGGCGCGCTGGCAGGACAATGTCGCACGCGGAGAATGGCACTTTAAGCACCAGCCGTTCGAGGTCGCGGCGGATTGGGCCGGCATCGCCCTTGTCTGTTTGGTGCTCTTTCCGAAATTGGCGCTGGGCCTGAGCGGTTTCGAAACCGGCGTGGCGGTCATGCCGCTTATCAAAGGCGCCGCGCAGGACACGCCGGAAAAACCCAAAGGCCGCATCCGCAACGCCCGCAAGCTGCTCTTGACCGCGGCACTGATCATGTCGGTGTTCTTGCTGGGCTCGTCGATTGTGACCAGCACCCTTATCGCGCCGGAGGAGTTGCAGTCCAAAGGCAAAGCGGCAAACCGCGCACTGGCGTATTTGGCGCATGGCGAGAAGCTTTCCACGGGGGAAATGGCCGATCATATCAATCCGATCTTCGGCGAGGCTTTCGGCACGCTCTACGACCTCAGCACAGTGATCATTCTTTGGTTCGCCGGCGCAAGCGCGATGGCCGGCCTCTTGAATCTCGTGCCGCAGTATTTGCCACGCTACGGCATGGCCCCCGAATGGACCAAAGCCTTTCGCCCGCTTGTGGTAATGTTCACGCTCGTCAATCTGTTCGTGACTTGGCGCTTCGAAGCCAACGTGGAAGCGCAAGGCGCGGCCTACGCGACGGGCGTCTTGGTGCTGATGACCAGCGCCTGCCTGGCCACGCTCATCGACCGCTGGCGCAGCCATCCCGGCCGTTTCTTTCTTTTTCGCGTCTCCTGGCCCTACGCACTGATTACGGTGGTGTTCGTGTACACCACACTGGCCAACGTCATCGAGAAACCGGACGGCATCAAGATCGCCATCTGGTTCATCCTGGCGATTGTGGCGTCGAGTGTGATATCGCGGTTCGCGCGCAGCAAGGAGCTGCGCTTCGGCGGCTTCTTGTTCGCCGACGAGCAATCCAAGTTTCTTTGGGACAGCATGAAGCATTTGGAGTTTCCCGTGCTGGTGCCGCATCGGCCCGGCAGCCGCAGCCTGAAGGAGAAGGAAGAAGCCATTCGCAAAGAACATCGGCTCGGCCCGGAGGTGCCGATCGTGTTCATCGAAGCCTCGCTGGGCGACGCCAGCGACTTTTACCAAACGCCGCTCATGGAAGTGATCGAGGAAAGCGGCACATTCATCCTGCGCGTGACGCGCTGCGCTTCCATTGCGCACATGATCGCCGCCTTGGCCCTGGAGCTGTCTAAGGTGGGCCGGCCCCCCGAAATCCACTTCGGCTGGTCCGAGGAAAGCCCCATGGCCGCCAACATCGGATTTTTGTTGTTCGGCGAAGGCAACGTGCCCTGGATGGTGCGCGAGCTGATTCTGCAAGCGGAGCCGAACCCGGAAAGGCAGCCACGGGTGATCATTGGATAGTCATGGACGCCACGTGGGGGTTAGCGGCCGCACGCGTAGGCGAGCGCGGCGATCATGCTCAACCGGTCCTTCGTACCGGAACGAATCGTATCTCGACACGTTTTTTGAGCGCGCGGGCGATGCGTCGCAGCATGGACAGGGAGTGGCCTTCGTAGTCGGCGTCTTCAAGCCGGGAAATCACGGAAGCCGTCGTGCCGACGAGCTTGGCTAGGCGACTTTGCGAGAGACCAGCCTCGATGCGCAGCCCGTACAGTTGGCGGGCCACTTCGGCGCTGGCGCGCTCATTCTCCAATTCGACGAGCCGATCCCGCCGATTGTGAAAATGACGTCGAAAAAGAATCTCGACCGCATCACTCGTTCGCTGTTTCTTCTTTGTCTTGGCCATCACTGTTCCTCGAACGTGTGTTTCTTGGGATTGGCGACGAACTTCTTCTTCCGCTTCACAGTCAGATCAATTTCTTTCGCCGGCACGATGTCCTCCTTCTGCAACCCATGCGACAAAACCGCGGCTTCCTTACCATGAAAGAAATACAGCATGCGATAGTTGACGCTTTGATGCCGTATCCGCAATTCGTAAATCTCGTCACGCAAATAATCCGCTTCGGGGCGCCGCAGTTCGTGGCCGAGTTCCTTTAGGCGTTCAATACGAACCAGGCATTTGGCTGGCACTTTCGTTGGCAGGTCCTCAAACCACTCCAATAGCGGCGCCGAGCCGTCGTTGTCCTTGAAGAAAACAACCGGTGTAATCGGCATACTTCGCCCTTAGTGTAGTTTCGCAAATTTGCGAACAGCGGTCAAGGAGCAGGTGTGCCGTCATGGCCACGCCAATACATGGTAAGATGAAACGCCGTGTCCGTCGTGTTTGTTGATGGACACACGAGAGATGCCATGCCGCGAAAACGCCTATTCTGGGGCCTTTTAATCCTGGCGCTATGCGCCGGAGCTCCGCTCTGCTACTTGCTGTGGCAGGCCAACGCTCAGCGCCGTGCGTTGGCAGAGGTCATTGCCGAGCTCGACCGCGAAGAGCCGAACTGGCGCTTCTTCGACATGGTCCGCACGCGCAAGCACATCCCTCCAGAACGCAATTCCGGTGACGTGATCTTGGCCGCCTATGCCAAATTTCCCAAGGCATTCGGCGAGGTTCCGATCCTGCAAGAGATTGAGTCGCTGCCCCCGAACAAGGCGCTCACGGCCGCGCAGGAAAACGCGCTCTGGGCCGCCGTGCAGCCTTTTGAGGCGGGCCTGGCCGATGCGCTGGCGATCGCGGACATGGACGAGGGCAATTATGCGATCAGCTATACGGAAGACATAATCAGCACGCTGATCCCGCACGCACAGAAAGTACGCGAAATGGCAACATGGCTGGCAGCCGATGCAGTCCTCAAAGCGCAAAAGGGAAATGTGCCTGGCGCCTGTTTGTCGGCGCGAGCAGCGCTTAATGCCGGGCGTTCATTCGGCGACGAGCCGTTCACTGTCAGCACGCTGGTTCGCATCAACTGCGTGCTCCTGGCTTGCGCCGCGCTGGAGCGCGTTTTGGCCCAAGGCGATGCGTCCGATGCGGATCTCGCGAAGATTCACAAGCTCCTGGAAATGGAATGGCAAGAAGACTTGTTCGCTCGCGCGGTGCGCACTGAACGCGGCGTCTTGCATCAGATCTTCCGCTTGCTCGATTCGAAAAAACTCGATTTCAAGTTCATCGCTGCCCTCAGCGAACAAAAAGCATCGACAGCCGTGCGCGCCTTTGGTTTCATCGGCAACAGCCAAAACTCGGCGCACACCTGGGGCCTGCGTTACGCCAACCAGGCCCAGAAGATCATCAAGATGCCGGTCCACGAGCAGTTCGAAGCAATAGAGAAGCTGCAAGCGGATTACTTCGACCTCCCGGAGGTGGCCAAGCTGTTGACGCCGAATTGGAAGAAGTTCCATGGCAACACTTTTCTGCGCGGCAAAGCCCAAGTCGCCTGCGGAATGCTCGGCGTCGCCCTCGAACGCTATCGGCAAAAACACGGCCGCTGGCCGGACAAGCTCGACGCATTGCAACCCGACTTCTTGGGCGACGTTCCGCCTGATCCCTTCGACGGCCAGCCGCTGCGCTATCGCAAAACCAAAAATGGCGTGGTCGTGTACTCCATCGGCCCCTCCAAAGCGATGCAAGGCGACCGCTGGGACGGGCAGTGGAACGTTGAATTGGGCCAGCGCTGGGAATTTCGGTTGTGGGATGTGGATATGCGCAGGAAGCAGTAGACCCGTTCCGAAGTCCAGTTCAAACGGTTTCTCAGGTTGGACAACCGATGACACAACTTTTCTGCGACATTCGCTTTTGCCGGGACAACGGCTTTGCCCTCGAAGCCCGCTTCGAAATCGGCGCCGGCGTCACCGCGCTTGTCGGCCTGTCCGGCAGCGGCAAGACGACGCTTCTGTATCTTCTAGCCGGCCTGTTGCGTCCCGATAGAGGCGTGATTCGTCTCGATGGCCGCACGTACGCCGACGTGAAGGAAAGAATCTTTCTCGCACCGGAGCGGCGCAACCTGGGTGTCGTGTTCCAGGACTTGCTCTTGTTTCCGCATCTATCGGTGCGAAAAAATCTGAGCTTCGGCGTGGGCCGGCGCGGCGCACGCTCGATCGACTTTAGACGGCTGGTCGATTTGCTGGACTTGGGCGACGTGTTGGAGCGCTTGCCCGGCACCCTGAGCGGCGGCCAGCAACAGCGGGTCGCCCTGGGCCGGGCCCTATTGCGCGGCCCGGGCCTATTGCTGTTGGACGAGCCGTTGGCGTCGCTCGACGCTGACCTCAAGTGCCGGATTCTCGATTACCTGCAGCGCGCGCTCGAAGAATGGCGCATCCCGACGCTGTTCGTCAGTCACGACTGGGCCGACGTGCGCCGATTGGCGCAGCAAGTGCTCGTCATCGAAAAAGGAACTGTAACGCGGGGATTACTGGGTTAGAATCATCGACAGCTTCGCTTCTTGGAAGTATGGTCAGAGTGCGCATGATCCCGGCGAATTCCAAGCCCTCGATAGCCGCCGCGACGCTATTGGACCAGGCGTTTGAGTTAGGACTTTTGGACGCAAACCAGCGCGACGAGTTGCTGCGCGCATCTGTGACCGCGGACGCCGTGGCATTGGGCAACGAGTTGGCCCGGCGCGGCTGGCTCACGCACTATCAGATCCACGAGTTGCTACAGGGCCGCGGCGCCGAGCTCCTCTTGGGCCAGTATTGTCTCTTGGAGCCGTTGGGCGGCGGCGGCATGGGTCAGGTGTATAAGGCATGGCATCGCCTGATGGGCCGCGTGGTGGCGCTCAAGGTCATCCGGTCTGATCTGCTTTCGCGTCCCGAAGCCGTGCAACGCTTCCAGCGCGAAATCAAACTGGCGGCGAAGCTCAACCATCCCCACATCGTCACAGCGCATGACGCCGAGAAATTCGGTGAGCGCCATTGCCTGGTCATGGAGTATTGCGAGGGCAAAACTCTTGCCGAACTGGTGCGCCAAACCGGCGCCCTGCCCGTGGGCCAAGCGTGCGCTTATGTGCAACAGGCAGCGCTGGGACTGCAACATGCCCATGAGCGCGACCTCATTCACCGCGACATCAAGCCGGAGAACCTGCTTCTGAGCCGGGGCGTTGTCAAGATTCTCGATTTCGGGCTGGCCCGCTTGCGCGTTCCGATTGGGCCGGACGACAAACTGACCCGTCTGGGCACGGTCATGGGCACCCCGGACTTCATGGCGCCCGAGCAAGCGCGCGACCTGCAAACTGCCGATGCCCGTTCGGACTTGTACAGCCTGGGGTGCACGTTTTACTTTTTGCTCACCGGCCGCGTGCCCTTCCTGGGCGGAACGGCGGCGGAGAAGATGCTTCGCCAACAGGTCGAAGAGCCGCCTCCCTTGGCACGGTTTCGCGGCGACGTTCCGGTCGAGGTGCGGCACATCGTGAGCCGGCTGATGGCCAAAGAGCCGCAGCAGCGCTATCAAACAGCGGGCGAATTGGCAGCCGTGTTGGCGCCGCTCGCGCAGCACGAAAGCGCCGCCATCGAAACCCCTGCGGAGATCGGGGAAAACGCCCCGACAGCGGGCTGGAGCAGCGCGCCCATCGCGACTTATCAGACGCGGCTTCCTAACGACGCGCGAGCAATCGCCGCGCAGCCATCCCCCGCACCCCCGACCCCTCTACTTCCCAAGGGCGACGGGAAAGACGGAGCGGAAATGGCGGCCGGCATTGCCAAGTGGCGCTGGGCGGCCATCGCGGGTGGCACGATACTTCTAGTCGTGTTCGCCTTCTGGTTGGTGATTGGGCTTCCGGACCCATCCCCAAAGCCGCCCGACCCAAAGACGCCCGAGCCAAAGCAGCTGACTTTGAATTGGCGCGAAGGGCCAAGCGCGAAGTTGGCAAAGTCCGTCGAGAGCACGAAATCACTCGAAGTCCGCAATCTGGCGATATCCCCGGACGGCAGATGGCTTGCATTGGCCATCGCCTATCCCTCCGAGCCCGAAACAAAAGGCGAGATTCAGCTCTGGGAGGCGAACGCCGCCAAGCTCATTCATCGCAACAGCTGGCCTCTGAAGTATTCGGCTACGTGTGTCGCTTTTTCCAAAGACAGCCAAGAACTTGCCTACAGCGGCGTTGGCTCGGCGGCCGAGCCTGCGCCCATCACAATCAGAAAGGCGGCAAACGGCGAAGAGATACACAAATTAAAGGGCAATAAGCTCGGTATTTCGTGTTTGGCCTTGTCCGCCAAAGGCCTGTTGTTCGCGGGCAACAGAGACAAGACCATCAGCATCTGGGAATTTTTGTCTGCCAAGTTTGTCCAGACTGTGATAGGGCCCAACAACTCCATTAAGTTCTTGGCCTTGTCGGCAGACGGCCAAACGCTGATTTGCGATAGCGGCGATTCGGTGTTTGTGTGGGACGTCGCCGGCAAGCCCCAAAAACTGCATCAATTGAAACCGCTGCCGACAATCAACGCGCTGGCGATTGCCGGCGACGGCAAGACAATTGCCGTCGCGCTCGCCAAGGGCAAGGATACCCCACCTGGCATCAAACTGTGGGATGCGTCAACAGGCGAGCCGGGCGCGAAGTGGCTTCAGGAGGGGCGCATGACCCATGCGCTGGCGTTCACTCCGGACGGCACGGCTTTGGTTTCTGCTCACGACAATATGATCGGCGTATGGGACTTAAAAAACGACGAGCGCGTCGAACTGACAGGCCACATTGGAGCGATTCCCGGACTCGCCTTGTCGGCAGACGGCTTGGTGCTGGCCAGCGCCGACGTGAACGGCACGCTCCGTCTCTGGCTGCGCACCAAAAAATGAGTTGGGCAGAATGTCATGACTTTGGTGCGGGCCGTCTTTCCTTCTGCTGCAATATAGGCCGACAATACCCCAAGAGATTCAAGTCACTCAGTTCCTGTTCGATGGCTTCGTGTGTTGGATTCGTCAAAGACTGCGCCACTTCGTCAAGCAACAAATCGGCGAACATTTTCCGGGCGCGGTGCAGTGTCTGGCGCAGACTTTCAGCGGTCAGTTTCTTGCCAAGCTGCGGCGTCAAAGCGCGGCTCATCTCGTCCACGGCTAGATCAGGATGAGCGGCGCGAAAGTGCAAGACGGTGAAAAAATCGGCGTGTGCCTGGGCCAACGCTTCCCAGGTCCGGGCCAACAACTCGTCGCGCCAGCTCTGCAGGAAGGCCTGTTCGCTTTCGCGGGCAGTTGGAGCTGTTGCTTGGGAAGTGCCTTCCGACTGACGGGGCAAGCGCTTTTGCTTTTTTCGGTGCCGGCTCACCAGGTGCACCACCACAGTCTTCACATAGTCGCGAAAGCGGCCCCGTTCCCGATCGGCCTTGGCCAGCTTCCCTTCAATGAGGGCCAAGCCGAATTCCTGCGTCAGATCGTCGGCCTCCTCGTCATTGCGCAAGAGCGCTCCCAGGTAGCGGCGCACCGCGCCCCGGTAGCGCTCCACTAAAAGACAACGCGCGGCCGTAGCGGCGTCGCCCGCGCCGGTTTTGGCCTGGGCCAAAAGCGACCAGCTCGTCGAAATGCGATCCAGTCGGGATGGATGACTTTTGTTGTTCATGGACTCATCTCGCCGCAAACCATTGTAGCCAAATCGCTTCCAAAGGATTGTTAAGAACCATGTCACACGGAGACCGCGCCGGTCCATGTGGGGGCGAAGGGCGAACCAAACCAACGAGGTGACACATGGACCCCATTTTACTTCGAAGTCTCGAGCGGCTTGTCGCCATCCTTGCTGGGGGAATGTCGATCTACTTGGGCTATCGCTTGTTCCTGCAGATTCCTGAGCAACGGAACAGCCGGGGCAAGGTCAATTTGCCGGGCGGGATTTCCGTTTACATGACGCGGATCGGTCCCGGCGCCTTTTTCGCCCTATTCGGGGCTGTCGTGATCGCGCTCTCCTTCCATTACCCGATCCATGTCAGTCCTGCGCCGCGCCCAGGGACCACTCCAACTCCCCGGGGAAGACCATCAAGCCGCCCGGCGCGCCCAGCAAGAACGTCAAGGGCGGCGGCGTTCCCAGCAAGACCATCGACGGCGGCGGTGTTCCGGGCAAGAGCATGCCAGGCTCGCCGACTAAGAACGTGAAAGACGGCGGCGTGCCGGGAGCGTTGCACAAAAAGCCGCGCTTTTGATGCGCCTCCCATATCCGCGTAGCCGCAGGCTTGTGCCTGCGGCTTTCGTTTGCGCGGCACTTCCCTCAGCAAGATGGTTTGCGATGCAACCCCCCCTGGCCAGCCCTGCAAGCCAATTCCAGCGTAACCCCTTTTCACTTCAGCACTTGATTCTTTGCATACCAGCCCTGCAAGGCATTTTTGACTATTTCCACCTTAAGTCCCGAACCAGGATGCACTTGATTCTTTGCATCTCAGCCTTGCAAACCAAGGCGTTGCGTCGACTTTTTTCAAGAATTGGAAGATTCGCGTCACATCTCGGCGTCGGCGGACTATGTGCGGGTGAAAAGCAACTACTTCAAAACAATTTCTGATTGAGGTGGACCATGTGGCAGACTCTGAATCGTTTCCTCAAGCGCATCATCTTGACCGAAAACCGACACGGCAAGGTCAATGCCCGACAACCGGCCCGGCCCAGTTTGGAAATGTTGGAGGACCGAGTTGTGCCGGCGTACTTGGTTCCGAATGCGGACGGTGAAGTCGAAATCGACATGTCTTATTTCGGGGCCAGCGCGGCCACCTTTTTCAAGGACGACTCGGCCCATGAGTTTGTCGTCAATTTCAATGCCGTGGTGCGCGGCGACCTGAGCAACCGCATCCGGATACCCGCCAACAAGATCGTGATTTGGGGAACGGACGCGCGCGATGTCTTCAAGATTGAAAGCATTGACGAACCCGTCGCTCTCGTGATCCATGGCGAAGGCGGCGTTGATCGGATCGAGCTGAGTCCGAGCGCCGCGGACATGGGAACGATTTTTCCCGCCCATGTGACGATCTATACCGGGTTCTTGAACGACGACTCATCGACTGACGAGCTCGTTTTTTTCGATGACGACAACCAATTCAATCAAACGTACGAGGTGCGTGAAAATGAGCTGTACTTCGAAGACCAAAAGGTAACGCTTTTGTATGAGTATCCTCAGTCCATCGAGCTGCACGCGACCAGGCGCCTTGCCGGCATACTTCCGGTCCTCATCAATATCACAAATGGACCTTATGCGGATACGCTGATCGTGAACACGGGCGGGCCAAGCACGATTACCCTTGGAGACGAGGAAGGCTTGGACTATTTCCAAGGGAACGTGCAAGTGAACGGCCACCATGGCGACCGGGTGATCATCAACGACCTCGGGGGCAGTGTGGGGCGCCGGTTCACCATGGCCGCTGGTTCTGTCCAATCCCTGTACCTACAGAACGGCTGGGATTTCGTCTCAAAGGTTTCCTATTCGGGTCTCTGGAGCAATGAAGTGACGCTCAACGCCGGCGCTCACAATGACACTTTCGTTTATGCCTCCGACAGTCCGATTACGGCCACCGACGCGGGCGGCAACGACACCTACGAAATCGCCTCCCGGGCGCTTGCGCTGGCAATCAATGATGCCAGCGGCTCGGACAATCTGCGTGGCCCGAACGGGACCAACACCTGGCGCTTGACGAGTTCCTACGGCGGCACGCTGAACGGGCTCGTTCAATTCTCCAGCATTGAGAACCTGCACGGCTACAACAATCTGTTCGGCGGCAGCGCCGACCGCTTTATCTTCAGCACGCTTGGCTTCACTGGGTCCATCCGCGCGGGGCAGGGCATTGATACGCTGGACTACTCCGCTTTCAAGAAAGGCGTTACCGTTGACCTGACCCATGCCACGAAGACCGGAACCGGTTTGGCCGGCCGTGCCACGGACATCGAAAATGTCCTCGGCGGCGCCGGTGACGACGTGCTCACCGGCAACGGCTTGGACAACCTCTTGCGCGGCAACGGCGGCAGAGACTTCCTCTACGGCATGAATGGCTACGACATCCTCGTCGGCGGCGACGGCAACGACAATCTCTACGGCGGCAGTGGCCGCGACATCCTCATCGGCAGCCAAGGCTGGGACTATCTTGACGGCGGGCCGGACGACGACATTCTCATCGGCGGCTATACGTCCTACGACGGTCTGGACGCGTCGCTGGCGCGGCTGATGCTGGAGTGGCGGCGAACCGACCAGACTTACCAGCAGCGCATCGATCACTTGCGCAACGGCACCGGCCGCAACGGCACCGCCCGGATTGCCTACGGCGTTAATGTTTTTGATGACCTTGTGACTGATTGGCTGCTTGCCAACACCGGGTCCGATTGGTTCGTGCCCCACATCGATTGGAACTCCGCCAATGGCGACATTTTTGGGGGCGAAACGGGCGAGCTCATTTGGTAGTTGAAAGCTAAGATTCCCTGGCATATGAAGGGAGGCGGCGTGCCGGGAGTTCTGCACAAGAAGCCGCGCCCTGGAATGGATTCGACAAAAGCGTAGCCGCAGGCTTCAGCGTGCGGCTATCGTTTTGGGCCGTTGGGATCTTGGCAATCTACCCTGGCACCGGCGCGGCAGCATACCGCGCCGGTTTTTTTCTGTCACATGCCGGCGGCGGTTTTCGTCCCAACGAAGCAGTATCCAACTTGCTTTGCCTGGCCGAAAATCCTGAAAGTGCATCGGCCCTTCCAGCGCTGTCAGGACATGAGCTAGTCTGGCCGCTCTCCTGATGTAGAATCGAATCTGGTGCTAACACGCGTTCAAGTCGTGGATTCTCATACCGCCGGCGAGCCGACGCGGGTCGTCGTGGCCGGCGGTCCGGACTTGGGCCGCGGCTCCTTGGCGGAACGGCGGGCCCACTTTCGCGACGGGTTCGACGCGTTTCGCTCCGCGGTCGTCAATGAGCCGCGCGGCTCGGATGTGCTCGTGGGCGCACTCTTGGTCGAGCCGACCGACGCGCGCTGCGCCGCCGGTGTTATCTTTTTCAACAATGTCGGCGTACTCCACATGTGCGGCCATGGCGCCATCGGCGTGGCGGTCACGCTCGCGCATTTGGGACGCATCAAGCCCGGCAAGCATTTTTTGGAAACATCGGCCGGCGTAGTCGGCGTCGAACTGGACAATACCAACAAGGCCATCATCGACAACGTGTCCAGCTTTCGCCATGCCGCCAACGTGTGCGTCCCGGTCGAAGGACACGGCGTTGTCACCGGCGACGTCGCCTGGGGCGGCAACTGGTTTTTCCTCGTCAACGATCACGGACAGTCCTTGGAACTTGGCAATGTTGATAAGCTAACCGAGTTCACCTGGCGCATCCGGCAGGCATTGGAGGAGCACCGCATCAGGGGCAAGGACGGCGGCCAGATCGACCACATCGAGTTGTTCGGCCCCCCGCGCGAGTCCAAGAACGATAGCCGAAACTTCGTCTTGTGTCCCGGCAAGGCCTACGACCGCTCCCCGTGCGGGACCGGCACGAGCGCCAAGCTCGCGTGCTTATACGCCGACGGCAAGCTCCGCGAAGGGCAGGTATGGCGTCAGGAAAGTATCGTGGGCAGCGTCTTCGAAGGGACGGTGCGGATCAACGATGGGCAGATCATCCCGCGCATCCGTGGCAGGGCCTATGTCACCGCTGAGGCGACGCTGCTGTTTGATCCGGAGGATCCGTTTCGGGATGGAATTCGGGTGTTGGCCTAACCACAGAGACACAGAGGCACAGAGAAAACACAAAGAACAACAAAGAATTTAGGACGGCTACTCTTCACCTTCACACGTGCTTGCTATTATTCCTTGTTTTCTCTGCGTCTCTGTGTCTCTGTGGTGAATGCATTAACTTGGCTTGGCCGGCTTGTCCAACTCGCGCAGCGCCGCCTGGTATTCTTCCGGCGTGTTCACATTGCGCAACGAGCGAAAGCCGGGGTCGGACTCGGTAAGCTGGTCCGCTTCGACCACGCGCGTGGGCACCTCGGCAAAGAGATAAAAAGGCCGCATGCGGTTTTCGTCGAGCAACTTACGAACGTGTTCAACCACTTCGACGCGATAGACCGCCGCCAAGGGATGGTGCTTATCGCCTACTTTGGGCACGCACACGGCGTAGTGTCCCAAAAGATCGATCAGGCGTCGGACAAAGGCGGGCTGCAAAAAGGGAACGTCGCAGCTGGAAGCATAGGCGGCGTCGACCTTGCCTTGCAGCGCCGCCAAACCCGCAGCCAATCCTTCTAGCGGACCGCGGCCTTCTTCCTCGTCGCGGACGATCTCGACAACCGTTGGCAGCGGCGGCACCTCCTGGTCGGGGGCCGCCACAACCACTATCGGCTTGACGATATCGCCCAGGGTTCGGACAACACGCTGCAGCAGCAATTCTGGCCCGAACGGAAGCCAGGCTTTAGGCCGGCCCATCCGGGTGCTCATTCCGCCGCAAAGAACTATGCCGCCTACGCTTAATTCGTATGTCATTTCATGTAATCCAATTACCTTTTGGGCCCAAGTCGAAGAACGTGGGTAAAGGGAACTCCGCTTGACTTAATCTCTACTATATTGATAAACATAGTAAACATTCGCCATCGGCAAACGGAGTTTTGTTTGAATCCTTTCGGCAAAGAACAGATTGAAGAGGCGAACCGTCTTTTGGACGGTCGCGCCCCCGAAGTCATTTTACGCTGGGCGGTCGCGCAATTCTTCCCCAAGTTGACGATGGGGACGGCGTTTGGCGCGGAGGGAAATTGCATTATTCATATGTTGGCTGGCATCGAGCCGCGCGTCCGCATCTTCAATCTCGAAACGGGCTATCAGTTTCCAGAAACGCTCCAACTCCGGGAGCGCATCAAGGAACGCTATGGCATTGAAGTTGAGTATATCTACCCTGAACTCACTGTCGAAGAATACGAGAAAGAACACGGCGGACCGCTCTACAATCTCTACGCCGACCAGTGCTGCTACGACCGCAAGATACTGCCCTTGCGCAAGGCGGCGGCAGGCTATTCGGCGTGGATTAGCGCCATTCGCAAAGACCAGACAGAGGACCGCGCCCAAGCCGACATCGTCCAGTGGGACGCCAAGTTTGACCTGGTGAAAATCAACCCGCTCTTGCAATGGACGAAGGACGATGTGTGGAGCTTCATCGTCAAAAACGATGTCCCC
>JAKEHV010000347.1 GCA_022614915.1 Gemmataceae bacterium | reverse complement strand
GACCTTCCATGGCCGCTCCTCCTTAAGTACCTGAAAACACGATCAGCTGACCGGAACTCATGCTAACCGAAAAACGCCGGCGCAGAAACGGGAATGCACCCTACCTGGCGCGCGCGCTTGTGCTGCGCAAATTGATGGGGTACCTTAGAGAAACGCAAGTGTTGAAATCCCTCGCCGTCGGGCTAGTGTCCCACGAACCGGACTTGAACATGGAAACAGCCAGCGCGGATGCTGTGCCGCGGGCCGAACGATTGTTGCAGGCCATGCACACGGTTTTCAGCCACGATTTGCCGAACCAACTCGTAGTCATCCAGAGTTTGGCGGTCTTGCTCGATCAAGAGGAGAAATCCAAGCTTTCCTCCGATGGCGTGGATCATCTGACGCGTCTCGTCGGGGCTACGCGAAAGGCCAGCCGGATGGTCCAGTTTCTGAAACGGATGGCCCGGCTTGAAAAGTGGCAAGAACCGGTGATGACGATTCCGTTGGCCCAAATGGCGAGCGCCGTGCGTGCCGAAACACAAAAGCTGTTTCCCGATCGCACCCTGACCTTCGACTTTGCATGGCATGCGGCGGAAGCGCGCGGCTGCCCTGCCGCTCTGGAGCAAGCCCTCGTGGAAATCGTCCGCTGCAGACTGGAATGGACGCGCGTCCAAGCGGCACGCATCACGCTCCAGTCAGCGCGCATGAACAATGCGACGCAGTTGCAAGTGGCGATTGCGTCTGCCCAAGTCGCGCCGACGCCGGGACCTCCTTCGCGACAAGCTCTGGCCGATTCGTTAGAGCTGAAGTTGGCGCGGGAGCTATTGGCGACTTGGGGAGCAAGACTGCAAGTGTCGGAACAGGGACAGGACCCTTGGTCGGGGACAGTAATTTTTCCCGCTTAACGAGAGAACGCTCCCTCTCCCTCGGGGCGCGGGAGCAGAAACCATGTCGGAAACGCTCGAGCTATTCCTGGTTGAGGACGACGACGACTTCGCCTACCTCATGCGCAAGAGTCTCGAGCGGGCGGGGCACAAAGTCACGGTCTGCCACAACGGCGCCGACGCGCTCATCGTTCTGGGTCACAGCCAATTCCAGCTCGTGCTTTTGGATCACGGCTTGCCGGACATGGGCGGCTTGGAGTTGTTGCACACGCTCAAGCGCGAGGGCATCGCCACGCCGGTGTTGATGGTTACGGGCCGCGGCGACGAGCACTTGGCGACTCAGGTGCTCCGGGCCGGCGCCCTCGATTACGTCGTCAAAGACAGCGCTCTCACGTTTCTCGCGGACCTGCCCAAGCGCGTGCAGGAATCCGTCACGCGCCACCGGTTGCAGCAAACGAACCGCCTGCTGATCGAAGCCCTGGAATCGGCCCGCGACGGCGTCCTGATCACCGACTTGCAAGGCGTCATTCAACACGTCAACGGCGCTTTGGAGCGCATGTTCGGCTACGAGCGCGAAGAGCTGGCCGGGCAAACGCCGCGCGTCTTTAAGTCCAATATCCATGCCCGCGAATTGTACGAGGAATTGTGGCGCTCGATCCTTGCCCGCAGCAGTTGGCAAGGCGAACTCATCAATCGCCGCAAGGACGGCACGCTGCTCGACGTGTCGTTGGCGATCTCGCCGATCCTGGACAGCCGCGGGCAATTGACGCATTTCGTCGGCATCTATCGCGACATCACCGAACGCAAACTGATGGAACGGCAATTGTTCCACGCGCAGAAAATGCAAAGCGTGGGCACGCTGGCCGGCGGCGTCGCTCATGAATTCAACAATCTGCTTGCCGGCGTCCAGGGTTATGCCTCGCTGGGCCTGCGCGAAACCGGCGTGCCCGCCACCGCCCGGCAGTTCTTCGAGTTCATCGTGCAGCTATCCGAGCGGGCCGCCAACCTGACGCGGCAACTGCTCGCCTTCGCGCGCAAACCGGCGCTTACCCGGCAACCAACGTCGATGGTCAAGCTGTTGCAGACCACAGCCAATCTGGTGCGCACCAGCCTCAAGGCGGAAGTGGTGGTCGAGGCGCCCCAAACCGAGGACGACCAGGGACTGATGAGTATGGCGGACGCGAATCAGTTGCAGCAAGTGCTGATCAATTTGGCGCTCAACGCGCGCGACGCCATGCCGCAGCCGGCGCCGCATCCGTTGGTGTTTCGGCTGCAACACTTCGTCTCGGCGGGTGAAATGCCCGGCTTTCCCGATAACGTGCCGCCGGGAGACTATGTCGTCTTGTCGGTGGAGGATCGCGGCGCGGGCATGTCACAAGCAGTGTTGTCGCAGGCGCTCGACCCCTTCTTTACGACCAAAGACGTCGGCCAAGGAACGGGATTGGGACTGCCGGTGGCTTTCGGCATCATTCACGGGCACTTCGGTTTCTTGATCATTCAATCGGAAGTCGGCAAAGGCACGCGCGTCAGCCTCTTCCTGCCGCGGCTGACCGCTGCCGGGCCGATCAAGGAGGTCGCCCAGACGCCGGTGCTGGAACCGGATCATCCGCCCGGCAAAAACATTCTCGTGATCGACGATGAAGAAGCCGTGCTCGACGTTGTGCGGCGTTTTCTGCAAATCGCCGGCCACACGGTCCACTGCGCAACCAGCGCCAAACAAGGCCTGGAACTCATGCACAACGGCCCGAGCATGGACATGGCCATTCTCGACCTCATGATCCCGCACGAAGTAGGCATCACGAACTTCCGAGCCCTGCGTGCGCGTTCGCCGAAGCTGCCGATCCTTCTGTGCACGGGTTTGCTGCAAAACGATCAGTCGCAAGAGATGCTCCAGCAGGAAGGCGTCGATTTGTTGCGAAAGCCTTTTCGCATGAATGAGCTGTGGTACGCGGTAAACAAAGCCATTTCATGATTCGGGGCCTCTTCTAGAACCACTTCTCTTTGTCAACGACGTTGCGCAGCGGCTGGTTTGCGACAAACCGCCGCAGATTATCCAGCAACGTCGCCAGGTGCCGCTCGGCCACGCGCGGCGAGGCGGCGGCCGTGTGCGGCGTAAGGATGACATTGGGCATCTTCCAAAGGGGATGATCCGCCGGCAGCGGTTCAATCTCGAAGACATCCAGCCCCGCGCCGGCGATTTCGCCCGCTTGCAGTGCGGCAGTCAAGTCGGCCAAGTCCACGATCACGCCGCGGCCGACATTGATCAGGTACGCCGTCGTTTTCATCTTGCGCAGCCGCTCACGCTGGAAGAGCTTGAACGTCTGCGGAGTATGCGGGGCGGCGATGACGACGAAGTCGCTTTGGGCCAACACTTCATCAAGCTCTTCGAAAGGGCGCAGCCATACGCCGGGCGGCGCTTGCAATTTCCCCTCGCCCGCGCCGGGAGGGCAACCAGGAATATTCGCCCCACGGGCAATTGCTCCCCTCGCCCCTGGGGGGGTTGGGGGTGAGGGGGCCTCCGCTTTGGGATCGACGCCCAGGACGCGCATGCCAAAGGCCAAGCCGCGCCGCGCGGTTTCCGCGCCGATGCCGCCCAAGCCGATGACGCCCAGCGTGCAATCCGCCAGCGAGATGGCCGCTTCGTCCGAGGGATGCACCTCGCCCGGTCCGCCGTAGCCGGGCAATTCCCCCGGCGCGCGTCCAAGCACGTGCCAAGCGGCTTGCATCTGTTGCCGAATGTAAACGTGGAGATTCTTGGCGAAACAGAGAACAAAGCCGAAAACGTGGTCGGCAATAACGTCGCTGAAGATGCCGCGCATGTTCGTGACCACCACCGGGGCGGCGACGAGTTCCGGAAAAAGGAACTTCTCCATGCTCGCGGTTGGCGCTTGCACCCAACGCAGCTTCCGAGCGGCATTCAGCATCGCCGGCGTGAGGTAGCCGAACAGGGCGTCCGCGTCGGCGATTTCGGCAACGGCGCGCGCCTCGTCTTGGGCCTGTACGATTGCCATCGGCGCCGCGGCCGCTTCGATTCTTCGGAGCCTTCGCTCGGAGACCGCAGGATAGAGCAGGAGCTTCATGTTGGTTGGATTAATCATTAACCACGGATTACACGGATCAGCGCCGATCAGTCACGCAAGCATTTTTATCCGTGCCGATCCGTGTCATCCGTGGTTAAAGAGTGTAGCCACCCCAACTAGCATGTAAAAGCTTTTTCCTTTTTTGGATTGACCCTTCCTGAAAAGACGGTTAGAAATGAGAAACCCTCGCTTTATTCGGCTGCGGCACAGTGCAGACAGTCACAGTCCGGTCAGCGTTTTTTCGCTGCTGGGGCACTGCCCTGTGCGGAATTCTTGGGGAGCCTCTCCATGCAAAGACGTGAATTCTTAAAGGCGTCCGCCGGCACTTTGGCGGCAGGCGCGATGGGCGGCGTCGCTTACGCCGCTCCGCAAAACCAGAACAACGGCGGAGCTAATGAAAGACTCAACATCGCCTGCATCGGCGTCAACGGCCAGGGCATGGGGCACGTGCGCGGCTATGCGGGGCGGCTGAATTGCGTCGTCACGCACATTTGCGACGTAGACACGCGGGCGGCGGGCCGGGCCGTGGCCGCCGCGCAGAAACAGCAAGACAGCGAGCCGCGCGTCGTGCAGGACATACGACGCCTGCTCGACGACAAATCCATCCACGCCGTCAGCATCGCCACCCCCAACCACTGGCATGCGCTGGCGACCATCTGGGCCATACAGGCCGGTAAAGACGTCTACGTGGAGAAGCCGGTCAGTCACAATGTGAGCGAAGGCCGCCGTATGGTCGAGTTTGCCCGCCGGCACAACAAGATCGTGCAGACCGGCACGCAAATCCGCAGCCAACCAGGCATTCGCGAGGCGATCGAGTTCATTCGCTCGGGCAAAATCGGCAAAGTGCAAGTCGCGCGCGGCTTGTGCTACAAACGCCGCGACAACGCTCAGGGCCGCGTGGACAACGTCAACGCAGCCAACGCGCCCAAGGACCTGGACTTCAACCTTTGGCTCGGGCCGGCGCCGCAGAGGGCCTACCACGAAAACCTCGTCCACTACCGCTGGCACTGGTATTGGGATTTCGGCAACGGCGACCTCGGCAACCAAGGCATCCACCAAATGGACGTGGCCCGCTGGGCTCTGGGCAAAAACGAGTTGGCGCGCTCGGCGATCAGTCTGGGTGGACGCTTCGGCTACGTCGATCGCGGCGAAACGCCGAACACGCAGATTTGCGTCTTCGATTACGGCGATGCGGAACTGATTATTGAAGTCCGCGGGCTCGCTACCAAAAACTATCGCGGCGCCGGCGTCGGCAACGTCATTCACTGCGCCGACGGTTACGTGGTATTTCCAAGTTACACCGAAGCGGTCGCCTACAGCAACGACGGCCAGGTGCTGCGCCGCTTCAACGGCAGCGCCAACCATTTCGAAAACTTCATCCGGGCTGTGCGCTCGCGGCGGCGTGAGGACTTGCACGCCGACATCGAGGAAGGCCATCTGTCGAGCTCGCTGTGCCATCTGGCCAACATCAGCTATCGCCTGGGCCGGCCGACGCCCTTCAATCAGCAATCGAAGACATTCGGCGACGACCGCGCCGCGGCGGAAACGCTGGAGCGCATGTCGGACCACTTGCGCGAATGCATGCTGCCTTTGGACAAGACCAACTATATGCTGGGCCGCCGGCTGACCATCGATCCCAAGACGGAGAGCTTCGTCAACGATGCGGACGCCAACCGGCAGCTCACGCGCGAATACCGCAAGGGCTTCGAGGTCCCGGCGCGGGTGTAAGTCAACCACGAAGGACACGAACTAACACGAAGAGGGGAATCGGAAGGCATCCGATTCCCTTTTCTATTTGCGCGACGACTTCTTGAGAAAAGTAGAACACCAAAGCGCGGGCAGAAAACGTACCTGAAAAAAACCTTGCGGAGACGGAAGCTCCCGGCTGATAGAATGCGGTCGGAGAGAATTCACCTTCCTGGGGAAGACCATGATTCAGCTTTCCGTCTCCGAAGCAAGCACCCGACTGCCTGAGTTGTTAACCGCGGCCCGCGCTGGTCAGCTCGTCGAGATTCTCGAAAACGGCTGGACGTTTCGACTGACGGCCGTTCCGTCACGGCCTAGACCACCCGTCACCGGCACGCCGAAGGCCGGGCGTCTAAAGGGGCAATTGATCGTGCCTGACGATCTTGATGAACCGCTCGAGGAACTCCGCGAGTACTCGGAATGAATTGTTGCTTGATACGCATGCGCTTTTGTGGTTTCAAAGCGACGATCCGAAGCTAACGGCAACTGCGAAATCGACCATCGAAGACCCCGCCAACGAACGCTGGCTCTCGCCCATCAGCTTGTTTGAGATAGCTCTAAAGAATCGGCTTGGTAAGCTTCCTTTGCCGGCGTCCTTCGGGACGCTCTATCCCGCATCCTTGCAGTTGGACGACATCCATCTGCTGCCGTTGGAAGTCCGGCACATCGAGCCATTGACGACGCTGCCGCTACACCACAAAGACCCGTTTGATCGCCTGATTGCTGCGACCGCGTTGGTGGAAGCGCTGCGGCTAGTTTCGGCCGATCCATTGTTCGACGCCTATGGTTTGACGAGACTGTGGTAACGGCCCGCCCACGAGCACGACGGTACGCTGCCTGGCTCAAGATGTCGCCCTGGTGCTCACCTTTATTCAGAGAAAATCGGCTTGATTACCCGGCACCCGATCGCGAATAATGCCCGTTCCAACTCGCCGAACATCGTCTCATCGCGATACGTGCCGATGATCGCCCCGCCCGAGCCGGCAAATTTTGCGCTCGCGCCCACGCTCCGCGCCGTCTCCACCAGCCGCACCTGGCCCGCCGGCAGCTGATAGATCGAGCGGCGCGTATCGAAGTTTTCGTTCATGAGCCGCGCCAAGCGCTCGGCGTCGCGTGCCGATAGCGCTTCGCGCGCCTGTGCGGCTAAAGCCGCGAACTTGCCCATCGCTCGCACCACGGCCGCCTCGCCGCGCTGAAACCGGCTGCGTATGTCGTTGTGGAACACCTCGGTTGGCTCGCTCACGTCCGGACTGTAGGCAATGTACACCGGCGGCAACAGGCCCGGATCGAGCGGCTCATACTGCCCGCACAAGAAGCCCGCTCGCTCCTGCATTTTCTCCGGCGCGAAGTCCATAAACACCAGGCCCTCGTACACCTGGATGACCCGGTCCTGCAAGCCCGCCGCGATCCCTAATTCCTCGTTCTCGACCGCCAAGGCCAAGGACGGCTGTACCTCGCGCGGAATCGCCACGCCGTAGAAGTCCATCAGGCAGCGCAGCGTTGCCACGATGATCGCGCTCGAGCCCGCGAGCCCCACCTGGCGCGGGATCGTGCTCTCGTGCCGCACCGAAAAATTGCGGCCGTGCAGCTCGTGTCCCTGTCGCACGCAGTATTCCACGAACTTCTTGATTGTCGCTTTGAGGAGTCGCATGCCGCCGTAATAGCCGTGCAGCCGCACGTCGCGCACCAGCTCTTGGACAGTGCCGAACCGGCTTTGGTCCATGGCGGTGGCTACGATCTCGACGTCTTCCCATTCATAAAGGACCACTTCAGCGTGAAAGTTGCGCACGCTGAGCGAGATGGTCTTGCCGTGGTAACCGTCGGACGGATTGCCGATGAGTCCCGCGCGGGCGTAAGCGCGGCGGCGAATGATCAGCATGGGCGGTGCTCCTGGCCGAGATGGACGCGCAGGAAGTCGCGCAAAGCCGGCCCGTAGCGCGGGTCGGCGAGCGCGAACTCGACGAACGCCTGAAAATAACTTTCGAAGTTGCCGATGTCGAAGCGGCGCTCGCTCGCCGGCAATTGCAGCCCGAGCACCTTGCCTCCTTTCTGGATCATGAGGCGAATGGCGTCCGTAAGCTGAATCTCGCCGCCTTTGCCCGGCGGCGTCTGGGCCAAGAGGTCGAAGATCGCCGGTTTGAAAACATAGCGGGCTGCCACCGCCAAATTGCTCGGCGCCTCGGCAACCGCCGGCTTCTCGATCAGGTCGTCGAGCACAAACACCTCGCCTAACGTAGGCGACTCGCTCCACGAGTTGCTTCCCACGCGCGGCTTGGCGATGCCGTAGTGCACCACGTCCTCGCGCAGCACGGTCTCGAAAGCGATCACCGCGTCGGCGTCCGCGCGCTCGAATTCGTCCGTCATTCGCCGCACGATGTCCGACTGCGCGTTGAGGCCAATGATCGAGTCCCCCAAGGCCACCACGACCGGTTCGCGGCCCGCCAAGGGTTGGGCGCAAAGCACAGCATGTCCCAGGCCAAGCTGGCGGCGCTGGCGCGTGTAGAAGTACTGCAAATCCTTGCGCTCGAATTCCAGCTCCTCCAGCAATTCCTCCTTGCCGGTTTCGCGCAGGACACTGATGAGTTCGACATTGATGTCAAAGTGATTCTCGATCGACGTCTTGCCCGGTCCGGTCACGAACAAGATGCGCCGCATCCCCGAGCTGGCCAATTCTTCCACCACATACTGCACCACCGGCTTGCGCCCGACCGGCAGCATCTCCTTCGGTTGGCTCTTGGTGGACGGCAACAGACGGGTCCCGTGTCCTGCTACGGGAACGATGGCAAGATCGATCGCCATGAACACAACCTCCACAAACACAACAAGACTACTTCAGCTTACGGCGAATTCAAGGAATACAGGAGCAATACGGTGCATGCAACCGTGTTGAACAAACAGTGCAATACGATCGCGCCGACAAGGCTTTGTGTGCGATAGGCGAGCCAGCCGAGGACGAAGCCCAGAAGAACCAGCGGAATTTGCGAGGGCCAATCTCCCCGATGAACCATGCCAAAAAGCGCGGCGGAACCAAGGATCGCCAACCACGCGTTTTGCGTTTGCCACAGGCGCACTCGTTCCCGGAAGACCAACCGGCGCTTGATGAGTGGCTCCCCTCGTCCCTGGACGGGAGAGGGGGTGAGGGGATGGAGAAAAGCGCGCACGCCGCTCTTTAGGACCGGGCCCCAGACCCTGTAGAGTGCCCACGCGTAAACGCCCACCAGGACGATCGCGAAGACAAAAGGACCGATGTTGGGCTCCGCGGGCTTTTCTTCCAAATCGACCAACGATATTGCGAAAGCTTCCAAACCCAAGAGCAAGATGAAGGCGCCGATGACGATGTGCCCCACCAGCGATGCGCGCCTGAGCCAGCCAAGCAACACGCCGCGAAACATGAGTTCTTCCATGACAGCGGCAACTATGGTCGCACGAAAAAAGAGCATCACCCAATCAATCGGCCGCAGGACTTCCTGGCGCACTTGTTGCAACGCGTGTTCCGAGTAAGGCAAATCCAGTTGGCGAATGATCCACAGAATCGCCACGTACAGGCCGAGGACGATGGGGGTGGCGAGGAGAAAAGCCAGATAACCCAAAATGCCGTTCGGCGCCCACCGCGACGGCGTCAGTCCGAAGTGCGTCGGCCGGGTGCCGCTCGCGCTGTAGAGTAGCCAGAACAGCGCCGCCACGAAGACCAGGACCATGAGCGGCGACGCCCAGATTTCCCTTAGAACAAGAGAAGGCTTTTGAAAAATGGCTGAGAAGAAGCCGAGCGAGTCGAGCAGCTCGCGAACCAATACGGGGACAAGGAAAGCCAGAAAAAACGTCAGAAACACTTCACGGCCGGTCCAAGCCCCGGGTCGGAGGCGCTGCAGCGGCAACAAGCGCTTGGGCCGGAACAGACAATAGAGCAGGCCGGCCAAAACCCCCGCGCCGCCGGCGACGATCCCAAAGGCCTTGAGATTGACCTGAGTTTCTTCCCACAAATCCACAATGCGTTCCTTTTGACCCATATCATAGAATCTCGTTTAGTGTTCGGAAAACGCCCGCGGGCAAAGTAATAGGCACACTCCATGTGCCGTCAGCCGACAACGGCACACGGAGTGTGCCTACTACAGTGTCGCGCCCGGCACACAATGGGGAAACGAAAGCCTGCCATGCCCGATATCCTCGACCGCATCGTCGCCGCCAAGCGCCAGGAAGTGGCCGAGCGGCGTCGGTTCATGCCCTTGGAGACATTGGAGCACAAGATATTCAGCGCGCCGCCGGTGCGCGATTTTCGGGCGGCTTTGGAGCAGGGCCCGGGGCTGGGCATCATCGCCGAGGTGAAAAAAGCGTCGCCGTCCGCCGGTGTCTTGCGCGCCGATTTTGATCCCGTTGCCGTCGCGCGCAACTATGAATCGGCCGGCGCGAATGCCATCAGCGTCTTGACCGACGAGCCGTTTTTTCAGGGACGCCTTTCGTATCTAGGCGACATACGACAGGCGGTCGCGCCGCCGCTGTTGCGCAAGGATTTCATCCTCGACGCCTATCAAGTCGTGGAAGCGCGCGTCGCCGGCGCGGACGCCGTGTTGTTGATCGCGGAAATCCTAGGCGCTGCCGAATTGCCGGCATTGCTGCACGCTATCGAGAGTCTCGGCATGCAAGCCCTGGTTGAGCTGTACGAACCCGACAATCTGCCGCGCGTCGTCGATGCGGGCGCGAGCCTCATCGGCGTCAACAACCGAGACCTGCGCACTTTCGAAACCCGGCTGGAGCACACGCTGGAACTCATGCCGCGCATGCCCAAGGATGCATGCGTGGTCAGCGAAAGCGGCGTCCAAACACGCACAGATATGCAGCGCTTAGAGGCCGCAGGCGTGAAGGCTGTCTTGATCGGCGAGGCTCTGATGCGCTCGGACGACGTGCGGACGACGCTGCACGCGCTGCGCGGCGGCTAAGAGTAGTCGGGATTCCACGTCCGCCCCGGCTACAGCGCCGGCACTTCGGCATTCTCCCATGGGTCGCGCCAGGCGGGCGCCGGCACAGACAGCGGTACGGAAGGAGCGCTGGTCATAAGCGGCCGGCGGCGCACCTGTTTTAGCAGCCGAAGCAGGTTGCCGCTAACGACGAGTTGTTCGTCCGCTTCGGAAAGGTGCAGGGCGCGGACCTTGGCCAATTCCAGACCGGGATGCAGCCAGGGACCGTCGGAGCCGAACAGGATTTTGCCCGCGCCGGCCCGCGCCACCGCCTGTTCCAAAAGCTCGAAGCGGCGCACCCCCGACGTGTCGGTAAAGACATTCTTGTGCCGCACCAGATGATCGAGGAACGCGAGCTGCGCCCGCCAATCGTCGCCGAAGCTGCTAAGGTGCGGAATGATGAACG
>JAKEHV010000346.1 GCA_022614915.1 Gemmataceae bacterium | reverse complement strand
TGTAGCCGCAGGCTAAGCCTGCGGCTACAATTCGCGTTCGTCGCTAGTTCGGCAGCTTCGCGGCGATGGCGCGGGCTTCCTTGAGATGTCTTTCGATGGTCGGCAGCACCTCCTGAGCGAATTTTCTCAGTTCGGCAATCTGCCCTTTTTCCGATTGGTTTTTGAACAGCTTCACGGACGCCTCATGTCCCTCGATATTCTGTTTCATGAATTCGCGATCGTAGGCCGCCCCGGTAAGCTTGCCGAGTTGATCCAGTCTTGCCTGCTTGTCCTTCGCCAAGTCGGTCGCGACGGCGGTCTTGGTCTGTTGAGCGTGCTTCAACAGATTCTGATTGAGTTGTTTGTGCTCCGTGGCCAATTTCTGGGCAAACGCCTTGACGTCGGTGTCGTTCGCGTTTTTCGTGGCCTGCTCGCTTATCTTCACTTCGAAAATGCCGGTGCTCACGGCCTTGACGAGGAAGTCGGTGTCAGTCGGGAGCTTTTCCGTGCCCTTCTGTTCTTGGGCGATGCCTATCGACACCAACGAACACAAGACGGCGAACGAAGCGATCCTGAGGAGGCGGGTCATGAGAGACTCCTTTGTAAGAGGTTTGCTGAATTCGCACGGGCAATGAGCAAGCCGTATGCCAGGAATGCGAAAGGGGTGATTTCGACAGACCAAACGCTTGATTTTGACTTCGGAAGGACGGCTCGGCGACTCTTGATGGCAAAATCCAGTCGCACCATGGAAAGCAGTGCGACAAACGGGAAGCGGCTCGCCTCATAGTGAGAACACACGTGCGCATTCGACGGGCTTGGTAGTGACGGCTAAGAAACGCAGCGTCAACGTGAGGCTATGGCGAGACAGAATAATGCAACACGAAAGGAGTTTCTGGACGCACTGTACGCGACCATTGGCACAGGCTTTGCGGGATTGGTAATTCACCTCGGGTGGATTCGCCGCTGCGAACAGATGGCATTGTGAGACACCCACAATTGCGAAAAGCAAAGGTTGATGGCGGCATTGTTAGATCTTTGGAATCTCTGGAAAGGTCCAACTTGATTGACCTTTCCTTTATCGAGGACGCGTCGAGAAACGAAAGTTCCTCGGCGCGTTCTTTTTTGGAATGCGGCAGTCGTTTGCGACTTTGTTCCTAGACGCGGCCCAGGACTGACCTGCGCGTCGCGGCCCGACGAGAAATCTACACGAAAGGAAATAACCATGGGACTTCTCCTTTTGATCGTGCTGATTGTGTTGCTGTTAGGCGCCACGCCTACGTGGCCTTATTCGCGCGGCTGGGGCTATGGTTCCAGCGGCCTATTGGGACTGCTGCTCTTGGTCCTAATTATCTTGTTGCTCCTCAACCTTATTCCCTGGGGATGGGGACCGACCATTACCGTGCGTTAGGCGCACAGAGCGTGCAGTGACAACGCTGCCTTTCTCGGCACACAACGAGATCGGAGCGTTTTTTGGGACGGCGACTGCGCCTTCCCTTCATAAAGACCCACGGGCCACCGTAGGCCTCACGCTTCGCAGGGAGGGGGATTGATTGCTCATGCGGAGGTGAGGTCTACCGTGGCCCGTGGTTTTTTTGATCCGTTTCGCATCATGGAGCATCGGTTCGACGTGGACTGGCTCTAGGTGATTCTGACGCTAGATCGTTCCTTTATTGGACAGGAGATTTTCATGCAAAGTTCAACCAAACAAAAGTGGGAGGCCGGTGGGAGCAAGTCGTCGGCAAGGCAAAACAGATTTGGGGCGCCATCACCGACGACGCGGCCTTGCAGGCCAAGGGCGACTACGAACGGTTTGTCGGATTGCTCAAAGAGAAGACCGGCCAAACGCGCGAGGACATTGAGGCCAGACTGACTGCCGATGAGTAGACCCGTCGCGCTTGCGAAGCACTACGTAGCGCCAAGCAGCACGCCGCCTTTCAATGGGCGGCGTGTTTTTGTCTTGGGCAATTGACGCAGAAACGGAGGCAGCAGCTAGGATCGATACTCCGTTGGAGTGCTTGCGTTAGGTTGAGGAGGCGCTGGTTTTTCTGCGGCGGGCCCGGGTTCGAGCCGCCTTTTTGGCCGAGGCGGAGCGGGCGCGGAACGGCCGGGCGGCCGAAGCGGCCCCGCCTTTGTGTCCTCCCTTTTTCGCGGGCGCCTTGTTGACGCGCTTGCCGCGGCCGGCGCCGCTTTTCTTGCCGCCGCCTGTCATGGCATTCACGGTCGCCCAGGCGCGCCGTTTCGCTTCTTTGGTAGACAAGCCGCGCTCTTCATAGCCTTCTTCAATGTGCTCGGCCTGCCGTTTCTGTTTGGACGTGTATTTGGACTTGTCGCCGCGGGGCATGATGTTCCTCCCGTTGTATTGAGTCACTTTGAATGAACGTCGCTCACATGTCGTTGCAATGCACATGCCAAAAGCGGTCGCGAACGATTCCACCGGCCCTTGTAACGCCGCGCATTTCGGCGTAGGATGGGGGGCGTCCTGGCGCTTCCTTGTTTCCCACCCCGTCGGCGTGCATGCACCGTGAGATTTCCCACAGCGATTCCGCCTTCGCCCAGGAAAGCCGGCTGCCGCTTTATCTCATGACCGGCCTGTTGGCCGCGCTCATCGCGCTCGATCTAGCGCCCACCATCGCCGGCTGGATGGGCATCTCCTCTGTCGCGTCATGGCCACGAGGCTTTGGCGAAGGCGATCGCTTTCGATTTGCACTCATTGCCGCGGTTCTGGGCGGGGCGCGGATTCTCTATACCTCGTTGCAAAGTCTCCTCGAGGGCCGCATCGGCGCCGATCTCGCGCTGGCGTTGGCCTGCATCGCCGCCATCCTGATCAACGAGCCCTTGGTGGCCGCCGAGGTTGTGCTCATCGGCATGATCGGTGAGTGCCTTGAGGCGTTCACTTTCGCGCGCACGCAAAACGCTGTCGCCAAAATCGCCGAGGTGTTTCCGATCCGCTGTTGGCGCATCGAGAATGGCCAGGAAACGCGCGTGCTGACCAGCCAACTTGCGGCCGGCGACAAGGTCCTCGTCAAGCCGGGGGGCAAAATCCCGGTGGACGGCGTGGTGCTCGAGGGCCGGTCCGCGGTGGACACGAGCGCGCTAACGGGCGAGAGTTTGCCGCAGGACAAAGGCCCGGGCGACGAGGTATTAGCCGGCTCGGTGAACCAATTCGGCGCGCTGACAATCGAAGCGCGCCAGGTGGCGGAGCAAACCGTGGCCGGCCGGGTCATCGAGATGACGGCCAAAGCGCTCAAGGACAAAGGAAACATCGAGCGGACGGCGGACCGCATGGCCCGGCTGTTTCTGCCGGTGGTGCTGGGACTGGCGGCGCTCACGTTTCTTGCCGGCATGCTGCACTACGGCGCGGGCTGGTTCAGGCTGGCCGACGCGCCGCGCTTGGGCTTTCGCACCGCCCTGACGCTGAGCATGTATCCGACGCTGTCCGTGCTGGTGGTGGCGTGCCCGTGCGCGCTCATTCTCGCCACGCCGGCCGCCGTCATTGCCGCCATGGGCCGGCTTGCGGGCACCGGCGTCTTGCTCAAAGGCGGCAGCGCCTTGGAACGGCTCGCGGGCGTCAAGGCAATCGCCTTTGACAAGACCGGGACCATCACCGAAGGCAAGCTGGAATTGGGCGAGATTCTGCCGCTGGGCGACGTGCATCCCGCCGAGCTATTGCGTTTGGCGGCTTCTGCCGAGCAGCAAAGCGAGCACCCCATCGGGCGGCTCATCGTGCAGGCGGCCAAGGAACGCGGCCTGGCGTTGGAAGAGGCCAGCGATTTTCAAGCACACCCCGGCGCGGGCATCTCTGTTACGCTTTCTTCAGGCAGGCTGCTGGTCGGTACGCGCCGCTTGCTGGAAGAGCAGAGAATTGTGCTGACACCGGAAGCGCAACAGCTTTTGCAAGAGCTGGACAAACGCGGCCAAACCGGGTTGTTCGTCGCGCGCGGCGGCATCGTGCTGGGCGCGATCGGCGCACGCGACCGCGTGCGGCCGGAAGCGGCAGGCGTGCTCGAAGAATTGCGCGGGTTGGGCGTCGAACCGATCGTGCTCTTGACGGGGGATCGACCGGCTGCGGCGCAGGCGTTGGCGGCCGACTTGCAGTTTTCCGAGATACATGCGGAACTGCTGCCCGAGCAAAAGGCGGCTTTCGTTGAAAAGCTAAGAAAGGGGCGCGACGCGCGAAGCGACAAGTCGGTCGCCATGGTGGGGGACGGCATCAACGACGCGCCGGCGCTGGCGCGAGCGGATGTCGGGCTGGCGATCGGCGGCACGGGCGCCGACATCGCCGCCGAGGCGGGCGACGTTGTCCTCATGGGCGATCCCTTGCGGCCCTTGCCGCTCTTGGTCCGGCTGTCTCGTGAAACCGTCCGCATCATCCACCAGAACATCATCATTTTCGCCTTTGCCGTCAACGCCATCGGCATCGTCCTGACCGCTTGGCTTTGGCCGATCTTCGCTCCCGCTCACTTGTACGACGAGTCGCCGATCGTCGCCGTCATCTACCATCAGATCGGCTCGCTGGCGGTCTTGCTGAACTCAATGCGGCTGTTGTGGTTCGAGCGCACGGCGTCGAGCCGGTTCGTTGTGCGCTGGAAGGGCTGGCTCCGGCAATCTGACGTTTGGCTTGAGAAAAACCTCAACGTCGATGAGTTCGTGCATTGGCTGGGCCACCGCTGGCGGCGTTTGCTGCTCCCCTGCGCCGGTGTGCTGTTGCTTCTCTACGTTGCGACGGGCCTGCGCATTGTTGCGCCGGACGAAGTCGCCGTCGTGCGCCGCTTCGGCCGGCACGTCGCAGACTTGGGGCCGGGCTGGCACCTGCGCTGGCCGTGGCCGATTGAGGAGGCGACGCGTGTTTCGCAGCGCGTCCGCAGCGTTGAAGTTGGTTTTCGCCAAGCGCTTGTCTCCGTTCAGAAGGCATCGCTGACGTGGACCGCCCCGCATCGGGACAACCGCCTCGGGGAAGAGGCGCTCATGATCACTGGGGACAAGAACCTGATCGATGTGCAGGCAGTCGTGCGCTATAAGGTGTCGCAGCCGTATGTTTTTCTGTTCGAGGTGCAAAACGGCGAAGAGCTGCTGCGCGCGACCGCGGAAGCTGTGCTGCGCGGCATGGTCGCCGGCCGGCCGTTTCATGATTTGTTGACGGTTTATCGAGGACAGTTTCAACAAGAAGTTTTGGCACGCCTCGAGGAACGTGTCCAGGAATACGGCGGGCTCGGCATCGACATTGAAGGCGTGTCCTTGCTGGACTTGCACCCGCCTGCGGACGTGGTCGCAGACTATTACAAAGTCGCCCGGGCGATGGAAGATCGAGACCGGAGAATCAACGAGGCAGAGGAGAATAGTTCGCGCAAAATAAACACGGCTAAATCGGACAGTGTGAAAATCGTAGCACAAGCGCGGGCCGGCAAGACGGAGAAGACGCTGCAAGCCCAAGGCGACTTGGCCCGCTTTGTGGCGCGCGACAAGGGGCGCAAGGACTTGACATTGCAGCAAGAACTTTGGCTCTTGGCTGAAACGGCGCTTGCCGGATTGGAATTGCCGGAAGCACAGAAGTATTACCAAAAGAGGCGCACGCAGACCTTGGCCTTGCAGGCGGCGCTAAGCGACACGCGCTACTTCTGGGACGTGCTTGGTAAGGCGCTTTTGGGACGGGAGATGATTCTGATCGACACGGACAAGATCAAAGGCCAGCGGAATCTATTTCTGGTCGACCCGGACCAGTTTCGCGTGCCCGTGCCGGTGTTGCTGCCGCAGGACCGTCCGTTACGCGCGCCGTTTCCGCCCAGACCGGATGAGCCCTGAAAAACGAGTGAGGTTTTGTCATGCGCTTGCTTTCGAAAATCCTATTGGTCGCTCTCTTCCTCCTTCTCGTGCGGCTGTCGCTCTACACCGTGGACGCCGCGGAGTATGGCTATGTGACGATACTGGGCAAGCACGTCGCGACTTTCGACGGCGGCGCGGACGGCGCGGGGTTGCACCTGGGCTGGCCCTGGCCCTTCAGCTCCGTGCAGCGCCTCGATCGCCGGTTGCAATTCTTCGACTTGCCCGCGACCGAAGTCCTCACGCACGACCCGGAAGGCAAGACGATCGACAAGACCTTGTCCATTGAGGCCTACGTATGCTGGAAAATCGCCGGCAGCGACGCCGTCGATCAGTTTGTGCGCCGGCTGGGCACGCCGGAGCGTGCCCGCGACATTCTGGGTCCGCGCATCAACAGCCAGCTTGGCGCAGCCATCACGCAGCGGAGCATGCACGACCTGGTTAGCACGGACGCCGGAGAAAAACCAGGCCGGACGCACGTCGATGAAAAAATGCAAGAGCTGCAGTTCGAGCTCATGACGCAGCTTCGGGAAACGTTGCTCAGGGACTACGGCGTCGATCTTGTGGACATTCGCCTGCGCCGTTTCAGCCATCCAGGCGAGGTCCGTTCGGCAATCTTCGACCGCATCCGAAGCGAGCGCAAGAAAAAAGTGACCGAAATCCTGAGCGAAGGTGAACTCAAGGCCCGCAACATCGAAAGCGCCGCCGAAGAAAAGGTGCGCGAGCTGTTGGCCAGAGCCCGCTTCGACGAGGAAAAACTCAAAGGCCAGGCGGATACGGAGGCCATGCTCATCCGCAATCAGGCCCATCAGAAGGATCCGGAGTTTTACGCCTTCTTGAAGCAAATGGAGAAACTGCAATCGATTCTCGCGGACAACAAGACCGTATTGCTGTTGTCCACCCATCGCCCCTTGTTTGATCTCTTGTTCATGCCGCCGCGTCCCCTCACTTCTAACCCCTCTCTCCCCAAGGACGACAAGAAAAATGGGCAAGGAGGCATGCCATGAAGCGAATCGTGCTCGCGGCGCTGCTCGTGTTGTTTCTTGGTTGGACGGCCCTGTCGGCAGTGACGCAAGTCGAGCCGGGCGAGCGGGCCGTCGTGCGCCGTTTCGGCCGGATACTGGACTACAAGCCGGGGCCAGGCCTTTTCATCGGCCTGCCCTGGGGCTGGGACCGCGTCGAGCGCGTGGCGGTCGGGCAGGTACGGCGCGTGGCCGTCGGCATCGATGCGGCGCCGGCCACTGAGGAAGACCGGCTGACGCCGCCCGGTCAATTGCTGACCGGCGATCACAATCTGGTCAACATCCAGGCGGAAGTGAATTACGCTGTCGTCGAGGACGAGGTAGTGAAGTTCGTCCTGCACAAGGATCGCGTTGACGCCCTGGTGGCGCGGGCGGCGGAAACCGCGTTGGCGGAGTGGATCGCCGGCCGCGACGTGTTCGAAACGCTGCGGCGCGGCAAGGCTGTCCTGCCGGGCTATCTGGTGCAAGCCGTGCAGAGCCGCATCGCGCCGTACGACCTTGGCGTCCGCATCGAGCAAGCCAGCGTCAATCGTTTGTATCCTCCGGAAGAAGTGAAGGAGGCCTTCGATCGCTTGGCTCAGGCGGAAACGACCACCAGCACCCAAAAAAACCAGGCCGAGCAGGAAGCCAACCGCAAGTTGAGCGAAGCCGCCGGAGAAGTGTTTCGCATTAAGAGCCTCGCCGCCGCCTATGTCCGCGAGCAACGCCTGCAAGCCCAGGCCGACGCGGAGACCTTTCTTCGCCGGTGGGAGCAGTACCGCAAGCTGGTGCGCCAGGACCCCAATTACTTGAACTCTCTCTGGCAAGATGAGATGACGCGACTCTACAATCGCATGCGCGAGACCGGACGGATCGACGTGCTGGACAATTTCCTCACTGGCGAAGGGCTCAACATTACGCAGTTCCCATTGATGCCGAAGAAAAAGTAATTGCACTCTACTTCCCCGACAGCGTATCCTTGTGCTGCGGCACGGGCGGATCAGGCTGGGCGCCGTTTGATTCTTCGAAGGACAGCCCGCCGAGCCAGAAGCCGATCGAAAACGCCAAGAAGACTCCGGCGGCGATCAAGATGTAATTGCGCCAGCGCTGTAAGAGGTTGTCGCCTGCCTCGCTGCGAATGCGACTTAGCCAGCGCCGGCCCTCGTTGACCTGGTCGAATTGCCGGACCGCGGTGACGACCTGGCCCACCTGCCGGCGCGCCGGGGCGTTGTCGGGATCGACCTCGAGCACTTCCAGATAGGCCCATACCGCTGGGCCCAGTTCGCCCGCTTTGAGCAAGTTGTCGGCGCGCTCCAGGCCGCCGTTCAAATGACTGACGTAATCGACGAGCAGCGCGAGGTCGGCCTGGCACGACGGGCAGCGGCGCGTGACTTCGCGCAGCGGCTTGGCGCATTGGGGACATTGCGGCATGGCGATCCCTCATTCAACAAAAAAACCCACGGCTATTATGCCGTGGGTTTGGGCAATGTGAAAGGGGTCAAGGCCGCGGCGGCGCCTCGCGGACGATAAGGATCATGACGCATTCCTGCCGCGTTTGCAGCTCCATGTCTTCTTCCGGCATTTTCTTTTTGGCCTTTTCGGCGCCTTTGCCTTTCTCGCCGGTCGCGGATTTCTCTTTTTCCTTTTTCTCCTGCTTGGCCAGATACACCGTCACGATCTGACCCTGGCGCAGTTGGTCGAAGTCGGCGGGGAAGCCGGGCAGCTTGCCGCTTTTCTTCCTGAGGGCGTCGATGTCCTTCTTGGTCCAGATCTTGGGGTTGCCCTTGTCGTCGAATTCCTGGGGCAGGAAGTTGGAGCGCACCTTGCACCCATCGCCCGCCCGCAGATCGAGCTGGTTGATAGTGCTTTTGAGCTCATTCTGCTTTTTGACCAGCTCGACGTAGAATTCTTGCATGTCCGCAGCGCGCGTGGCCTTGTCGCTTTGCATGATCATCGAATAGCGCTGCCATTTCCAAAGATTGAATTCCTGAATCTTGAGCGGATTAGCGTACGGCAGCGTGACGGCAAAATCGCGCGCGGAATTGGAGTCAAACTGCGCGATCTGCCCCGTGATGTATTGGCCAAAGACGACCGTGTCCTCGTCCGGCTCGTCCTTCATCTTGGGGTCGGATTTTTTCTTCTTGCCCTTGGCATCCTCGCCTTTGGCGTCTTTTTTGTCGTCCTTTTTCTCTTCTTTGTCGGGCTGCTTTTTGTCCTTGTCTTGCGCGGTCACTCCCGGCAGCAGGAACAGCGCCACGGCCAAGAAGCTAACGAGCTGAGCCAGCACTTTCATAAGGCGCACCTTTATCCCGCAACTTTCTACCTGCTTAGACGATAATCTAATCGATTCCGTTCCGTCGCACAATGAAAAATGGCGGTGTCGTTGTAGAGCTTTTTTGTTACTCTATCTCCTACTCTTGTCGAAACATAGGGCACAACGGAACCGTTTGCATAGCGAGGAGGTTTGTCGTGGCGTCGATACCGTACAGCCAGGTCCGCAAAGGCATGGTCCTTGTCGGCGAGGACGGGCAGCTTTATTACGTCGTGGATCGCGATTTGAATACGCCCGGAAACTGGCGGGCCATTCTGCAGCTCAAGCTCAAAAACCTGAAGACCGGCTCCATCACCACCAACCGGGTTCGCCCCGAAGACAAGGTCGAACAGGCCTATCTGGACAAGCGCGAGCTGCAATACATCTACCAGGACGGCGACGGCTACGTCTTCATGGATACGGAGAATTACGACCAGACCACCTTGTCCAAAGAGTGGGTCGGGGAATTGATGCTATATATGAAGGAAGGCAACAAAGCGCAAGTGGTGTTCTACGAAGGCAAGCCGCTCAGTCTCGAGTTGCCCGCCACTGTCGAGCTGCAAGTGACCGAGACGGAGCCGAGCCTCAAAGGGGCGACTGCAGCGGCGCAGTACAAGCCTGCCACCCTCGAAACGGGACTCAAAATCTCGGTGCCCCCCTTCATCGAAATCGGCGAGATGATCGCTGTCGATACCCGCACCGGCGAGTACCTCAGCCGGTCGAAATAATTCGTAGGCGAAGCTGCCTGCTTCGCCACTGTCTGCATCGCAGCGGCGAAGCAAGCTGCTTCGCCTACGACATCATGGAAACGGTCCAAATACAGTGCGGCAGCTGTGGCAAGGTGATGGCGGTCCAGGTCGAGCACTTGGGCGCCCAGGTGCACTGTCCGCACTGTCAGGCAATCGTGCAGGCGCCGACTGATAATGCATCCCGCGCTTTGGGGAGTGACGGAGCGGACTTTCCCGGAATCGACAGCCGCGAAATCGAAAGTATTTTCACGCCGGGTCAAGGGGACGAGTTGTTTGAAGAGCCGTCCGACAAGCCTCTGGTCGAATTGCCGCCCGAGCCGTCGTCCGCGGAGGATTCCATCGAGTCGCCGACGCTCGAGACGACTTCGCTGCCCCATTTGATGCTGCCGCTGCCGACCGCGCCCGAGCCGGCCACGCCCTGGTCCAGCGCGACCGCCAACCAGGACGAAGCGGCGGATCGATTCGAAGACTCGGCGCAATTGCCGACGCCGGATACGCCGCCGACCGTCGTCAAAGTCGCGGCCGCAAAGCGCAGCCTGCTCGTCCCCTATCTGCTCATATTCCTGGTTCCGTATGCCCTCATTGCCACCGGAGTCATCGCCTATTTGCTTTACAACCAGAGCAAGAATTACGACCCGCTCGAGCACCTTCCGGACCCCAAGCCCAAAGAGGGGCCGCGCCAAAAAGTGGCTCACGATTCGCCGCTGTCCGGCAAGCTGAAGACCCGCTTCGCCCAAGCCTTGCGCATCGGCGATGTGGAAGTGACCCCGGTCAAAGTCGAGGCTGTCGACGATGTCGAGTTGGTGCTTCATCTGAAGGTGCGCAATCTCTCGCAGGAGTACCTGTTCCACCCGATGTCCGAGGAGTTCCTGCGCTATGCCAAAGGAAGAGAATTGCCCTACACCTATTTGGATTGGAGCCAAAAGAGAATCTTCGGCGGCTTCCTGCAATTCTTCAAGGACGACGAACTCATAAGCGGCGAATTAGCGCCGGGCCAGACAGCGCTTGTCAAAATCACGACCGTGTCCGAATTCAAAAACGATGTGCCGAAGATTCTTAAGTCCGGCGAGGACTTGGTTTGGCGCGTGCAAGTGCGGCGCGGCTTTGTCGATGTGCGCGGCAAGCAAATCTCCGCCACCGCGGTCATCGGCGTCGAGTTCAACGCCAAGGCAATCCAGCGGGCGAGCTAACCAGTCTGGAGAGTTCCGAACAAACTTTCCTTGACGACGTATTTGACAGGGCGTAGGCTGGACAGCATACCAACGACCGTAGCGTATGCCCGCCTTGAGTTTGCGTTCGCTAGCCATTTTCACAATAGCGACGCGTGCGCATCTCGTTGCAGGAGTCTTCTCGCATGCCTAGTTCGAAGATTTCTGCCCGTTGCTTCATACCAGTTCTATTCTTGGCTGGTGGATTGGCTGGCGTGGACTGGGCACAAGAACCGTCCAAGCCTTCCGGGGCGGTGCAGCTTGATCGCGCCACCGTCAAACAGTTTGTCACAAAACACTGCACGCAGTGCCACAACAGCGATGACAAGAGGGCCGGACTGGCACTCGATGCCGTCAGCGCCGAAGACGTGGACGCTCACCCCGAAGTTTGGGAAAAGGTGGTGCGGAAGCTTGCCGCGCGGCAGATGCCCCCTATGGGCAGGCCGCGTCCGGACGAGCGGACATACCAGTCTTTCGTCGCCGCGCTCGAAGACGCGCTGGACCGCGCTGCCGCCGCCCGCCCCAATCCCGGCCGAACCGCAACCTTGCGGCGAATGAACCGCACCGAATACCAGAACGCTATCCGCGATCTTTTGGCGCTCGATATCGACGCCGCGGCGCTCTTGCCGGCGGACGAAGCCAATCATGGCTTCGATAGCGCGCCCCACGGCGACCTCTCACCTACGCTTCTCGACCGTTACATCACGGCGGCGCAAAAGATCAGCCGGTTGGCGGTCGGCCGGGCGCCGAAATCTCCCAACAGCGACACCTTCAGGGTCCAGCCGGACCTCACTCAGGAAGGTCGCGTCGAAGGGCTTCCTTTGGGAACGCGCGGCGGCATTCTGATTCCGTACACCTTCCCGCAAGACGGCGAGTACGACATCCAGGTTTGGCTGACTCGCGACCGCAACGAGCAGGTGGAAGGCTTGCGCGAGCGTCACGAGCTGGAAGTGCTGCTGGACCGAAAGCGCCTGGCTTCGATCACCGTCAAGCCGCCCGTCAACAATGAGGCCGATGAGAAGGTGGATGGGAATCTGAAGGCCCGCATCGCCGTGTCGGCCGGACCGCACGATCTGGGCGTGACGTTTGTGCAGAATCCGTTCTCCTTGCTCGAAACGCAGCGTCAGCCGTACCAGGCGCATTACAACTTGCATCGTCATCCGCGCATTTCGCCGGCGGTCTATCAGGTTTCGATAACGGGACCCTACAACGGGAAGGGACGCGGCCAGACGCCCAGCCGCGCCCGCATTTTTGTCTGCGAGCCGACCCTCACCCCTACCCCTCTCCCCCCGGAGAGGGGTAGGGCGGACGAAGAAGACTGTGCCAAGAAGATCCTTTCCGCCCTCATGCGCCGGGCCTATCGGCGGCCGGTCGCCGATGCCCATCTTGCGAAGGCGATGAAGTTCTATCGGCAAGCGCGTGCGGACGGAGATTTCGATGCGGGGATCGAATCGGCCCTGAGCGCCATTCTCGTGAATCCCCAGTTCTTGTTTCGCGTCGAGCATGATCCGGCAGGCCTCGCCGCGAAGACCGCCTACAGAGTCAGCGATCTCGATCTCGCGTCGCGTTTGTCGTTCTTCCTGTGGAGCAGCATCCCGGACGATGAGCTGCTGGAGCTGGCCGCGCGCAACGAGCTAGGCAAGCCGGCGGTGTTCGAAAAACAGGTGCGGCGACTGCTGGCGGACGGCCGCGCGCGCAACCTCGCCGCCAATTTCGCCGTGCAATGGTTGCATCTTCGCAATCTGGAATCGATCACGCCGGACCTGCGTCTGTTCCCCGATTTCGACGACAACCTGCGCAAGGCTTTCCGGCAGGAGACGGAGCTTTTCGTGGAAAGCGTGCTGCGCGAAGACCGGAGCGTGCTCGATCTCTTAAAGGCGGACTACACGTTTCTCAACGAACGCCTCGCCATGCACTACGGAATCCCCCATGTCTACGGCAATCGCTTTCGTCGTGTCGCCCTCACCCCTACCCCTCTCCCCCAAGGGGAGAGGGGTAGGGGTGAGGGGGCCGACCGGGAGCGGGGCGGCCTATTGCGCCATGGGAGCATTCTGACCGTTACTTCCTACGCCACACGCACTTCGCCGGTGATAAGGGGCAAGTGGATCCTCGAGAACTTTCTAGGGACACCGCCGCCGCCCCCGCCGGGCAATGTCGGCTCGCTCGCCGACAACACCGTGTTGGCAACTCTCCCCATCCGCGAGCGCCTGGCGGAACATCGCACCAATGCCTCGTGCGCGAGCTGCCATCGGCTCATCGATCCGGTCGGCTTTTCGCTGGAACAATTCGATGCCGTCGGCCGTTTTCGAACGCTGGAAGAGGGCAAGCCGGTCGATGCGGCCGGCGGACTGCCCGACGGCAGCGAATTCGACGGCGTCGCCGGACTCGAGCAGGCGCTGCTTGCGCGGCCGGAGTTGTTTGTCCGCACGATGACCGAAAAACTGTTCACCTTCGCGCTGGGACGGGCGCCCGAGGACTTCGACGCGCCCGCCATTCGCAAGATTGTCCGCGACGCGCGGGCGAATAATTACCGCTTCTCGTCGCTGATCGTGGGCCTGGCGACCAGCGCACCCTTTCAGATGAGGAAGTCGCAGTGATAGAATGAATGAGTTGATTCCGTTCGTGGTGAGGGGCTAGTCCATGGTTTTGAATAAGGAACAACTATTGGCCGTTGCAAGCGGAGAACCGCTAGCGTTGAACGTGGACGGCATGGAATGCGTTCTCGTCCGCAGGGACGTCTACCTCCGCATGGATTCGGATTACGAAACGGGGCCCTGGACGGAGGAGGAAATGAACTTGCTGGCGGACGAAGCGAATGAAATCATCTCCCAAAGGGAGTCTCATGAACATTGAGCGCGGGCATGTAATCAACGCCCGTTTTCCTCATGCTTCGGGCGCGCGAGGCAAGAAACGTCCGGTTGTCGTTGTCCAAACCGACGTTTATAACAAGCGGCTGCGCCACGCCGTTGTTGCTCAGGTGACCACCAACTTGGACGATAAAGACGACCCCGCTTGTTTTCTGATTGAAGCGGGAACACCGGAAGGCCGTATTGCGGGGATCTTGCAGGACAGCCTTTTTTCCGGGTATTTGCTGTCGCTCATGAGTGAGGAGCGATTGCAAGATGTGATTGGAAAACTGCCCGACGAGGCGATGCGGAAAGCGAACGAGTGTTTGAAGGCGGCACTGGGGATGAGCTAGTTGCCAATCCAACGTGCTTGTTAGTCAAAGGTTGTCGTCGATTGGGCGTCGGCGATGATCAGACCATTCAGGTGAGGAGTCGCAATGATCATTTCCAAGAAAGCATTGTCGAGGCGGACCTTCCTGCGCGGAGTGGGAGCCGCGGTGGCATTGCCACTTTTGGACGCCATGATTCCCTCCATGACCGCGTTGGCCCAGACGCCTGCCGCGCCGCAGCGTCTGCGCCGCCTCGGCTATGTCTACATGCCGATGGGCTGCGATCGCTCGCGCTGGACGCCGCCCGGCGGCGACCGGCTCGACGAACTTTCGCACAGCCTCGCCCCGCTGGAACGCGTCAAAGAGCACGTCACGGTCATCTCCAATCTGGAATTGCGCAACGCCTACCCCGGCACGCACGCGACTTCCAACTCGTCGTTCCTAAGCGCCGCCCGGGCCAGGCTCACGGAGAGCGCGGACTATTACCTCGGAACCACCGCCGACCAGATCGCCGCCCGGCAAATCGGCAGAGGCACGCAGCTCCCCTCGCTCGAATTGTCCATGGACATGATGTCGCTCGCCGGCCAGTGCGACAACGGCTATGCCTGTGTTTATCAGAACAATCTCTCATGGTCTTCGCCGACCACGCCGCTGCCGAGCGAAGCGCATCCGCGGATTGTGTTCGAGCGGCTGTTCGGCGACGGCGCGACCACAGCGGAACGCCGCGCCGCCCTGAGGAGCCGGGCCAGCCTGCTCGATTCCGTGATGGAGGAGTTTTCAGAGCTCAACAACCAGCTCGGCCCGGCCGATCGCGCCAGGGTCGCCCAGTATCTGGACACCATTCGCGAAGTGGAGCGACGCATAGAGCGCGCCGAGGCCAATGCGCGCGGCAACCCGCTGCCCGACCTCGAGCGCCCGGTGGGCGTGCCGGCCTCCTACGCCGACCACGCCCGGCTCATGTTCGACCTGCAGGCGCTGGCCTTCCAGGGCGACATTACCCGAGTCATCACCTTCCAGTTGGCGCGGGAAACGAGCAACCGGACTTATCCCGAGATCGGCGTTCCCGACCCGCATCACCCCCTCTCCCACCACGGCAACGACCCCGCGAAGGTCGAGAAGATCGCCAGAATCAATCGCTTCCATGTCTCGTTGTTCGCGGAGTACCTCGCGAAGTTGCGGGCCACGCCGGAAGGCAACGGCACGCTCCTGGACCATTCGCTTCTTCTGTATGGCAGCGGCATGGGCAATCCCAACGTGCACGATCACGACAATCTGCCGATTCTGGTCGCTGGCGGCGCCGCGGGCCGGATGAGGGGCGGCCGCCACATCCGCTTCGCACAAGCAACTCCCCTGGCCAATGTGCACCTGACGCTGCTCGACAAGGTGGGCGTCCGGCTCGACTCGTTTGGCGATAGCCGCGGCAGGATGGATGAGTTGTTCGAGCCAGTGCCGATGTAGTGCGATTCAAAATCGATTACGATGGGTATGGTCGATCAGCGCACTGGACCTGGAATTGTTACAGCCAGCGGTTCCTTTGCAATTCTCATACGAAAGCAGAGGGAATTCGGCCGAATGACTTTAAGTCGCCGGCTATCTTTGCAGGCGCTCACCCGAGAGGATGTATCCGATGTCTAGTCACAAATGGGCGTCGATAACCGATCTCCCCGATGATATCTCGGGATTAGCCAGCAATGAACTTCCTGCATTGGTTCAAGTGTGGCACGAGCAATCGGATCGGCTGAAGCAGTCTGAAGCATACCGTGACTTTCTTGATAGGCTCCGACGCCAATTGGCGATCGAGACGGGCATCATCGAGAGACTTTACAACATTGACCGGGGCGTCACACAACTGCTGATTGAAAAGGGAATTGATGAGGTTTATGTTCCACATGGTACGACGGACAGACCAGCCGCCGAAGTTATCGCGATGATTCGGGACCACGAAAGCGCGATTGAAGGAATGTTCGCCTACATCGCCTCGCGGACTCCTCTGACGAAAGCATATTTGCGCGAACTGCACAAAGTCCTTACGGCGCATCAGCATCACGTCGAGGCCGTTAACATGGAAGGCCAGCCTATCACCGTGACCCTCCTGCGCGGTGAATGGAAGAAGTGGCCGAATAACCCCACTCGCCGTAACAGCAGCTGGCTTCACGAGTATTGTCCGCCCGAACATGTCGAGAGCGAGATTAACAATATGATCGAATGGCACCGATTTCATGAAGGGAAAGGAGTACCGCCAGAAGTCGAGGCTGCTTGGCTGCACCACCGCTTCACTCAGATTCATCCATTTCAAGACGGAAACGGCCGAGTCGCTCGATGCCTCGCCACCTTGGTCTTTCTCAAGGCGGAATGGTTTCCACTCGTGATTACAAGAGATGATCGGCCTGTGTACATCTCAGCGCTTGAAACAGCCGATTCTGGGCAACTCAAACCTCTGATAGATTTTTTCGCCTCGCGCCAAAAACGCGCCTTCATCCAATGTCTCAGTCTGTCTGAGGAGGTACTCGCAAAAGGTGCCCAAGTCCGGCAAGTTCTCGAATCGGCGCGGGAGACCATACGAGAACGACTAGCTGCCCAGGAAAAAGACTACGAGCAAGTTAACAAGATCGCCAACGCACTAGTTATTGGCTTAGTTCAACGGCTTCGAATCGTAGCCGAGGAAGTTTCGCAGATTGTCAAGGAATCTGACGCAGCATATTCAAGTTGGTGCGCGAATGCTCTTTACGGCACTCCCAATGACTTTTACCATCGCTATCAGATCATCCAAAATGCCCGCACAATGGGTTATTTTGCCAACACAAACTCATATAGAGCATGGGCAGCAGTAAACATCCAAACGAACGTTAGAACGGAACTGCTTTTCAGCTTTCACGGCCTGGGTCAGAAGCCGCGAGGAATCTTGGTGTGCGCGGCGATGGCATACCGGCGAGAGCCCACAGAAACGAACGAATCACGTATCGACGATATCCAGCCCTTGAGCAATGATCTCTTCGAATTCACTTATCTTGATGACACTGAAGCGGTCAAAATGAGGTTCAGGCAATGGCTGGAAGATTGTCTTGTGTCGGGCTTGGAGTACTGGCGCACGGAGTTATAGGGCGGTTGAAGGCGTGATGCATGCTGGGCAAATGTAATTTCGCAAACGAGCATGATCGGAGTCAATTGCGATGGGCACAAAACGATTCGGTGCCACTGGCTTGGTTTTGTTGCTACTCGCCAGCGGTTCGGCATTCGCCCGATCCGGCGCTCCGTTAGCCGATGCCGCGGAGAAGCAGGATCGTGCGAAGATCGGTGACCTCCTCAAGCAAGGCGCTGATGTCAATGCCTCCCAGGGGGACGGCATGACGGCTTTGCACTGGGCGACGTATCACGACGATTTTAAGATAACGACCGTCCTCGTCAATGCCGGCGCGAGCGCCAAGGCGGCCAACCGCTATGGCGTGACGCCCCTCTCCCTGGCGTGCACGAACGGCAACACCCAGATCGTGGAATTGCTGCTTGGGGCCGGCGCTGATCCCAATACGACGCTGCGCGGCGGCGAGACCGCTCTCATGACCGCCGCACGCACGGGAAGGGCCGGGCCGCTCAAAGCGCTGCTCGCGCGCGGCGCCCTGGTAAATGCCAAGGACCGCAAGGGACAAACGGCCCTCATGTGGGCCGCGGCCGACGGCCACGCCGATGCGGTATCAACATTGCTCGCCGCCGGGGCGGATTTCCGCACGCCGTTGTCCTCGGGCTTCACGCCCTTGCACTTTGCCGCGCGCGAAGGCCGGCTCGACGTCGTTCGAATCCTGCTCAAGGCGGGCGCGGACGTCAACGAAGCCATGCAGCCCAAAAAAGTCCCTTCCCGCGGCCCCAAAGCCGGGACCAGCGCGCTGCTCTTGGCGGTTGAGAACGGCCATTTCGAGCTGGCGATCGCGCTTGTGAAAGCCGGCGCCGACCCGAACGATCAGCGCTCCGGTTGCGCGGCGCTGCACATGCTCTCCTGGGTCCGCAAGCCCAACCGCGGCGACAGCGAAGACGGCGACCCTCCTCCCATCGGCTCGGGCAAGCTCACCAGCCTTGAATTCGTCAAAGAGATGGTCGCCCACGGCGCCAAAGTGAATCTGGCGCAAAAAAAGGGCGTGCCTGGCAGAGGAATCCTGAGCCGAGTCGGCGCGACTCCGCTGATCGCGGCTGCCTCCACGTCGGACGTTGCCCTCGTGCGGACGCTCATCGAACTGGGCGCCGATCCGCAGCTTGCGAACGCCCAGGGCTCCACGCCCCTTTTGGCCGCGGCCGGTGTCGGCATCGGCGCTCCGGAGGAAGCCGCCGGCAGCGAGCCCGAAGCGCTCGAAGTGGTTGCGCTCTTATTGAAGCTCGGCGCGGACGTGAATGCAGTAGATAAGAACGGCGAGAATGCGATGCACGGCGCCGCTTACCGGAACCATCCCAAGGTCGTGCAACTCCTCGCCGACAAGGGCGCCAAGATCGAGGTCTGGAACAAAGCAAACAAGTCCGGCTTGACGCCCCTGGTGATTGCCGAAGGTCATCGGCCGGGCCTCAACTTCAGGCCGTCCCCGCCGACCGTGGCCGCCTTTCATCGCGTGATGCTCGCCGCCGGCGTGACACCGCCAAAGAGCTCCCCGCTTCCTGTCAACCTCCTCAAGTCCGAGTACGGTGACAAGACGAAGAAACAGTAAGTCCTTACTGCCGAAGGTGGGACTTGAACCCACACCCACTTGCGTGGACCGGATTTTGAGTCCGGCGCGTCTGCCATTCCGCCACTTCGGCGCTAGCACTCAGTTTACCGTCGTCGGCAAACGCGTCAAGCGCGCGCGTTGAGTGGTGAATGGAGCGCGAAGCGCGGAGCGCAGAGCGCGGAGCGCAGAGCGCGCTCCACTCTCCGCGCTTCGCGCTCCACACTCTGCGCTCCACTCTCAACCTAGGCGACGAACAGGAACGAGAAGTTGGAGGGATTGTTGAAGTCGCTGAACGGCACCGTGATGTAGCCGTCGGCCCGCGGGACTTGACCCGGCGCCAAGTCGATGGTGCCGCCGACACGGTCGAAGCCCCACGGGTTGTAGACTTCGACGTAGCCGACGCCGTTCACGGTGAAGGCGTTGGTGACGGCGTAGGTGTGGCTGGGATTTATGCCCAGAGCGTTGGTCCCCGCGCTGAAGCTGTTGGCCATTACGAACTTGCCCGCGTTAAGTGCCTGTTGCACCTGGCTGAACGTCGCCTGCGGAATCTTGGTGAAAAAGGATAGCTCGCCCGTGAATTGCCAAAGCGCGTACGTGGCGGATTTGAGCCGGAAGCTATTCTGGGCGTTTACTTCGTCCCAGCGGGCCGTCGTGTAGTGGGCCCAGACGTTGATGCCAAAGACAGCCATGCGGGCGCGGTTCATCAAGAGGGCCCAAAACTCGGGGCGATCTACGGTCGACGTGGGATCGAAGCGGTTTTGCGCGTTTGGCTGCGCGTCATTGTCGGACCAGGTCCCGTCGAAAGTGACTGTCACCCAACGTTGCTCGCCTTGGAAAAAGACTTCGAACTGGTTGTTGCCCAGGTAGCGGATATGGTCGCGGACCCAGGCCGCGCCCTTTTGGTCCGCGATGGTCGCAAGCGCCGCCAGCGTCTGGCAGTTGTTCGCTTCGCCCTGCATGATGTCCAAGGGCGAAGCGGTGTCGTAGATCGGGTTGGCCAGATTGAATTCGTCGCGATACAAGTCGAAGTTGTCGTAGCTTAGTCCGATGGAGCCTGTCGGTCCGCCGCTGAACTGATCGCGGCCCGCGCCGCCGGAGAGAAAGTCGGAACCCAATTCGCCAAAAAGCTTGTCGTGGCCCGCTTCGCCGTAGAGTTTGTCGTGGCCGGTGCGTCCAAAGAGCGTGTCGTCGCCGTCGCCGCCGTAGAGGTAATCGTGCGACTTGCCGGCGACGAGTGTGTCGTTGCCGGCCAGACCCCAGATTTTGGCGAGTCTGTCGAGCGTTTCGACGTTGACGTTGTCGTTGCCGCCGTTGGCATAGATCTCGACGCTCGAAATCAAAGCCGCCCCGACGCTGGGTTGCGGCGCGCCGTTGACGCTGATATTGACGCCTTGCACGGAAATTTGATTGCTGCTGTTTTGCGTGACGCGGATGGCATCGGCGTTGTCAGTGCCGAGCACGCGTAAGACGCCGTTGGCGAACAACGTGGCCGACACTGAAGCGGCCGGCAGGACGCGTTCTTCCAAATGAGTAAGCGACGGCTTGTAGCCGAGAGAGCGGCGGTTGGACATGGGATGCTCGGGTTTGGGGTATTGGTCCCGATCCGAGGAAACGCCGCGAGAAAGCGTTCCGCCCAGGGCATCCCTACCGCCAGAGAAACTGGCCGGGGCACTGACATTATTCGTGATTGGATTGAGCGCGGGACAACCAAAAGCGGGTTTTTTCTAGGAATGCACGATAGTTTGAAGTCGAAGCGCCGGAAAATGCGGAACATTTGGAAGAGGCGCAAGAGTCAACTTGGCAAGGAACAGAGGCTGACAAGTCAGGGAGATTTGGGCAATTGCATTGCCTGTGCAAAGATTCGAGCAGCTTCTTATCCTCCTCCGCCTCCGCCTCCGGGTGGTTGGGGCGGGGTATACGTCGCGCGAGCAGTTGATCCAGGATAATCAATTGCGAATCCAAGAGGCAAATTGGTGAAGGCAAACGAACCGATGCGCTGATTGGCGGACAAGAGCGTCCATGAAAGCACTTCGTTTGGTAGGAAGCCGCCGAACAAGGATAGGTTGAGCGTACCACCAAGCGTCGCCGTGCCCTCAATCAGCGCTCGATCAAATACCGCGACTCCGGCGATTTTCATGTAAAGCAGCCCCATTGCCAGATTCGCTTACAACAATGGTTCCGGAGTTGATGACATCCCATGCCGCGATCGAAATCCAATGCCCTCCTTCTCCGGTAACTGAGGACCCGATCGAGATCGTAAAAGATCCCCACACGTCCAAACTTCCGCCGAGAAAGCGGCTTTGGCCCGATGTTTGGATCAAGTCATCGGTGAAGTAGAGTTTACCATTGCGAAACTCCAGAATACCGCTCTGATTGAACGTTGTCGCAATGGTCGTCGTTCCACCGCCGGCGGTTTTCTTGAAAACGCCGAAGTTGTTGAATGTTCCACCGGTCATCGATTCGTCCGAGCGGACATCGAATACTCCGGTCAGCCCGTTATTGAAAACTGCGTTTGGCATTGGCAGATTCGATTCAACCCAGTTTGCGACTCCGTTGTTATTGATCGTCCGATCAGTTGCGGAAGGTGTTAGGGGAAGAAAACTCTCGATCCACAAAGTGCTACCTTGTCGAATAGTGGTGGCTCCTGTCCCTTCCATGTCCCCATTCCACCAAAAATTCGTACCCTGAAAGTCAAACAGACCGGGACCTGTTAAGTCGCCCAATAAACGGAACGACCAAGTTGAGACCATTAGACTACCAGACGCGACATTCAGCTGCCCCGTTTCCTCAGACCACCAGATTCCGTTGGCTCCGCGCACCGTGTTGTTTCCGATGAAATCTGCATCCCAAGTAGACAGGACACCCGTTACATCAAACGTCCCATCCAAAGCAGTCAACGGGCCGTGGATATGCAGTTCCCTCACTAGCACGTTTACGGTCGACCGGTCATTGAGAAAACTGACGTGGATCTCATTCAGAGCATCGGTGGATTTGTTCATTGTCGCTTGAGTCAGTTCGATCATTGACGTTGCGCCACCCAGAATATTCCCTGCCGTATTTTCGATGAAAAAGACCGAGCCCGAATGGTTCTTAATCCGCCCGCCTTGATCAATGGTTAATGTGCCGTTCTTGAAACGGATAACACCGCTTGAGATGATGGTCCCACCGAGCAATGAATGCGCGTTCCCGCCGCCAATATTCATGATCGTGTTAACTGGCAAACTGACAGCCAATTTCCCCACGCTTGCGCCCTCGATGGCTCCGCCATTCCAGTTGTACACGCCACCGGCCGCCAATGTCAGACCCGCAGTCCCGCCGATTGTGTTTGCAGTCAATGAGCCAGCACTTTGCTCGACGCTTGTAGCTGTCAATGGGCGTTCAACAAAAATTCTCCCGTTAAAGTCTTCGTCCATCACTAGGCCAAGGATCGTCCCCGCGAAAGCAATGTCTACTACAGACTCCGCCGGTGAATTCGCGTTGAAAACTGCTGTATCCACCGGTCCGGGCACCACACCGCCCTGCCAGTTATCAGGGGTCGACCAAAGCTGGTTGACCTGACTACCGATGAAGTCAATGTTTGCTAGGACACAGCGCTCTTCAAGTCCCTCCCCATAGGGTCGAAACGACCATTTCTTCGTCGGAATTCCTTCCTCTAACGACAGGCAATTCAGCTGAGGAGCAAACGTCAAAGCAGGGCGCTTTCCAGAGGGAATGAAACCAATGCGCAATGACTTGAGCAGTTTGAGAGTCGATTCTAAGAGCATGTTCGACTCCTGCAAAACGCGCTGTTCCTTCGAAAGAGAGTCATGAAATCTTTCCGGATCCTAGTCCTCTTTGCGCTCTTTGCGCAGGATCTTTTCCAGCGCTCGCTGCGCGCAAGATCTGATATAAATGTCAGGATGCTTTTCGTAATCGCGAATCAGCGGAGCAGCCTGTTTGGCCGCTGATCCCATACTCCCTAGCGCCTGAAAAATTGCGCCTTTGGTGTATTTACTGTCCGACTCATTACCATCGTCAGCTCGCTTCAGGGCGTCCATCAAGGCCGGGATCGCTTCTTTCCCGTTGACTCCAAGTTTGCTAAGACCGTAGGCGGCACTTTGCCGCAGGGCGGGGCGCTTGGGATCAGTCAGAATCTCCAGGTAGAGTGGGACGAGATTCGGATTTTCCGGGTCGATGTACGCCAGGCTTCCAATGGCGCGGCGAGCCAACTCAAAGTCATTTCCCTTGGCGAGCTGAAACAAGACTGGGCTGGCTTCTTTGGCGGCTATTCCGATTTGCCGCAACGAAACAAGTGCAGCATGGCTAATCGGCGTTTCGCGCTCATTGGGCGCCACATCGGGATCCTTCAGGGCTTCAATCAATGCAGGGACTGCGATTTTGCTGTCCCCTTCGAAAAGTCCCACTCCTACCACCACGGCCCTCCGGACATTGCGGTCCTTGTCCTTGACCTGTTCCAAGAAGTCTGGAATCGCCTCTTTCGAGAATGGGCGCATACTAACGAGGGCTTGAATCATTTTTGTTTTGATTTCGGGAACCTGCTCTTTTTTCAAAGATTGACGCAAGCGAAATACTGATCTACTGGCAAACGGCCCCAATTTTTCGAGCGCGGTGGCGGACTCCAAACGCACTCGGGGATTGGGGTCCAGCAACTGAATTTCCAATCGCCCTAGGGATGCTCGCATCTCTTCCGCGATTTGACCCAGCGCTTGTGCCGCTTCCCAGCGAACTTGCGGATTGTTGTTATCCAGGTTGTCCTTCAGTTCCTTGAAACGCGCCTTGTCAACGCCGATCGTTGGATAGTCGCCCCGGACCACGAACGCGGCGACGACCAAGAAAATGCACGGCACGATAAACCGTTGCATGCGTCAGCTCCGAAGAAATACTGTTCCAGCTGATTATCCTGAATTGACCACGTGAGGCTATCAAAAAGGAACCGGTGATACAAGAAAAAACCCGGCCCCATACGCGAGCCGGGTTTCGCAATCCTCACTTGACTCGGTCTTATCCCACCAGCTGCCGTATCGGCCGCCCCGTCGGCACCAGCTCGATCGGCCGGCCATCCTGCGCCCGGTACCAGGTGTGCAGCGGGATGCCGAGCGTGTGGTAAATCGTGGCGGCGATGTCTTGCGGGCGGACCGGGCTGTCGACGACGACCTCGGCCAAGGCATTGGTAGCGCCGACGACTTCGCCCATGCGGACGCCGCCGCCGCCCATCGTGGCCACGCCCGCCGTCGCCCAGTGATCGCGGCCCGCCGACGGATTCACCTTGGGCGTGCGGCCAAAATCGCCGAACCAGACGACCAGCGTGTTTTCTAAAAGGCCGCGCTGCGCGAGGTCTTGCAGTAGCCCGGCATAAGCGCGGTCAAGCCGCGGCAAGAGACGAGTCCGCAAGCTGCTGAAGTTGTTCGTGTGCGTGTCCCAGCCGCCGTCGGTCACGGTCACAAAATGCACGCCCGCTTCGATCAAACGCCGCGCCAAGAGGCACGATTGGCCTAAGGGATTGCGGCCATACAAGTCGCGGATGCGGTTCGATTCCTGATCGATGTCGAAAGCACGCTTAGCGACCGGCGAAGTAATTAGAGCATGGGCCCGTTCATAGAACACGTCGCGCGCCTGCACCGTGGCCGTCGCTTCGATTTCGCGCTGGAAGTTGTCCATTTCGTGCAGCATCGAGTAGCGGCGCTCGAGGCGGGCCCGTTCGGCGTCGGAGGCGATGCTGAGGTCGCGGACGCGGAAAGTCGCGGCATTGGGGTCTTCGTGCACCTCGAACGCGTTAAACTGATCGCCCAAGAAGCCCGCGACGCCGCCGTTAAAACGCCGGTCGATGTTGCGGCCAAGCTGAACGAACGGAAACATGCCGTTGCGATAGCCGCGCTCCTTGGCGATGACCGAGCCGTAGCACGGGAAGGCCATGGCCGGGTTAAAGCGATGGCCGGACATCATGAGATGATCGGCGACGCCGTGGCTGCCGTTCTGCGGGTCGTGGCCGCGGATGAGGCTGAGCTTGTCGAACTGGCGGGCCAGAAGCGGCATGTGCTCGCAGATGCGGACGCCGGGTATGCGCGTCGGGATGACGCCGAACTCGCCGCGGATTTCGGCGGGGGCGTCGGGCTTGGGGTCGAGCGTGTCGATATGGCTGGGGCCGCCCTGCATCCAAAGGAGAATGCAGTTGATATCGCTGCGGCGGTTGGCCGGCTGCGTGGCCCGGGCGTTATTCTGCAGGCGGAAGAAGTCGGCGAGCGTCAGGCCGAGGGCAGACAGGCCACCGATCTGCAGGAAGTCGCGGCGCGAGACGCCGGAACAGTCCGCGGCATTCCTACCGGTGGAAAAGGAGAACATGGCGGGAACCCCCCAAAGCAAAGGTGAGACGTAAAAGGCGGGAGGAAGCAGGGCACTTCCTTAATATAGAGCCTGTCGGAATTTTCGGAAATGTCAACAGAAAAAGGAATGGATTCCTGCGGCGGCGTGATTTGCGGCACTGATGCAAAGAGCGATGATTCAACCCTCAAATCGAAACCGGTTTACGATTTGGGCCAGAAAGGGGTGTGCCGCGCGACTAATTCCACAACTACCTTTGTCTTCAAACAGTTACGGCAACGGATAGGTCGCGCGGGGCGGCTCTTTCTCAAGCAGCACTGAGAAGCAGGGGGTGAGTGGACGTTTACGGTGAGTGTGTGTATTGGGGGAGCGCGCAATGCAATTCATTAACCGCGCTTCGCAAGGTGTTGCGTGAGATACGGAATGGCTTGACGGTCGGTACGGCGCTAGCTGGGCGGATTGCTTGCAAAAAAAGTGAATGCGTTGCAAAACAGCTCTTTTCGTAGCAAAATGGGTCCATTCCTCTGGGGTGCGAATCTGAGTTTGGAGCTGCCATGGCCCAACGACCCAAGGTCTTCGTCACACGCGTACTGCCGGACGCCGGGTTGCAATTGATTGAAGAGATGTGCGACGCCGACGTTTGGCGCGACGCCTTGCCGCCGCCCGCGGACGTGCTGCGCCAGAAGATCGCCGACCGCGAGGGACTGGTCGCCCTGCTCACCGACAAGATCGACGACGCACTGCTTGGCCAGGCGCCCAAGCTCAAGGTCATCAGTAATTTCGCGGTCGGGTTCAACAATATCGACGTGCCCGCCTGCACCGAGCGCGGGGTCTGCGTGGGCAATACGCCCGGCGTCCTTACCGATGCCACCGCGGACATGGCGTTTTGCCTCTTGATCGCCGCCGCCCGCCGCGTCGTCGAAGGGCATCAGTACACGCTCGCGGGCAAGTGGAAGACGTGGGAGCCGCTGGGCCACTTGGGGCAAGACCTCATGGGCCGCACGCTTGGCATCGTCGGCATGGGCCGCATCGGTTACGCCTTGGCGAAGCGCTGCCGGGGCGGCTGGGACATGCGCATCCTCTATAGCGACGTCTTTTCAAATGAGAAATCGGAGATGACAATCGGTGCGCGCCGCGTCGATTTGGACACGCTCCTTAAGGAATCGGATTTCCTGTCGCTGCACGCCGATCTGAACGACAAGACGCGCGGCATGATCGGCGCAGCGCAGTTACAAAAGATGAAAAAAACCGCGGTCCTCATCAACACCGCGCGCGGCCCGCTCATCGATCAAAAAGCCCTCGCCGCCGCCTTGCGCGACGGCACCATCTTCGCCGCCGGCCTCGACGTGACCGATCCCGAGCCGCCGGACAAAGACGACCCGCTCTTACGGCTGCCCAACGTCATCCTGGCCCCGCACATCGCCAGCGCCACCGTGCGCACCCGCGACAACATGGCGATGATCTGCGCCCAGAACCTGCTCGCCGGCCTGCGCGGCGACAAGCTGCCGGCGTGGGTGAATCCGGAAGTGGCCGGCAAGCGGCGGAAGTAGTCGGCCGACAGTCTCTGCCTTTTTCTCCGCGTACTCGGCGTCCTCTGCGTTTCGATCTTTGCTTAGAAACGCAGAGAACGCTGAGATCGCTGAGAGGAAAAAACTCGACGACAGCAGTCCACACCAGTTTGGCGTCAACTATTCTTGCAACAGGAGCGATCCATGCCGCGCGTCATCCATTTCGAAATCCACGCCGACAATCCCGAGCGGGCCGTGGCCTTCTATCGCGACATCTTCGGCTGGGAATTCACCAAGTGGGGCGGGCCGATCGACTACTGGCTCATCAAGACCGGACCGGACGGCACGCCCGGCATCAACGGTGGACTGATCCGGCGTCAGGGGCCGGCGCCCGTCAGCGGGCAAGCCGTGAACGCCTATGCGTGCACGATCGACACGCCCAACCTGGACCAGTTTGTGCAGAAAGTGACGCAAAAAGGCGGCGTCATCGTCGTGCCGAAGATGCCCATCCCCGGCGTCGGCTGGCTGGCCTACGCCACCGACACCGAAGGCAATATCTTCGGCATGATGCAATCGGATTCGAGCGCGAAGTGAGGAAGGAACCGCAGATGGACGCAGATGAACGCAGATAAGAAAGTGTGCGTTCTTGTCTGCGTTTATCTGCGGTTCCTAGTTAATTACTGAATTCGGGGCGGCGTTTGGCGAGCTGCTGCTGAAGACGGGCGACGATGCTCGAATGCATCTGGCTGACGCGTGATTCGGAGAGATCGAGCGTCGCGCCGATCTCTTTCATGGTCATGTCTTCGTAATAGTAGAGGATGATGATGAGGCGTTCGTTGCGGTTGAGGCCGCGTGTGACCAGGCGCATGAGATCGCGGTTTTGAAGTTTGTGCGTGGGATCCTCGGCTTTCTTGTCCTCGAGGATGTCGATCTCGCGCACGTCTTTGTAGCTGTCCGTTTCGTACCACTTTTTGTTCAGGCTGACGAGGCTGACCGCCGTGGCGTCGCCGACCAGCTTTTCGAATTCTTCGAGCGACAGGCCCATGCGTGCGGCCATTTCCTCGGGCCGCGGCGGCCGGCCTAGCTCCGCTTCCAGACGTTTGCGCGATTCTTCCACTTTGGTGTGCTTGCTGCGCACCAGGCGCGGCACCCAGTCCATGGTCCGTAGTTCGTCCAGCATGGCGCCGCGGATGCGCGGCACGCAATAGGTCTCGAACTTCACGCCCCGTTCCAGGTCGAATGCGTCGATCGCGTCCATGAGGCCGAAAACGCCCGCGCTGATGAGGTCGTCCAGGTCCACGCCTTCCGGCAGCCGCGCCCAGATGCGTTCCGCGTTGTACTTCACGAGCGGCAGATACAACTCGACCAGCGTGTTGCGCCATTCGACCGTCGGCTCGGTTTTATAGTCTTTCCAAAGCTGCTGGACGTCCACGTCCACGTGCGTCACCATGGATTCCTCCCTGATGAAGGCAAGCGGCGTCGGTCAATGCGGAGCGTGCGCCCTTGGGGCAGCCAATTGACTGCGCCGGCGCGCGATCCACATGCACCAAGAGGAGGAACGCCAATTCGCCAAGGAATGCGCTCTGGCGCAATCCCCGAGCGCCCGCGGCGCACGACTTCCCCGGCTAAACTTTGGTGCGTCGATGATGGTCCAGATTCCGCTTGCCGGACCCCGTCAGTGTGAAGCAGCGCCCGAAACAAAAGTCCCCCCGAAGCGCAGCCTCACAAAACAAACCCACTCGCTTCGTTGTTATCGGCCCCCGGTTCGAACGACCTTCATGAAAACTCCGGTGGCGGCGACGAAGCCTCCCCCAAGTCCCGTCCGGCCAAAGTCGTGGTGCAAGCATGCTTGCAATGGGACAGCAATGTCCGATCCACGCTCTCTGGCAAACAGGAAGGATTGCCTGTCCGTTGCCCGGAAGAATCCCCCGATTCTCCGGACTGGGCGAAGACCCCCCGGTCACGCGCCACGCCGGTTTCAGGCAATTCCCACAGTTGGGTGCATTTGGGAGCGGGGCGTATAAGCTTTACGATGGGGCTTGTCCAGGGTAAAAAGTGCAAAACAGTGGTTCGTGAGTGGTGAGTGGTGAGTGGCCGCTTATCCTTTTGAGGTGTTCCATGCGTTCCGTCGTCTTTGGTCTTCTGATCTTGACCAGTTTCTCTCTCCTGCCTGTCCGCTCTCAAGACGTCAGAGCCGTCTTGAATTTCGAGCTGCGCGCGCGCGTTCCTGTCGACGGCAAGGAGGATTACAAGATCGCCCTACGCAAAGAACAATGGCGGTCGGAACAGACGGCGCTCATCGTCTGCGACATGTGGGACGCCCATCATTGTCTCAATGCCGTGCGCCGCGAAGAAGAGATGGTGCCGCGCATGAATCAGGTCTTGGAGAAAGCACGCATGCTGGGGGTTTTGATCATCCACGCGCCGAGCAGTTGCATGGCGCCTTACAAGGACCATCCGGCCCGCAAACGCGCTCAGGCCGCCCCGATGGCCAAGACCCTCCCCGAAGATATCGGCAAATGGTGCCACAAGATTCCCGCCGAGGAAAAAGGCAAATACCCCATCGATCAGAGCGACGGCGGCGAGGACGACGATCCCAAGGAGCACGAAGAATGGCACGCCAAGCTCAAGGCGAAGGGCCTCAATCACAAGGCGCCTTGGACAAAGCAGCACGAAGGCCTGAAAATCCACGATGAAGACGCCATCAGCGATTCCGGCGTCGAGATCTGGAACCTACTTGAAGAGCGCGGCATCAAGAACGTCATTCTCGTGGGCGTGCACACCAACATGTGTGTGCTCGGCCGCCCGTTTGGACTCAGGCAAATGGCGAAGAACGGCAAGAACGTCGTCCTCATGCGCGACATGACCGACACGATGTACAACCCCAAAAGCTGGCCCAATGTCTCCCACTTCCGCGGCACTGAGCTCATCGTCGAACATATCGAGAAGTTCGTGTGTCCAACGGTTACCTCCGATCAGCTCATCGGCGGTCGGCCGTTCCGATTCAAGGGAGATAACTAGCCCCGCGTCGGGGTCATCGAGTAGTTGAAACGACCATGAAAATCCACATCGGCGTCAATGGGGCGTGCGGGCGTATGGGGCAGCGGATCGTGCAGCTTGCGCACGAGGACAAGGAACTCGTCATCGCGGCCGCACTGGACGTGGACGGGCACCCCAAACAGGGTCACGACATCGGCGACGTCGCCGGCATCGGCAAGCTCGGCGTCCCGGTGACGCCAACTATTCCGATCAACCACCGCATCGACGTGGTTATCGACTTCTCCATGCCCGATGGCACCATGAAGGTGCTGGAGACTTGCCTCGAGCGAAAGCTGCCCCTCGTCGTCGCCACAACGGGCCACACCGCGAAGCAAATGGAAGACATCGAAGCGGCCGCGCACCACACTGCCATCCTCTTTGCACCCAACATGAGCCTGGTCGTCAATGTCTTGTACCAGCTGGTGCGCGAGGCGGCCAAACTGCTCCGCGACAAGGATTACGACATAGAGATCATCGAGCGCCATCATCGATTCAAGAAGGACTCGCCCAGCGGCACGGCATTGCATTTCGCCCGCGTCATCCAGGAGGCCATGGGCGAGATGCCGATGCGGCATGGCCGGGAGGGCCTGGTCGGGGAGAGGCCGCCGCGCGAAATCGGCATCCACGCCGTGCGGGCCGGCGACAATGTCGGCGAGCATACGATTCTCTTCAGCACGTTGGGTGAGACCATGGAGTTGGTGCACAAAGGCCACACCCGCGACGCCTACGTCCGCGGCGCCTTGCAAGCGGCAAAATTCTTGGCCAATCGACCCGCGGGCCGCTACACGATGGACGATGTGCTTGGCATTTAGGTCGTCGTTTACAGTCAGCAATTCACTTGAGTCATGTAAACCTCCGACAATCGTGGCCGCTGACAAGTTAATCAATACTTGTCGAAGTTTTTGACGATGGCCGAAGAATCATTTGACAACCGCGCAGCACAACTCAGAGTTTTTTTCAGTTCGATCAGTGCCGGCAATGGTCAAAAGACTGAAGAAACCCGGCATTTGATGATAAAGCATTGAAAATAGAATTCCGGCACGCTGATTGCTCCCATCCATTCCCACTGTCCGTTGTCCCACCCTACCATCCTCCTCCTCCGGAACCTCCATGAAGAGTGCAGTTGTCTCCGCCCGCCGCCCAAGAACAACCCCCAGAACAACCCTCAGCGCCTACTTCGAAGACGTCAACGAAACACCTTTGCTCAGCGCGTTCGAGGAACGTGAATTGGCCTATCGTGTTCAAGACGGCGACTCCGAGGCGCGCGATCAGTTTATTCGCGCCAACCTGCGCCTGGTTATCAAGATTGCCAAGCAGTTTGCCAGCCGCGGCGTCACGTTTGAAGACCTGGTCCAAGAAGGCACGCTCGGTCTGGTCCGGGCCGTGGAAGCATTTGATCCGGAGCGCAACACCCGTTTCAGCACGTATGCCAAGTTTTGGATCATGCAATCGATCCAGCGCTTGTTGAAAGGGGCGCACAAAAGCATTCACATTCCGAGCTATGCCGCCGATCTGGTGAGCAAATGGCGTCGCACCGCCATGGAAATCCGCGAGCAAACTGGACGGACCCCTTGCGAAGAAGAGATCGCCAAGCGCCTCGAGCTGCGTCCCAAGCAGGTCAAAATCATCAAGAAAGCCCTACAGATTTATCAAGGCCAGACGCAGGCGGAAACCGAGGAAGGCGACCGGGCGGCCTGGGACCTGGTGCCCGATCATAAGTCGGTCGATCCGGATTCATTGTGCATCCGCTCCGATGACATTAAGCAAATGTTGCGGCTCGTGGATACACTCGAGCCGCGCGAGGCCACCGTTCTTAAGCTGCGTTTCGGCCTGTCCGGTGGCGAGCCCATGAACCTGAGCGAAATTGGCAGGCAGCTTTTCTTGACCCGCGAGCGCGTCCGGCAATTGCAACTGCAGGCCCTGGAAAGCCTTCGGCAAAGGATGGAATAAGCAAATGGGTCCCGTTCGCGAAGCCCTTGGAGTTGATCCCCAAGGGCTTTGCTTTTCATATGGATGTGTACAAGAGATTAGTCGTTGGCGGCATTCATCAACGCCCTAGAGTCCCTCTTCCTCAAAATTCGCGCCGGACTGGTTTGCCTGCACTCCATTTGCGACCTATGTTTTGTTGCGAATTCTGCGAAAAAATTCGGCTCTCCCCCTAAACCCGCCGACATCCCTCCTTCCCGTTAGGAGTCGGTCGTCGCCATGCGATCCCTGGTGGTAAGCCCAACGGCTCAAGAGCCGGTTTGTTTGAAAGTGCGCGAACTGCTCCGCGCTCATGTCGACCCGCAAGGGCCCTTGGCCGCGTCCTTTGCCAACGTCGAACGCGTCTTGTTGCAAGCCCAGCCTCAGGTTGTTGTCGTCGTCTTGTCGCCGCAGCCGGACCGAGGAATTGAAATCCTGCGGCAACTTCGCCGTCTTTCCTCCGGCCACGTGCTCGCAGTCGGCCAGGCTACTGATTCGCGCCTCATTCTGCGCGCCCTGCAAGAAGGCGCCGACCATTACCTTGATGAAGCCGATCTGGAATCTGGGCTGGAAGCGGTGTTGTCGCGCTGGCAGGACCGTAGCGAAACCGCCAACGGAGCCTTGGGACAGGTGCTGGGCGTGCTTGCTTGCGCGGGGGGATCCGGCGCGAGCACGCTCGCCGTTAATCTGGCCGCCGCAGTCGCCCGCGATTTCGGCGCATGCGGCCTTATCGATCTCAAGCCCGGCCGCGGCGATTTGGCCCCGCTCTTGGACCTCAAGCCTGGTTTCACTCTCGCTGACGCCTGCCTGAACGTGGGCCGGCTCGACCGCGCCATGCTCGAGAAAATGCTGGCCCGCCACCCCAGCGGCGTGCAGTTGCTCGGCGCGCCGCAAATGTTCGCGGACATACGCGTCGTCTCGCCCCAGGGGGTCGATCAGGCACTCACCATGGCGCGCCGCCTATTCCCCCAGGTCCTCGTCGATCTGGAAGACTGCTTCCACGAAGAACAACTGGTTGCGTTTCGGCAGGCAAAGGACGTGCTCTTGGTCTGCCGCTTGGATTTTACGTCGCTGCGGAACGCCCGCCGCATTTTGGAATACCTGCGCGACCAAGGCATTAGCCGCATCCACTGCGTGATCAACCGCTATGGACAGCCCGGCGAGCTTCCCAAGGACGAAGCCGAAGACGCATTGGGCGCAAAGATGTTGCACTACGTGCCGGATGACCCCAAGACGATCAACCTCTCCAACAATTTGGGAGTGCCGGCCGTTTTGAAGTATCCTAATTCCAAAGTCGCCCAAAGCATCGTGCAGTTGGCCAGGCAGCTGTGCGAGCGCCGCAAAGAAAAGGAACAGCCGCCACGCATTCTGGCAGCAGCAGCCGCCATCCTATAAGGGTGCGGAAGTCAAAGTTGTCCCACGCTCCGCGTGGGGAGGTGAAATCGAACCGTCCGTTCTTCATTCTCGGTTCCTCCTTCTCCGTTGATCTGATGCGAGGAACTCAACCGGGCAATCGAGAATGAAAAACCGAAAATTCAGAGCCGCGCCCTTAAGGAAGCGGTAACTTCACGGGGGCTCTTCACCAACCTGCAATGGAAAGCTGAGTCTTATGTCCCGTTCCTTCGTCTCCCCGCAGTCGTCCGCCACCGCCTGGAAGGAAGTCTCCGAGGCAGCCAGCGCCGACAGCCGTCTCCATGATTTGCGCAAGCTCAAAGCGCAGCTGCACCAGCAATTGGTGACGGCGATGGACCTGGCCGCCATGGGCACACTGGACCGGGCCCAGCTTCAGCAAGAAGTCCGCCGCGTCGCCGACGAGTTGTGTCAACGCAGCGCCAGCCTGCTGTCGCGGCAAGAGCGCGATCGGCTCGTCAACGAAGTGCTCGATGAAACCTTCGGACTTGGGCCCCTCGAGCCATTGCTCAAAGACCCGACCATCACCGACATCCTTATCAACGGCCACCACACTGTGTACGTCGAACGCGCGGGCCGGATGGAACGGGCCAACGTGTCTTTTAACGACGAAAAACACTTGCTGCATATCGTGCAGCGCGTCGTGGGCCAGACCGGCCGACGCGTGGACGAAACCAGCCCCATGGTGGACAGCCGCTTGCCCGACGGCAGCCGCATCAACGCCATCATTCCGCCGCTGGCCTTGGACGGCGCGCTGGTCTCCATCCGGCGTTTCGGCGCCAAGCCGATTCTAGCCACGGACCTGGTCGCCAATCACTCGTTGCCGGTGGAGATGATGGAGTTTCTGGCAGCGTGCGTGCGCTCGCGCTTGAACATTCTCGTGTCCGGCGGCACCGGCAGCGGCAAAACCACCCTGCTGAATGCGCTGTCCGCATTCATCCCCGACGACGAACGCGTGGTCACCATTGAAGACGCCGCCGAGCTGCGCTTGCAGCAACCGCACGTCGGCAGGCTCGAAACGCGCCCGAGCAACATCGAGGGCGCGGGCGAAGTCAACACACGCGACCTGGTGCGCAACGCCTTGCGCATGCGGCCCGACCGCATCATCATCGGCGAATGCCGCGGTCCGGAGGCATTGGACATGTTGCAGGCGATGAACACGGGACACGAAGGCAGTCTGACCACGGTGCACGCCAACGACACGCGCGACGCGCTCAGCCGGCTCGAGATCATGGTCGGCATGTCCGGTTTCGACTTGCCGATCTGGGTCATTCGCCGGCAGATCGCTTCGGCCATTCACGTAGTCGTGCAAGTCAGCCGTTTGCTCGGCGGGCAGCGCAAAGTCGTCAAGATCTCCGAAGTTACCGGGCTGGAGGGAGACAACGTGGTCATGCACGATTTGTTCCTCTTCAAGCAAACCGGAGTCGACGGCGAACGCCGCAGCCAAGGGTACTTCCAAGCCACAGGCCTCCGGCCCAACTGTCTCGCCCGGCTGAATTCGATGGGCGCGCCGCTGGGGACCGAATTGTTCGAGCGTCGTATTTTGGGCCAACAATAGAAGACATGGAGGTTGCCGTGACCTTGACCGTTCTCATTTTCCTGACCGTCACGCTGTGCGTGGGCGCTGTCGCGCTGGTCGTGCGCGACTATTGGACGGCGGATGAGGAGCAATTGCGGCGGCGGCTCAGCGAAGAATTCGCCAACGAGAAACATGAAACGTCGGCCGGCTCCGCTCTTTTCAAGAACCTCGACCGCGCGACCGATAAGGCCCTGCGCGTGGATGCAACGTCGCGCCTCGAACCGCTGTCCACTCGTTGGCGCGATCTACTCGAACAAGCGCAACTCCCGTTTCAATTGACGCAGGTAGCGCTTTTGTCCGCCGGATTGGCTGCCGTCGCCGTCGCGGCACTCACCTGGTGGCGCGGCCCGCTTTTGGGAATCGCGGGCGGTTTCTGCGCCGGCATTGTGCCATGGTGGTTGGTGCAAGTCCGCGCGCGTGCCCGGCGCGAGAAGTATTTGCGCCAACTGCCCACCGTTTTCGACTTGATGTCGCGTGTGGTGCGCGCCGGCCAATCCGTGCAGCAAGCGTTTCAAGCCGTTGCCGATTCCTGCGATCAACCGGTCGCCGGAGAATTCGCACGCAGTCAACATCAGCTGAACCTCGGTCTCTCACCGGAAGTTGCTTACCAGGAATTGGCTCGGCGCAGCGGCATCCTGGAAATGCGCCTGTTCGTTCTGGCCATGCTCATCCAGCGGCAGCTCGGCGGCAATCTCGCCGAGGTTTTGGACCGGCTCGCGATCATGATACGCGCGCGCCTCCGCATCCAGAGCCAAGTCAAGACGCACACCGCCGAAGGACGCCTGCAGGGCTGGACTTTGGTCGTGTTGCCTTTCGTTTTGTTCGGCGTACTGATGGTTCTCAATCGCCCCTATGCGGAAACGCTGTTCCAACACCCGCGGCTCCTGGTGGCCTCCTTTGTCTCCATGACAATCGGCATCCTGTGGATCCGGCGCATTGTGAATTTCGAGTATTGAGCAATATGTTCGACAACCCTGCTCTCGTCAGCATGCTGGTTTTTCTGTTGGTCTTCGGGGCCGTCCTGGGGATCAGCGCGCTCGTGTTCGTTTGGCTGTTCACGGATCGACGCCGGGCCGTGGCGCGGCTGCGCGCGCTTTCCGACGACAAAGCGCCTCTCGAGCCGGAAAAGCCCGCCAAGATCACTGCTGCATTGCCGAAAGCCGGCAATCTCATCATGCCGACCAAGGAAAGCCAGGTTTCCTTCTGGCGGCAGCGGCTGGCGCAGGCCGGCTATTACGGCCCGCATGCCTTGGCGATCTTCCTCGGCGTCAAGCTCGTGCTGCTCTTGGTGCTGCCTTTGGCGTGCGTGCTCGTTCCTTGGACGCTCGGCTGGCTCAGTCCCAATCAAGCCATGATTGGCGGCATGGTCGCGACGGCGTTGGGATTCTTCGGGCCGAACTACTGGCTCGATTGGCAAGGCGCGCAAAGGCTGCGGCGTTTGCGCTGCGCCTTGCCGGACGCGATGGACATGCTCGTCCTTTGTCTTGAGGGCGGAGCGAGTCTGCCGGCCGCACTGCAGCGCGTCAACGACGAATTGCCGCTCGTGCATCCGGAACTGGCGGTCGAAATGAACATCGTCCAGCGCGAATTGGACATGGGCGCGTCGCCGGGCGAGGCCTTTCAGCGCTTTGCCGAGCGCACGCGCTTGGACGATCTCCGCGAGCTGGCTTTTGTACTCTTGCAATCCGAAAAGTACGGCGCCAGCGTCGCCAAGTCGATCCGGCTGCACGCCGACACCTGGCGCTTAGAGAGACAACAAGGCGCCGAAGAACAGGCGCAAAAGGCGAGCGTCAAGATCCTGTTTCCGATGCTGCTTTGCATCTTCCCGACGATCTTTTTGGTGACGCTCGGTCCCGCCGCCGTGCACCTGGCGCGGTTGTTTTCGAGATAGCAACGGAGACGAAGTCCATGCATGCCGTGGTTAACCGTAGCGGAATTCGAAAGAACTCCGGGCGGCCTTCGCAGCGGAACTCGTGCGGAACCTTGCTCGCGCTTCGGGCTCGTGTTAACGAGCGCCCAGGCACCTGGACGGCCGAGTTGGCCGTCGTGTTGCCCTTCTTGGTTTTCTTGTTCCTGGTTGTCGTGGACTATTGCCGCGTCTACCACAACACGGAAACGCTGCAGAACTGCGCGCATGCCGCCGCCTTGCACGCCAGCGGCGCGTGCGGGCCGAAGGAGTATCATCCGCCGGATAATCTGCTCTCCGGTTTGCTCGATCCCTTGGCGCCCTTGCTCGGGGGCAACGGCGGCCAACCGTCGCAAGGCGGTTACGATCCCACCGAAGCAGCCAAGCAAGCTGCCCTCGCGGAAGGGGCCTCGCTGCGGCCACCGTTGACCAAAGACCAGGTCAGCGTAACGTTCGACGCATCGTCGGTGGTAGTCACGGTGAAATATGAAGTCGAGCTTTTGACGCCGATCCTGGACTCTTCGCGAATGCTGAAGCTGGAGCGAACCATCCGCTTGCCCAAGGTGCCCTAATGCTGGCAACACTAGCCCGACGCGCACGCACACTAGCCCGACGCGCTAGCGAGGGCGACCGACTTCACGCACGCACACTAGCCCGACGCGCTAGCGAGGGCGACCGACGTCACGCACGCATGCAATCCCGACGCGCCAGCAAGCGCCGTGTGCGCCGCGCCGCTGTCACCGTGGAAGCCGCCTTGGTTTTGCCCGTGCTGTTCTTTCTGCTGGTGGCCATCGTGGTCGGCGGCCTTGGCATCTTCCATTACCAGCAAGTGGCCCATCAAGCGCGCGAAGCCACGCGCTGGCTGGCGGTGCGCGGCAGCGATTGGCAAAAAGAAACCGGCAAGAAATGCCCCACCAAAGACGAGCTGCGCAAGCAAGTGATCTTGCCGCTTGCGAAAACGATGGACCCAGCCAAGCTGACGGTCGAGGTGCACTGGATCAACGGCGCGACGGGCACGGCCGTCGATTGGGACAGCGCCTCCAAGTGGCCGCGCACGCTGAACGCCTCCAAGGAACACGTGACGTGTCGTGTACGCGTCACCGTGCGCTACGACTGGCTCCCGGAGTTCTTGGTGGCCGGGCCGATCCAATTGGAAAGCACGAGCGAGTTTCCCATGGCATTCTGACCCGCAACCGAACATGAGCACCAGGAAAAAAAATCAGCGTCGTGACGGGGGAGCGATCTTCTGGTTGTTCCTTTGTCTTGGGGCCATCATCGCCATCGTGGCTCTGACGACCGACGGGGGCCGGCTCATGGAGGAGCGCCGCCGCGCTCAGGCGAGCGCCGATGCGGCAGCTTTGGCTGCCGCGCGCGAACTCTATCAGCTGTACCCCACGGCCCAAGGTTCCGATTCGAAAGGACTTGCCAAGAGCGCAGCCTTGGCGAGCGCGGCCAGCAACGGTTACGCCAACGACGGCAAGAAGTCCAAGGTCACTGTCGAGATTCCTCCTAAGACCGGCGCCTTCGCGGGCAAGAAGGCTTACGCCGAGATCACAATCGAATCGCATTTGTCTGCCACATTCGGCGCCGCCGTATCGGGCGAGGATCTCGTCGTCAAAGCGCGCTCCGTGGCACTGGGCCGGCCCGCGCCGTTGGGCCTGGTTGCGCTGCGGCCAAACGGCGCGTCTTCGTTTGTCAACGATGCACAGCTCGCCTTGACGTTGCTCGGCTCCGGCATCTATGTGAACTCGGACGACCCCGCCGCATTTGACAACAAGAGCAACGGTGTATTGTCTGCGGCATCGATCGACGTAAGCGGCGGCTGGATCAACTCCGGCAGCGGCGCAGTTTTGACCAAGATCAACTCCGGCTCCGCGCCCATCGCCGATCCCTTGCGCTATCTGCCGCCGCCCGATCCGGCCAGCTTGACGGTGCGCAGCAACAATAAGCTCACCATCAATTCGCTTTTGCCGCGCATGTTGCAGCCCGGCATTTATCGCGGCGGCATAAAGATTGAAGGCATCAGCATCGTGATCATGATGCCCGGAGTGTACATCCTGGAAGGCGGCGGCCTCGAAGTCACGAACTTGGCCACGCTCACCGGCGTCAGCACGATGATCTACAACACGCAAGGCGCTTTTCCCGCCGGGCCGATCACCCTGAACAGCTTGGGCAAAGTCATCCTGGCCGCGCCTTTGACCGGCTACTATCGCGGCATTGGCATCTATCAGGATCGTAACGTGGCGCTGCCGCTCAGCCTGACAGGGACAGCCAGCGTCACAAATACCGGCTTGATCTACGCGGCCGCCGCCGACGTTCAGCTGCGCGGCTTGGCTGCCCTGGGTCTGGACCTGTTGGCCGGCGGCGTAATCGCCAACACCATCAACATCAGCGGCGTGGGCAACATCAGCATCGATCTCTTGGGCAACGGGCCGCAGATTCCAGAAATCCGGCTCGTGGAATGAACGATTCAGGGTAACCGCAGAGGCGCGGAGGAACGCACAGAGAAGAAAAGTGTTGGAAAGCGTCGAGCGCACTTGGAAACCGGAAGTCGTCGACCTTTGCGTCGATGAGTTTCTCCAACGTCTTCGCAACAGCAAACTGCTGTCCGAGGAGCAGTTGACGTCTGCGCTTGAAGGCGTCTCGCCTCACTCGCCCGCGCCGGCATTTGCCGGTTCCCTGCACCAGGCCGGACTGCTTACCCTGTATCAAGTCAAACAACTCCTCATCGGCAACTCGCGGCTCGTGATCGGGCCGTATCGTTTGCTTGAAGAGATCGGCCGCGGCGGGTTCGGCGCCGTCTACAAGGCCCGGCATTCTCTTATGGAGCGTACCGTCGCCCTTAAGGTGATCGCCCCCGAAGTCGCCGAAGACGCGCGGGCGCGGCAATGGTTTCGCCGGGAGATCGTCGCCGTCACGCGCCTCACGCATCCCAATATCGTTCTCGCCTACGATGCCGCCGAGGCCGATGGGCTGCTTTTCTTGTCCATGGAGTTTGTGGACGGACTGAATCTGCATCAACTAGTCCGCAAGCACGGACCATTGCCTTTGCGCTTGGGCTGCGAGCTTTTGCACCAAGCCGGCAAAGCCTTGCAATACGCCCACGAGCAAGGTCTTGTACATCGCGACATCAAGCCTGCCAATTTGCTCATTCCGACAAGCGCCGTCGCTTGTCTGCAGGCTTCCACCCCCCTTTCCCCTTGGGGCAGAGGAGTCGGCGGTGAAGGTTTGCCGGTGCCGCCGTTGTTGGTGAAGATCGTTGATTTCGGCCTGGCGCGGCTCCAAGGCTCGGCCTCGGCGGCGAGCATGATGCCCTCCCAGAAGCGCGGTTTTCTGGGCACGCCGGAATTTGTTTCGCCGGAGCAGGCGCGCGACAGCCACGAAGCCGACATCCGCTCCGACCTCTATAGCCTGGGCTGCACGTTTTACTTCGCGCTTACGGGACAATATCCCTTCCGCGGCGATTCGCCGCTCGAAACCATAGTCCAGCACCTGGAGCGAACGCCGACGCCAATCGAGCAGCACCGCCCGGAGACGCCGCCGGCTTTGGGCAGCGTGCTGCGCCGGTTGATGGCGCGCGATCCCGACAAGCGCTTCCAAACGCCCGCCGAACTGGTGTCGGAATTGACGTTTCTCTTCGGCCAGGTCGTCGCCGCGACGCCGGAAAACACTAATCCGGCGCGCGAACACGTCGACGTCAACCCCAAGCCGGATAAGCAAACAAAAAAACTGATCAAGCCCCTGCCGCCTTCGCTGGAACCTGCCTCCTCGGCGACCCCGCTGCCGGACATGGCTAGGACGACGAATCTCGCGCCGGTGCGACCCATTCGCTGGACGCAACCAGCGCCGCCGGCCGCGTCCCAGAACAAGAAAGATGAACCAGCGCCGGCGCTCGCGCCGGCCCCGGCAACGCATGATGGCGGGGGCGTCGCGAAATCGGCCCTCAAGCAGTGTTGGCGGCAATGGATCGGCGTCGTTCGGGCAGTCGCCAGTCGCCGAACTCCGAATTGGCAGGGTGAAGAGTATGACCAACTGCACGCACTACTATTAAAGGAACTCAGCCGCGCCCGCGACCGGGCCGATGCGGCACAGCGCGCGACCTTCGAAAAACTCGCCGGCCTCGTCCAACCCTGGTTGAGCGCGCAGACACTTGCCGCCGCCGATCAGGCAACCATTCGCAGTCTTCTCGAGCTTTGTCAAAGTCCCGCCGACGAATTGGGACTGACGCCGATGTCGCTGCGGCCTGTGCTGATGGCGGCGCTGGCGGCGATTAGCGCCGGCGGACTGTTCGGCTTCGTGGCCGCCGCCTCCGCGCGCGGCGCGGCGGGCGGGTTCACACCGGCCGCACTGTGGGCACTCGTGCAAGCCTACCCGCTCTTGGCTGCCGCCGGCGTCCTTCCGCTCTGCTTGTTGCTCGCGCTAATCTGGTCGGGTCGTTCCAACTCGAGTTGACCTGTTTGACTCGTAATAGGGTTGTTAACAAACCCTCGCTCGCGCGTCGGGCTAGTGTTAACGATTAGCAATTGGCAATAATGACTTGTGCTGTTCACATGATTTGGCCGATTCACCTTGCGAGTTGGCGGTCTCAGGAGATCTCGCCGCCATCAGTTCGGCGACGACGGCGTCCGCCAGACATTTTCCTTTGCGGGTAAGACGAACCGACAAGACATCGCTCGAGAGCAGCTCGAGCTCTTCCAGTTTCAAAATGGCGGGACCGGCAAGGTCGTCGGCCGCAAAGCCGGTTTGCGCGCAAAACCCGAGGCGGTCGATGCCCTGGGCGCGGCGCAGCTGCAGGGCCATGGTTTCAAAGGCCCGGTCGCGCGGCTCGAGCTGTTCGGATTGAAAGTGAGTCGGCTTGCCAGCTAGGGCGCGGTCGACGTAGGCGCCCAGTTCGCGCACATTCGTTTGCCGGACGCCGTCGACGTACCGGGCGGCGCCCATGCCGAAGCCGAAGTACGCTTCGTTGGCCCAATAGGTCGCGTTATGCCGGCACTGAAAACCGGCGCGGGCGAAATTCGAAATCTCATAGTGCTCGAAGCCGGCCTGTTCGAGAAAGTCCATCGCGAACGTGTAGAGCCCAAGCTCCGTGTCCTCGCCCAGTTTCTGAACCAGACCTTGCCGTTCCTGCTTCCATAGACGCGTCCCTTTTTCATACGTCAAGCCGTACGTCGCGATATGGCTCGGCGTCAGGGCCGCGGCTGCTTCCAGATCCGCGCGCCAGCTTTCGAGCGTTTGACCCGGCACGCCGAAAATGAGATCGAGCGAGACGTTTGGGATATATTTCCTGGTAAGCTCGAAAGCCTTGCCCACGTCCGCGGGCTCGTGGTCGCGCTCCAGCACGCGCAAAAGCGGCGGCGAAAACGATTGCACGCCAAGACTGAGGCGGTTGACTCCGTGCCCGGCGAGCAGCTTCAACTTGGCTTCGTCGAGCGAGCTGGGATTGGCTTCGAGGGAAAACTCGTGCCCGTGCGCGAGCGTGAACCAGCGCCCGACAATCGCGAGCAGTTTTTCCAGCTGGGGCGCGGACAGATACGAGGGCGTGCCGCCGCCGAAGAACAGCGTGTCCACCGTTTGCGGCGTTTCCAGCCGAGTCAGTTCCGCAGCCAAGGCGTCCAGATAGGCGTCGATGCGGTCGTCTAGACCGACGGCAACAGCGAAGTCGCAATAGCCGCAGTGATGGGCGCAAAACGGAATGTGGATGTAGGCGGCGCGCGGCCAAAGCCAAGGTGGTCGATTTGCCATGGACCTGCAACAAATTCTCAAGACGAGCCGGCGTTTCTACCACGAGCACAACTTGCCGGATTGGCGCGCGCCGTTGCCGAAGGCAGCGGAATCCAACGAAGACACCGTCCACCGCGCTGTCGAACTCGGCTTCCGCGCGGGCTTCGCGTTTCCCCCATTCGCACTGCAGATGGAAACGCTCGACCAGTTAATCGAGGAAACCGCGCGCAGACCAGCACCCGCAGTGCCCGACAATCAACAGTATAGCACGGCGCCGTTCCTGGCCGACACCTGGACCAAGACGGCCAACGGCAAAGTCTTGCAGCGGCGCGACGATTTGGCGGGGCGCGAGGAAGGGCCGTACTTCCTGCTGTTCAATCCGAATCCGGTGGCCAATGCCTGGGGCAAGACGGGCAAGCAGATTCGTGAATTGTTTGAGCTAAAAGGCTGGCAAGGATTGACCGTCCCTGAGTATTTCGTTTTGCAGCGCTACTTCTGCGAGAAATACGGCGACCATCGCTTCTTCGAGACGTGCGACGCACTGCATCAGGGGCACATGCTCTGGCTGATCGATTCGATGACGCCTAATGAGTGCGCGGTGGTGAAAGCGAGCGCGCAAGGCATGAACGTGCAGGCCGCTCCCACGAACAACCGCGATTCACGCCGCGCTGCAGTCGCGGGAGTGGTCCTATGAATCCGCAGATGAACACAGATGAACGCAGATAAGAAAGAAACGGGGACACTCTCCACGGTTCCTGTCGCACATCCATTCCTATTCTCGCTTTCCAATCTGCGTTCATCCGCGTTCATCTGCGGTTCCCATATTACTTCTTGTCCAGCTCTTTCCGGATCGCTTGCACGAACGCCTCTCCTTCCGGATCGACGTCCGAGGCGAAGCGCGCGACGACCGCGCCTTCGCGGCCAACCAAAAACTTTTCGAAATTCCAGCGCACCGGCCCGGCGAACTTGGGATTCGTGTCCTTGGAAGTCAGGAATTTGTACAAGGGGGCTGGGTCCTTCGAGATGCCGACTTTGGCGAACAAGTCGAACGTCACGTTGTACTTGGTCGAGCAGAATTCCTTGATTTGTTTCTCGGTCCCCGGCTCTTGGCCGCCGAAGTCGTTGCAGGGTATGCCGATAATGGCCAAGCCATCCTTCGCGTATTTGGCGTGCAGCGCCTGCAGCGGCTTGTACTGATCGGTGTAGCCGCACTCGCTGGCGACATTGACGAAGAGGACCACTTTGCCTTGATACTTGGCAAGATCGACGGCTTTGCCGTCGATGTCTTTCATTTGGAACTTGAGGACGGCGGGCACGGGTTTGCTTCCTTTCTCCTGGGTGTAGACGGCGGCCGGCAGAAACACGAAGCCCAAAGCGACGATCCAATAGCGACGCATGTCGAATCTCCTTAGCGGGACTGGTTGCTCCTTCAATAGTAGAAAAGACGCCGCTCGCGGCAAAGCGAATTCCGCGCGGGATTCGGTTTGAGCCGTTTTCGTGCTTCGCCACAATGGTTATTGTGATAAGATGGACGGACTGCCTGGCTAAGAGAATCGGAAATGCTCGTGCCCAGGCATCAGAGGGCTCGCTATGCAAACCGTTTACATCAAGTTCCTAAGCGAGGAAGATCGGACGCGGGGCTTCTATGAACTCGCCCGCCGTTCACGAATCGCCAGCATTCCCGGCGAAGTTTATCAAGTCGCGCGCGATGCCTTGAAGATCCTCGAAGATTTGCATATTGGCTATCGTCGCGCGAGTGACGATGAGGTCAAGATCGCTCATGATCAGATTCGAAATCCTGCTCCCTCTGTTCTATAACGACGGCAGGTCCGTGGAAGCGGAGAAATTTGTACTTACCGACGACGAACTCGTGGCGCAATTCGGCGCAACGAGTACAGACACGGTCGTCGTTCGTGGTCGATGGCTGTACCAAAGCACTGTCTTTTCCGATCAACTCATTCGTGTTCGCCTCGACCTTGATGACGTACCGGAAAACTGGCAAGCCGTGCGCGGCTTCAAAGAAACACTCAAGGCTCGATTCGACCAGGTTGACATTTGGATCACGGCCCACCGGATCGATATCATTTGATACATTCGGTATCCGGAAAACGTGCCGATCCCATTTTGGGAGCGGCAGAGAGTAGTGATGGGTTCATGATTCGCAATTTCGGATTCTGCACGGTCATTTGCGGTTCCATTCTGTGGGGCGTCTCCGTCGCGCACGCCGACGACAAAGTCAATTTCACGCGCGAAGTTCGCCCGATCCTGTCGCGCTTTTGCTTCAAGTGCCACGGCCCGGACGAGAGCACGCGCAAGGCGAAGTTGCGCTTCGACGTGCGCGAAAAGGCAGTGGAAAAGGTGATCGTTCCCGGCCAGCCCGACGACAGCGAACTCGTGGCCCGTGTTTTTGCCGAGAAACTGTCAAAGCGCATGCCGCCGGCTTCCACCAAGATGGAGCTTTCCGAGAAGCAAAAGCAGATTCTCAAGCGCTGGATCGCCGAGGGGGCCGAGTATCAGCCGCATTGGGCGTTCGTGCCGCCCAAGCAAGCGCCTTTGCCCGCGTGCAAGCAGAAAAACTGGCCGCGCAATCCGATTGACTACTTTGTCCTGGCCCGGCTCGAAGCCAATGGATTGAAGCCGTCGCCGCTCGCCGATCCCTATACGCTTTTGCGCCGCGTTTCACTCGATCTTGTTGGTCTGCCGCCTACGCTCGAAGAAGTGGACGCGGTGCTGGCCGAAGTGGGACGGATTGACAATCCGTCCTACGAAACCAAGTTCCAAGCAGCCTATGAGAAGTTTGTCGATCGCCTGCTCGCTTCGAAGCAATACGGCGAGCGCTGGGCGCGGCGCTGGCTCGATCTGGCGCGCTATGCCGACACCAACGGCTACGAAAAAGACCGCCAGCGCATTATTTGGCCCTATCGCGATTGGGTCATCCAGGCGCTCAACGCGGACATGCCTTTCGATCAATTCACCATCGAGCAAATCGCCGGCGACATGCTGCCCAAGCCGACGCCGGATCAGATTGTCGCGACCGGTTTTCACCGCAACACGATGATCAACGAAGAGGGCGGCATCGATCCGTTGGAGTTTCGTTATTACGCCGTGGTCGATCGCGTCAACACGACTGGGACGGTTTGGCTCGGTCTAACCTTGGGCTGCGCCCAGTGCCACACGCACAAGTACGATCCCGTCCCGCAGCGCGAGTACCACCAGCTCATGGCATTTCTCAACAACGCGGACGAGCCGGACTACGAGATTCCAGATGCGGACATCGCCAGACGCCGGGCGGACTTCGAAAAACGAATCGCGGACCTCGAAACCACGCTCGCGGACAAGTTTCCCGGCGGCGTCGAGGCCCTGAACAAGAGTCTGGCCGAATGGGACGAGCGCGCGTCGGCCAAGGCGGTCGCGTGGCGCGTGCTTCGGCCCGCGGCGACGAAAACGAACATGTCCTTTCTGCAAACACTCGACGACGGCTCTGTCTTGGCGAGCGGCGATCAAACGAAGAGCGACACTTACGAGCTGACCTTCCAAGAAACGCTGCAGCGCGTGACCGCGCTACGGTTGGAAGTATTGCCGGACGAGAGCCTGCCGGCGCGCGGGCCGGGCCGGGCTTACTACGAAGGTCCCAAGGGCGACTTCTTCTTGAGCGAGCTTTCGGTAACGGTAGGCGGCAAGAAAATCCCCTTCAGCGGCGGCTCGCACAGCCATGCCAACGGCGGCTTCGGCGCGGGCAAAGTCGGCGCCCAATACTGCTTCGACGGCCAGGCCGGCACGGGCTGGTCTACGACCGATCAACCGGGCAAGCCGCACGCCGCCGTTTTCCAATTCACCGCGCCTGTTGACCTCGACGAAGGCATGACCTTGCAGATGATATTCGAGCGGCATTACTCCTGCGGCCTGGGTCGATTCCGCATTTCCGCCACGACCGCTGCGAGCAAGGCCGAAGCGACAGGACATGGCGCGATTTTGGAGTTCATCCTCGCGAAACCGGCGTCGGACAGAACCGCGGAGGAAAAACAGAAACTCTTGCGCCGCTTTCTCGAGGTGACGCCGGCGTTGGCCGAGCCGCGCACAGAGATCGAAAAACTGCGCGCGTCGCTGCCGGCCTATCAGACGACGATGGTGATGAAGGAGCGGCCCAAGGATAATCCACGGCCAACTCACATCCATCACCGCGGCGAGTTTCTGGCGCCACGCGACCAGGTGCAAACGGGCGTGCTTTCGACCTTGCAGCCCTTCCCGAAGGCTGCGCCGCGCGATCGTCTCGGCCTGGCCCAGTGGCTCGTGTCGCCGGACAATCCGCTCACCGCGCGCGTCACGGTGAATCGCCAGTGGCAAGCGTTTTTTGGCCGCGGGCTCGTGCGCACCACCGAAGACTTCGGCCTCCAAGGCGAGTTTCCCACGCACCCGGAGCTTCTGGACTGGTTGGCGCTCGAGTTCGTGAACGAGGGCTGGTCGCTGAAAAAGCTGCACAGGCTGATCGTAATGAGCGCCACCTATCAGCAAGCGGCGCGGGCGACGCCCGAGCACCTGGAAAAGGACGCCGAGAACAAGCTCTTGGCGCGCGGGCCGCGCGTGCGCCTCGAAGCGGAAATGATTCGCGATAGCCTGTTGCGCGCGAGCGGACTCTTGTCCGCGAAGCTGGGCGGGCCGAGCGTATTCCCGCCGCAGCCGCCCTCGGTCACGACCGAAGGCGTCTACGGCGCGATCCAATGGAAGCCGAGTGCGGGCGAAGATCGTTATCGTCGTGGCTTGTACACGTTTCTCAAGCGTTCGATCCCCTACGCCATGTTCGCGACCTTCGATGGCGTGACCGGCGAGGTTTGCCAAGCGCGGCGTGAAGTTTCGAACACGCCGTTACAGGCGCTCACGATGCTGAACGACGTGGTTGCTATGGAAGCGGCCCAAGCGCTGGGCAAAAAGACAGCGGAAGCTTCGGGCAGTGTCGAAGAGCGCATGCGGCTCTTATTCCGCCGAGCGCTGACGCGGCCGCCGACAGAGTCGGAATTGACCGCGCTAGTGGATTTCCACCGCCGGCAACGCGAACGTTTGCAATCGGGCGCGCTCAACGCCAAGCAAATCGCCGGCGGCGACGACGCCAACCTGGTTGAGCGCGCCGCCTGGACCTTGGTCGCACGGGCGATGTTCAATCTGGACGAGATGATCGTAAAGTAGGACGGAGAATACGCCATGAACCTCACACGTCGGCATTTCTTCCAGCAGTGCGGCTACGGCGTCGGCAAGATCGCCTTGGCCTCGCTCTTGACCGGCGCAGCTTCCGCCCGGGGACAAACGCCGAATCCGCTCGCGCCGCGCCGGCCGCACTTTACACCCAAAGCGCGGGCGGTGATTCATCTGTTCATGGCGGGAGCGCCCAGCCAGTTGGAATTGTTCGACTACAAGCCGCGCCTCGCCCAACTTGAAGGCCGACCTCTCCCGCCGGAAGTGATCGGCGGCCAGCGCTACGCCTTCATCCGTCATGACGCCGCCGTATTGGGTCCGCGCTTTCGCTTTGCGCGCCACGGCCAATGCGGGGCCGAATTGTCCGAGATGTTGCCTCACCTTTCGAGCGTGGTGGACGACCTCTGCATCATCAAGTCGGTCCGCACGGATCAGTTCAATCATGGCCCGGCGCAGATTTTCCTTAACACCGGCTTCGCTCAGCCCGGCCGCCCCAGCTTCGGTTCGTGGGTCGTGTACGGCCTCGGCGCGGAAACCGAAAACCTGCCCGCCTTTGTCGTCATGTCCACCGGCTCGGGCATCAGCGGCGGGGCGGCCAATTGGGCCAGCGGCTTTCTGCCCACCATCTATGCGGGCGTTCGTCTGCGCAACTCCGGCGAACCAATCCTCAACGTCGCCAGCCCTCAAGGAATCGATCCGACGCTAGAGCGCGCGACTCTTGATTTGGTCACGCGGCTCAATCGGCAACGCCTTGACGCCCTCGGCGATCCCGAAATCGCCACGCGCATCAACGCCTACGAAATGGCGTTTCGCCTGCAAACCTCCGCGCCGGAGTTGATGGACCTTCGCGGCGAGACCCAAGCCACGCTCGATCTCTACGGCTGTAATCCCGAGCAGCCGACTTTCGCCCGCGCCTGTCTCGTCGCCCGGCGTCTCGTCGAACGCGGCGTGCGCTTCGTCAACATCTATCACGAAGGCTGGGACGCCCACACCGATGTGGCCGGCAACGTGCGCGGCAATTGCCGGACGACCGATCAGGCATCGGCGGCGCTCGTCAAAGATCTCAAGCGGCGCGGCCTGCTCGACAGCACCTTGGTTATCTGGGGCGGCGAGTTCGGCAGAACACCCATGGTCGAAAGCAACCCAGCGCTGGGCCGCAGCCTTGGCCGCGACCATCACCCGCAAGCGTTCACGATCTGGCTGGCCGGCGGCGGCGTCAAGCCCGGCCTCACTTATGGGGCCACCGACGAACTCGGCTTCCACGTCGTCGAAAATCCCATGCACATTCACGATCTGCAGGCCACTTTTTTGCACCTGCTCGGCCTTGACCATGAACGTCTCACCTACCACTACGCCGGCCGCGACTTCCGGCTGACGGACGTGTTCGGCAACGTCGTGCGCGATATTCTGTCGTAGTCTAAACCGCAGAGGCGCGGAGGAACGCGGAGACAGGGCGGGCAAGAGAATATGCAGACCATAAGTCAATCCTTGTCTTGCTCTGCGTCTCTCTGCGCCTCCGCGGTTGAATTCGGAGGGATCTCATGAGGCACATGTGTTCGGCATTGGTTCTCGCTGTCCTTGGTGCGGCCGCATCGGCCGGCGACGCCGTGAAACTCCCGTTGGTCTTCGAGGAGAACTTCGAAAAAGGCGCCGAGCGCTGGGAGCCGACTGATGTCAAGGCGTGGCGGATCGCGGACGGCGACAAGGGCAAGGTCTACAACCAATTTCAGACGAGCAACTATAAGCCGCCGCACCGCAGTCCGCTCAACATCTCTCTTGTGAAAGACCTCGTCCTCACCGACTTCGTCCTGGAAGCCAAAGTGCAAAGCACCGGCAAGGATGTCGCCCATCGCGACATGTGTCTGTTCTTCGGCTACCAGGATCCGGCCCATTTCTATTACGTGCATATTGCCAAGGCCGCGGACGATCACGCCAACCAGATTTTCATTGTCAACGACGACGCACGAAAGAAGATCTCCATCACCTCCACCAAGGGCACGCCTTGGACGGACAAGTGGCATCCTGTCAAGATCGTGCGGCAAACCGAGAGCGGCTCGATCGAGATTTACTTCGACGAAATGAAGACGCCGATCATGACCGCCCAGGACAAGACGTTCACCTGGGGCCGCGTCGGCCTTGGCTCCTTCGATGACTCCGGCAACTGGGACGACGTTAAGGTGTGGGGGAAGAGGAAGTGACTTGGCCTGAGAGCCGCGCACGAAAAGAAGCGGATGAGCGCGGCGCGTACCGCTTTTTTACTTACGGGCGCGGCTCCGACGGTGCCGCTGTTTGCTTGCCCAAACGAACCAAGCGGAACTGCTTCGATCGGCTCGCGAAGTGAAAACGCTCGTTCTTGTCGCAGTCCGGGAAAAACGTCATTCTGCGCAAGGACTGCGGCCAGAAAACCGCATCGGTCCATCCTCCCCGGGCCGTCGCCGATTCGAGCTCGACGCCGCTCAACGGCGATAGACGGCATGGCATGATGTCGTGCTTGTCGGCGACGTAGAGGTGGTCGTGGCTTTCCTCATGGCACAGGCGAATCTCCGGCGCCGCCCACACGGCGCGTCCTTTGCCTTCCAGCTCTAGTGCTTCCGTCAGCGTGTTTTTGCCACACAGCCGCTTCACGTCCCACAGCCAAAGCACAGGATAACCGTGACGGTTGTGGTCTGCCGTCCGCGCTTGCCATTCGCGCCAAGCCAAGGGCGACGCTTGACATTCCACAACGAACTGCCTGTTCACAAACGCATCGACGCGACGCTTTCCCAGACGCACTTCCCACTCGACCGGCAGGGGAGCAAAGTACTTTTTGCACAGCCATTTGAGGGCGCGATGGCGCGGACTTTCGGGCTCGGCAAGCGAACACAAGCGCCGTGAGAAATGAGCGAAGTGCGGAACTTTGTGGCTGCCCGCGCGGAGCGCGACCAGCGCACTGCATTCTGGGCACATGTAGCGTCCAGCGCGCGAAGCCTCAGCGCCGGCCACAATCGTACCCGTCAGGGCATCAAGTGCTTGGAGCATACCCAAGCATCTTATGGTGTCGTCGTCTGCACGACGGTGTTCGTCCGCGGAATCCGCGTACTAACCAAGCGGTCGCCCGCTCCCTCATGGTCGCGGCTCGGACTTGCGCGCGGCACTGATTTGCAGCTGCAAATGCGCGATTTACAGCTGCACGCGCGTCCCAAAGCGGCGCTGCAAGAGGTCGGCTCCGTCGGTGCCAATGCAGTTGAAGCGCAGGTGCAACAGCTGCAAGTGTTCCGCAAGGGCCGACTGGGCGAGGGCGCGCGCGCCGCTCGTGGTGATGCGATTGTCGCACAGGTAGAGCTCGCGCAGCGCGCACAAGTGCGGCGAACCGGCCAGCGCCTTAAGGCCCGAATCGCCGATGCCGCTCGACGACAGGTTGAGGCCGCGCACGTGGGCCATGTGGGGTGAACGGGCCAGGAGCCGCGCCCCCTGGTCGCGGACATGGTAGTTGGAAAGGTCGAGGTAGGCGGCGCGTTGCAAAAAGGCGGATGCCGCCAGGGGCTCGAGATCGTCACGCGGCCCGTTCAAGTGGACTTCTTGAATCGGCGCCCGCTGGAACAGCGCGCAGGCGTGCGCCAAAAAGTTTGCCGACGTCGTCGAAATCTCATCGACAAAGCCGCGGCGAAACGTCCACCAGTCCACGAAGTCGGCGAGGTCGCCGACCCATTGGCTTTCGTTGTCGTGCAAGAGCTCGCGCTCGCGCGTTTCCAGCTCCAAGGTCGCAAAATGGTCCAGGGGCAAATGGGCGAGGCGGCATTGGACGCGGATGAACTCCCCCAAAGCATCGCAATGCTCGTCCAACCAATCGGCATAGCGTAATCGGGGTGCGTCGTCGTTGGGGTTTTCCAGAATCTCCTCGAAAAAGGCCTCCGGATGGGTCATGGGGTCAATCCTTTCAGCTGCCGAATCCCCCAATCCAGCTGCATTTGGCCTACGGTGATTTCGCAAGTGTGAAATGTCAAGGAAAAAATGGAAAAGGTGGGAAAAGTTTGCGGCGCTAAAATCGGCCGCAACGACGCTCCTTTTGAGGCAACACTTCCAGGCAGGTTGTCCACCAGCCGGTCCGCACGGTCGCCACAAACTCGTCCGGCAATTGCTCCGCGCGCATCTGGGCCGCTAGTTGCTCGTGGTCGTAGGACACGGGGATGAACTCGACTTGCAGCGCGGGATCGGCCGTTACGAGTCCCTCGCTCGCGCTTTGGGCTAGTGTCAAGAGCGCGTACCAAACGTTCGGACGCCCGTCGTTCTCGGGCCGGCCCAGAACGCCGGCATTGACGAAATGTCTGCCGCCCTCCAAGGCACGATGCCATTTGATGCCCGTGTGCGTGGCCAAGATCACGTCCGTGTCGTATTGGCGCATCAAGTAGTCGAGAAACGCCGAAGAGGTGGTCGATTCCCAGAGAAACTCGTTCATTTGCCGCGGGCTGCCGTGGCACAACAAGAGCCGGTAATTGCCAAGTTGCAGCCGGAGCGCAGTGGGCAGCGTGCCCAGCCAAGCGCGGTTGTCCGGATTCGTGTGGGCGAAAGTGTACCGGTAACTTAGGCGCGCGAAATGATTGTCGCGCGGATCGGTGTAGCCGCATTGGCAATCGTCCAAGCCGCGCGCGATGGAGTTGTCGTAGTTTCCCTGGATACAGTGCACGCCGAAGTCGCGCAACAAGGGAAACACGCGGTCGGGATGCGGGCCAAACGCGCCCATGTCGCCCAGGCAGAAGCACGCCTCGACGCCGCGCCGGCGGGCGTCATCCAGGGCCGCCGCCAGCGCCAGGTAGTTGCTGTAGACACCCCCGAATACCGCGATGCGGCGATACTCAGGTGTCGCGCTGTCGGCTGGAGGCATTGGCGCACAAAGCTCCGTATTGATAGCAGGTATGACAAGGCTGATGTGCGAGCGCGAAGGGCGCGAGCGCTTCGGTCAACGAATCACCCAGCCGCGCGTCCGGCGCTTCCAGAAGAATCGGGCAGACATAGACGCCGCGGTCCGTGACGACCCGGCTATGGTTGCAGACGAGCCGCGCCTGATCGTAGCCGATCATCATCTCAGGCGTGACGCGCTCGTGTTCGTCGTAGCCGCGCCCGCGTTTCGCCTCGGCGCCGATGCGCAAGGTGGGCAGAAACTTGAGGCGCGGCCGGTCGTAGCCGTTTTCGCGAAGAAGCCGGACAAAGCGCTCGAACAAGTGTGGATCGTCTTCGTGGTTGGCGGGTGTGACGGTGAGGATCGGCAAAAAGCCGTGATCCAGGAGCTGCCGCACGCCGCGCAGGATGCGCTCAAATGTGCCGTGGCCGCGCAAGGCGTCATTGGCCTCGGGCGTGTAGCCGTCCATGGATACTCGGAATTCCAAACTATAAGTGGAAGCGTCTTCCGCCGCGCGCAAGCGTTGCAGCCAATGGTCTTTGAAAACCGTTCCGTTCGTGAGGACCGTGGCAGGGCCGTAGCGCAGAGTGAGTTCGAGGATTTCGGTCATGCGCGGGTGCAGGAACGGCTCCCCGCCTGTGAAGTAGTATTCTTTCACTCCAAGTGCGACGGATTCCTCTAAATTAGTGCGGATGGTTTCGAAGTCGAGAAAGCCGAACGAATGGTTGTGCGGGCTGCAACTGATGAAGCAGTGCGTGCAGGCAAGGTTGCAGACGGTGCCGGAGACCTGAAACCAGAGGTCGTCGAGATGGGCCAAGGGAATGGACGGAAATTGCATGCTGCGGACATCCACTAGCGGTTTCGCTTACAGGACCATTCTATCCTTCCCCTTGGCTTCATTCCCGCTATACTTTGGGAGAACGCCGTTCACAGCACCGCGACGCAAGCGTCCGGCCTGACGCGCAAAGAAGGATGCCATGTCCCAAGAAGCCAGCCACGAGCAGTCGTTTCGCATCGAGCGCCACCAAGAGATCGCGGTCGTGCTCCCCTCGGCACGGGTCGAGGAGATGCACGAGACGCTGATCGAGCAGGCCGCCCGCATGGTGGTGCAGTCCTTGAAAGAAGATCCGCCGGCCGGCATCGTCGTCGATCTAAGCCAGGTGAATTATTTCGGCTCGGTGTTCGTGTCCTTTCTGTTGCGCTGCCATGCGCTGGCCAAGAAAAACGGCAGCGAGATCGTGCTGGCGGGAGCTTCCGAGCCCGCCCGTGAATTGCTGAAGCTGCTGGACCTGGAGACGCTCTGGGCCATTTATGATTCCAAAAAGGCGGCCCTTGCGGCGTTGAGCGGCGATTAGACCGATTCAAATCCGAAATCTCAAAATCCAAATCCGAAACAAGTACGAAACCCGAAGCAGAAATAACGAAACAACGGAGAATTTCCCTTGAGTTTCCTATTTGATATTTGAATTTGTTTGGGGTTTCGGATTTCGATTTTCGGATTTGCATTCTTATGTCCTTTGCAGTGCTCATATCCGGCGGTCTCGATTCAGCCATTCTCCTGGGTGATGCCCTTTCGCGCGAAGCGTCTGTCTTTCCGCTTTACATTCGCTGCGGTTTGGCTTGGGAAGCGGTGGAGGAGGAATACTTGCGCCGCTACCTCGATGCGCTCGCCAGGCCCGCGCTGCGGCCGTTGACGGTCCTGCAGCAGCCCGTCGCAGATCTCTATGGGCGGCATTGGAGCCTGAGCGGCAGTGGGGTACCGGATGCCGCGACGCCGGACGAAGCGGTGTTCTTGCCGGGACGCAACCTGCTGCTCTTGGGCAAGGCGCTCTTGTGGTGTCATTTGAACGACGTGGCAAAGATCGCTCTAGGCACGCTGGCGAGCAATCCCTTCCCCGATGCGACGCCGGCATTCTTCTCCCTAATGCAAGCCGTCGCCAATCAAGCGGTGGCAGGCAAGGTCCACATCGTTTTGCCGTTCGCGGCGATGAAGAAGACGCAGGTGATGTGGTTGGGAAAGGACTTGCCGCTCGAACATACCTTTTCATGCATCGAGCCGCGCGGCAAGCGACATTGCGGTCAATGCAATAAGTGTGCGGAGCGACGCCAAGCTTTCTTGGATGCGGGAATGACCGATCCGACGGCGTATGCGTTGTAGACGTCACTCCCAGTGTGTGGTCAACTCAAAAAAGCAGGTCGCCAAGAAGCGTCCTTGCCTCTTCGCGACCTGCGTCGTGCTTTCATCAAGATTTGAAGCGTAACGGAATTCTTGCGAATTGCGCTACTACCTAGATGCCGGGCTGGATGCCGCCGTGAATCGTCATCGGTGTCAAGTGGCTGGGCTGATCATTGAACCAGAAGCGATTCCATTCACCCTTCACTTGGCGCAGGTTTTCGGACCAATGAATGAGCTGTTCGGTCCGTTCATTGGGATCGCTGGACCACATGTTGATAAAGCAGCCGGTGTTCGCCAAGGCCAAGCCAGCTACCGCCGCCAAGCTCCACAGCCGACGCATGTCGCGCTCCTTCGCCGAAAAGTCCAACCGGTCGATGGATTTAAGGGTTGTATCGGCGTTAGCGGGTATGTGCTTGAGGGAATCTTGCGAAAAAACTCCGCGTTTGCCGAATATCCCAAGGGAACGTAGACAAAAAAACCCGGGATGTTGCCCGGGTTAAGATGGAGAGGACATTTGCGTGGGATCATGACGGTTTGCGCGCAGCTGCCGGCTTGGACTTACCCATAGCGCCGTTGCCGTCGGACTCCCCGCCGGCGCCAACGGCGGCGAGGGCGCCGGTATCAAGCTTGCGGACTTTTTCTTCCATCTCTTTACCCGGCTTGAAGGTTACGACGAATTTGGGCTCCACGTCCACGCGCTCCCCCGTGCGCGGATTGCGCGCCTTGCGCGCTTTGCGAAGCTTCACTTCGAACACGCCAAAGTTGCGCAACTCGATCCGTTTCTCTTCCAGCAAGGTCTCAACGATGGCGTCAAAAGTCTGCTGCACGATTTCTTTTGTCTTCAGTTGGGTCAAACCCAGCTTCTCGGAGATCTGTTTCACAATCTCTTTCTTGGTCACGGCTCTATTCTCCCCAGAGGAACGCAGAAACCTGCGTGGTGACGTTGTTTTAAGTGTAAAGATATCATGGAGTAATGTCAAGGAAAATCAAGTCCTCGGGCACTGCCGCTGCCGAGTTTCCGGTGTCTGAAACGCCGCGGCCGCGCTAGGCGCAGCCAGCGGCCGGCGGCGATTCCGGTGAGATCATTCGCCATAAGTTATTAATTTTTATTGGTTTATGTTGAAATGGCTGTCGTAGCTTCGCAGCCGACACGGATTCAAATGGCCCAATGAACCGACTTTGCGGCTTGTTTCTCCATAAACATTTGAGCACAAGGAAGTTGTGGGATTGGTCGCGCTGCCCGCCCACCGCTCCCCGCGCTCAGTCTTGCTCCAAGGTCTACCTTCTCGCTATCTTTGGCCGCCAGGACGACACTCTTGCGAAGGAACGCCTATGGGCCGTGTCCTCATTACCGGCGGGTGCGGATTCATTGGCAGCAACTTCATTCGACACCTGCTTCGTGTGGATCCAATCGTTCACATCACTAACCTCGACAGCCTTACATACGCGGGCAATCCGGAAAACCTCGCGGACTTGGAGTCCAATCCTCGCTATCGCTTCGTGCGCGGCGACATTACGGATGCAAAAAAAGTCAATCGCCTCGTGGCGGAAGCCGAGTCGGTGTTTCATTTTGCAGCCGAAAGCCACGTCGATCGCAGCATCTACGACGCTCAACCCTTTGTCCGAACCAACGTGCTGGGAACACAAATCCTGCTCGATGCCGCCCGCAGGCATGGCCTGAAGCGCTTTGTTCACATCTCAACCGACGAGGTCTACGGCAGCTTGGGCCCAACCGGCGCCTTTTCGGAGGAAGCTCCGCTCGCCGCAAACAACCCATAT
>JAKEHV010000044.1 GCA_022614915.1 Gemmataceae bacterium | reverse complement strand
GCCACAAGCCCAGGCTCATCAATAGCCGACGGTGCTCGATTCGATCGGGATCGTTGATGCGCAGGACATCAATGGTAGCACGTGCCTTCGCCGTCAAACCGCGCAACGCAGCGCCGTCCCAGTCAAAATGCTCCTCCCAAGTATCGGTGCGCGGATTGAAAAGCGCGACTAGTTCACCGGTGTCCGGATCATAGCCCGCTACATTGCTGCCCTTATGGCCATTGCAGTAGGCGCAGGCCCAGCACGTGTTTTGCATAGTCGATGGGCCATGATGCTTCTTCGCTCGAATGTGATCGACTTCATGAGGAAGAACGGAGAATTCCTGCGCAAGACGGCAGTATTCACAGATGTTTCGAGCACGATTGCGGACTGACTTGCGACTCAATTTGGCCATAGGTCAACGGGGATTTCACTTTTGCAATTGTGATTCCTTAGATTTGGCATGCAGCAGATCGAGAAACTGGCCGACACGAAGATACTTCTCGAGCGCCAAACGTTCCTGCGAGGTAATCGAGCCCCGATTGTTTTTCCGCAGTAACTGACGGATTTCCTTGAGGGTTTGCTGGTCATAGCGCACGTTCAGAAGCGAGCGCGCTTCATCGGAACTCAAGTTGGCTACGACTTTCTCCAGAATATCGGCTTCGGTGAGGGAGGCTGTGGTTGGCATAACAAGATTATACTCTGATGGTCGAGAGATCGCACAAGAGAATCTGTACTCAAGCGAAAGTCCCTGCTATGAAAACCGTCTTTGCTCCCACCAGCCAGTGCTTGCTCGGCGTCGCCCGCGCGGACATCACGCCGCCTGTCGGCATTTACCATCGCATGTGGGGCGCGGCCACGCATGAGCGCGCCACCGGCGTGCATCGTCCGCTCACCGCGACGGCGCTGCTCCTCGCGCCTTGGGACAATCCGCGCGATCTTTGGGCAATCGTCGCCGTCGATCACTGCTTGCTGTGGGCGCCGGAGATGACGCAGCTTCGTACCGCCGTTGCTGACGCGTGTGCCGTGCCGCAAGAACGAATCCTCGTCGCCTTTTCGCACACGCACGCCGCCGGCATGATGGACGGTTCGCGTTCGTCCTTGCTCGGCGGTGAATTGGTCCAGCCATATCTCGCGCGCTTGGCACAATCGCTTGGCGCATTGTTGCAACAGGCGCGGACCAACCTTGCGCCGACGACGCTGACCTATGGCATCGGACAATGCAATTTAGCCGCTCAGCGTGATTTCTGGGATGCACGCAGCGGTCAATTCGTATGCGGCTTCAATCCCGACGCGCCTGCCGATGATACAGTCCTTGTGATGCGCGCTACGCGAAGCCCCCTCACCCCCGACCCCTCTCCCCCACAGGGGCGAGGGGAGAAGATTGTGGCGACGATCGTCAATTACGCGTGCCATCCCACCACGTTGGCTTGGCAGAACACGCTCATCAGCCCGGATTATCCCGGCGCCATGCGTGAGGTCGTGGAAAGCGCGACCGGCGCGCAGTGTGTCTTTCTCCAAGGCGCTTCCGGCGATCTGGGCCCGCGCGAGGGCTTCGTCGGCGATCCCGAGGTGGCGGAGCGCAACGGCCGGCAACTAGGCTACGCGGTGTTGGCGGTGTTGGAGGCCCTGCCGCCGCCGGCGACACAGTTTGTCTACGAAGGCCCAGTCATCTCCGGGGCGACGCTCGGCACTTGGCGGCATCATTCACTGCCAATGGACCACTTGGCAATGAAACGCGTCTTTCGTTGGCAGCGCGTCGAGATTCCGTTGCCGTATCGTCATAATGTGCCGAGCCGCGAACAATCGCGTGAGGAACTAAGCCAGTGGCAAAAAAGCAAGGAAACGGTCCTACACGCGAACGACGAAGCCGCCGCGCGCGACGCTCACGCCATGATCGAACGACTGCATCGTCGCCTCACACGCCTGGAACATTTGCCGCCTGGCGCGGATTTTCCGCTTCCGGTCGTCCTCGGCCGGATCGGCGATGCGGTCTGGCTTTTCCTCGAAGGCGAACATTATCAGTGGCTGCAACAAGAACTGCGCCGGCGCGTCCCGGAATATCCACTCACCGTCACAACACTGACGAACGGCTCACGCTGCGCGTACTTGCCCACTGCGGAAAGCTATGGCAAGGGAATCTATCAAGAATCCATTGCGGTGCTCGAAAAGGGCTGCTTGGAAGCACTGGCCGCGGAAATCGTCACACGAATGCATGCCATTTATTGACGGTCGTGCCGGTCACGGCTTAAATCCTCTTTGTCAACTTCTTAAGGAGCCATCACCATGCCCTCGCGTCTGCGCTGGCTCGGCCACGCCGCCATGCTGCTCGAAACCGATGGAAAAAAAATCCTCATCGATCCCTTCTTCACCGGGAACCCCGCCGCGGTCCAGAAAGCCGACGAGGCCCAGGCCGACTTCATCCTCGTCTCGCACGGCCACGGCGACCATATCGGCGACGCCATCGCCATCGCCCAACGCACCGGCGCCACCGTCATCGCGAACTACGAAATCAGCGAATGGCTTGCCGCCAAAGGCGTGACGAAAGCGCACGGCCAACAGCACGGCGGCGGCTTCAACCATCCCTTCGGCCGCGTCAAGCTTACCCTCGCCTTCCACGGCTCCATGCTCCCCGACGGCGCCAACGGCGGCAACCCGTGCGGCTTTTTGATCTACCTCAAGGACGGCAAAAAAATCTACCACGCCGCCGACACTGGCCTATTCGGCGACATGCGGCTCATCGGCGAAGAAGGCATTGACGTCGCCGTCCTGCCCATCGGCGACAACTTCACCATGGGCCCGGACGACGCGTTGCGGGCCGTGAAGCTGATTGGGCCGAAGAAGGTCGCGCCGATTCACTTCAATACTTGGCCGCTCATCGCCCAAGACGCGGCGGCCTGGGCGGCGCGGGTGCGGAAAGAGACGCAATCGGAACCGGTGGCGTGGAAGCCGGGGGATTGGCTGGAAGTTTGAGAAATCTGAAACCACCCCCGACTTAGTCAGGAACGGAATGCTGAGTTAGGTAGTGGGTGATTGCCGGCCGAGCGCCTTTGACACTCGGCCGGAGTCGGTTGTTCACGCGCGCAGCACCCGGAACACCAGTTCCGGCGTCTTGCGGCGATGGATGCCCAGAGCCACTTCGGCGCGCAGCTTGGCTTGCGCATTGTGTAGCGCATCCAAGATGTCCGGCGTGGCGATTTTTTCCGGCCCGTGAAAAGTGAAGGTCGCCAATAGGCGCGATGAATCGGGCGCGGGCGTCACCGCCTGCACGCACAAGTCGCGCAGGAGGTCGCCTTCGAGCACACCGGCCAGAATTCGTTCGATCTGCCGGCATAGCTGCAGCGCCTTGCGATTATTCACTTTTCCTTGAGGCCGATGAGGCGTCAAGCGCGGATCGATTCCGTCGTCGCCGCCCCAGTGCGCACACAACCCGTCGGGGGGCTTGTGCGCGAAACGGCGTTTGGCCATGACAATACTCTCCATGAAAATGCGCAGCCGCATACTGCGCTGAATCTTGAATGATAAAACGTGATGCTGGATAGCCTGGACGATCGTCAGCGTGCAATTATCAGCGAACGAGACGGAGGCCCGGCGTCAAAGGGATGGACACAATCGGTCGCATTGCCGGCCTCCTTTGGGGGGAATTGGGAACCTGTGGAATTATGACGGCGAGAAGGAAAAAGTCAAGCGGGCGCGAGGCGCCACGCTCTCTTACATTTGCGCCAGGATGCGGGCGACGGCGTTCACTGATTCCGCCCATAAACGAAGATGTGCAGGTCCACCCGGTATCCGGACAATTGCGGCAAGGCCATCATCCGCTCCCCCAAGCGCGTCGCGTTTTCGAGCGGCTCGGCATTTACATCAATGCGCAGCTCGGTGGCGGATTGGATGGTGACTTTGACATAGCGTCTGCCCGGAAACGCGTCGTGGATGCATTTCGTAAGATGGTCCACTGAGTGTTTCGCCGTGGCGGGTGCGGGCAATGTCGCGGTTTTCGGTTCAGCCATCGGCTGTTCGTTTGCTTCTTCGATCACGATGAACCCGCGGCTTGTTTCGACCTTTGTAGTGACGGTTTTCGGCGCAGGCGTCTTTGGCTTGGCGGTTGACAGTTCCTCGCTCGCGCGTCGGGTTATTGTTGACTCGACCGGCTTGCTCGCAATTGGAGGCGGTGTTATCGGCTCGGTTGTCTCGATTACGACAAAGCCGCGGCTGGACTCGGTCTTGGCAGCAGGTTTGTCTGGAGTGCGCGGAGTTTCGACCTCGACGAGCGCGAATCCTTTGGTCGGGACAGCGGGAGCCGGTTGGACCGGCGCTATGGCGTGCCGGTCGATGATAATCGGCAGGGTCTTCTTCGCCGGCAGTTGCTTGGATGTGTCAGCGTCAACGGACCCTCGCTCGCGCGTCGGGCTAGTGTGCGGAGTCCCTTGCTCGCGCGTCGGGCTCGTATTGACAGTCGGGCTCGTTTTGACAGGTGAAATCTTTGGCGCGGCCGGCAGCGTTATGACTTCGACGGACTTGCCGGTTGCCGCGGGGGTTTGGAAGACCTTGGGCGGCGGCGCTTTGTCGACCGTGCTTTCAGCTTTGGGAGTGGTCTTGGGGAGGGGCGTAGCTTTCTCGAGCGTTTTGACCGGCTCTTTCGCGGCAGCGTTGATCACCGAACCGGGCGGCACATCTGGTTTTGCATGCGCTTTGGGAGCGGCGGCGGCCGCAGGCGCTGCGGCGGTTGCCGACACGATGTCGCGGACGTCGTGTGCTCCGGTCAGATTGACGGCGCGCGTACAGCCGTGCAAGCGGCGCAGGGTTTGGCTCAGGGCCAGCTTTTGTTCGAGCGACTCGATGCGGCCTCGCAACTCCACCGCGCCGTCTTTGCCACACTGCACCGTCCATCGTTCATGCTGATCCGGGAACGCCGCGCGCAATTGCGACTGCACCGCGTTTTTCAATTGCTCCGGTGAGCGCGGCGTCGGCCGTACGGCCAAGCCGGGACGCTCTTGCATGGCGTCCCGGACGGTCAAAGGGGACAAGAGTTGCGCGACCTGTATGGCGTGCGCGCGGACGGCGGCAGAGGGAACAGCGCCGCGAATGACAAGCGACGGACCAACGACATGGGCTTCGAGGAAATACGGAAACGTGACGGGATCGTTCAGCCAGGCCAATTCGATAAGGATTTCCAACCGGCGAAAGCGGTCCACCGAATCGGTGGCAGCAGCGGCGTGCTTACTTACCTTGGGCGACTTCGCATCTAGGGCCGGACGCTCTTGCGCGGAGCCGGTCCACGTCCAGGCCAAGCCGGCGGCGGCCCCGGCGCAGCACCACAAGCGCCAGTGTGTGCGGATCATATTTGGGTCCTCATCGTAGGCCCCACGCTCCGCGTGGGGTCCCCACGCGGAACGTGGGACCTTCGAGCGCGGGGTCACCCCACAAGCGGGGCCGCTTGTGGCTACGGGCGATGTAGCGACAAGCGGCCCGCTTGTCGGCTCCGAGGTCACCCCACGCGGAGCGTGGGATCTACGAGCGTGAGATCGAAGCTAGCGAATGCCGGCCAGATCGCGTGTGACAGTAGCTTGGGCATCCGGCCCGGGGACGCACAGGTGCAGGTGGTCTTTATCGATATAGACGACTTGCACGCGGCGGCGCTTACACTGGAACGGGAACGGCTGGCTCGATTCGATGGTTTCGGTGTAATAGACAGTGCACTTCCAGTGACAGTGGTGAACCTGGGCTGGACCGACCAGCGGGAAGAAGCGCGGCGGGTCAATCACGTCGGCGATCTTTTCCACTGTGAATTCGATGTCGTCGCGGTGTTCCTCATAGAAGAAGGGAACGCCGCGCGTCACGCGCGGCATGGCGCGAAGGATTTCGGCGCGGTCCGGCGGGTCCTCGCACAAGGGACGATGCCCCGGAGGAATCGGCGGCAGAATGGGTGTCTTATGGTCGCTGAGGTTGCAAAGACGTTCCTCAATGCGATCGGCCACCCACGGCTGCACGGGGATCGGAGTCGCAAAACCCATGGCTAGCGGATTGATGCATCCCGACGACCCGATCATCGACAACAGCGCGCCCGCGATCAGCAAAAGACGGCTTCTCATGCGCCCATCCCCCGCAAAAGACATAGTACGTCCCCCTTGAGGAAAGGTATCGGTTGGCCGGTTAGGCAGACTTTAGTGGTTTGATTGAAGGAAGCGATCTTGCCGATGATTTGCGAAGATGGGCATCAATTTCCGTCAAGGCGAGCCGTCCCATTTTCTCCCAACTGGGCCGCAAAGCCGCTTCCAACAAGTTGCGGCATTGTTCCAGATCACGTAACTTTGCCCGCTTTGCGCTTACGCCTGGAGCATGCCGAGGCTTGCAAGCCGCTCCATGGTCGGACCCACCGCCCCCTCCAGTATCTGGCGAACTTGATCGAGATCTTCCAGCGGACGGCCGTTCTGTGAGAATTCCACATCTTTGCGCGCCACCGCCTCGACGAGGGCTTCCAGGATCGCGACACGGTCACGGCTGCCGTCGAGCAGAACCAGCACCTGGCGCTCGAAACCGTTTAACTCCACCATGCGGTGGCGCAAGCTGGTGACGCGCTCGCCGACTTTCGCCTGCAGACGCGCCAGCGCGCTGGCGACCGGCCGCGCGCTCAATGCTCCGACTAGCGGCGGCGGATGCACGTGAAGATCGACAAATCCGGCGAGGAACGATTGCAGCAGAGCGTCTGCCAATGCCTCCGGCACCTGGTCACCTGCGCCGGGCACCACGGCGCGTACCTGCTCCAGCAGTTCGGCAAACGGGACAGCCCGCGGCGACGCTTCCAACAAGCCCAGGAGCACGGCTCGGAGCAGGGGATTCTGAGTGGACAGGCTCAAACCCTCGGGCGTGCGGAACTCGCCACCGGCCGCCGTCCCCTCGTCGACCGGGCGCGCGAGCGCCGAGACCTGCAGGCCTTGCACGGTCGTCGCGGATGGCGGCCGGCGGAGCATCACTCGGTCGTGGCACAGAAGGGTCCAGCGAAAAGTACGATTCCGCACGAAATCGAGGTATTGCTCCGCGCGGATGAGGTCCGCTCCCAGTCCCTCCAGCGTCTCTTGCGCTTTGGCCGAGAGGGTTCTCGGCAGGGGTGCCGGGCGTGCCTCGGCGAGGTACTGCAGCCCACGCGCCGAAGCACGGTTGACAAATTCGTGGAAATAGACCGGCGCGTTCACTTCTTCCAAATGCTCGTGGAACAGGTAGGCGTCGGGCGCCCGGCCGAGCACGTCCGCCTCCTTGCGCAAGATGCTGCCGTAGATTCCCTCGGGGTCGCCGGCTGCGTCAATCAGGAAGTCCAAGAGCGCCCGCGCTTGCCCCACTTGCTCCGCCGCTTCTTGGAACTGGCCGGAGTGGTAACGAAGCATCTCGCGCACCATGGCGCGGAGATGCCAGCCGGGGAACGTGTTGTAACTGACGTAAGCGACGCCGTTGAGCGCCAGATTCTCCTTGCAGATGGCCAGAATCTTGTCCTGCACCGCCGGCGGAACCCACGAGTAAACGCCGTGGCAGATCACGTAATCGAACTGTCCCAGTTCCTTGCTCACGTCCAGGATGCTGAGCGGTCGCAAGTCGATGTTGCTCAATCCGAGAGCCGCGACCACTTCCTGGCCCGAGGCGATCTGACGTGGTGACAGATCGATGCCGAGAAAAGTGCTGCCGGGCAGCGTCAGGGCCATGGGAATCAGATTGCCGCCCCCCGCGCAACCGAGTTCCAACACCCGGCACGTGCCGGGCGGCGCTGTCGTCATTCCCAATAACCCCGCCAGCGTCGCGAGGCGATCGGGGTGGGAATAGTGGAAGACGTAGTCCGCGTAGGGGACATCGTCATAGGTCGTGAGCGGCGCGTCGGACACGGCAACCCCCTGTGCGCAGCGTTTATGTGCCGTTCTTCGTTACCCGATCAGCAAGGCGCTATTGGCCAGGAATTGCAGACTTGGGGTCAACGCTCGTTCCAGCAGCGGACGGGCCGCAGCGCCGCGCAGCGCCTTCCCGTCCTGCTCCAGCGTGAGCGCGCCCTCATTGACCAGCTCACACAAGGCGTCGAGGATGGCGCGCCGATCGCGGCTGCCGTCGAGTTGGAGCAGAACCAGGCGGTCGAAGTCGTCGGGCTGCACCGACCAATGGCGCAAGTTAGTCAACAAGCCGCCGCCCGCCGCTTGCAACCGGGCCAGAGGGCTGGCGAGCGGCCGTTCGCTCACTTGGGTGACAAACGGCAAGACATCGACATGAGCCTCGATCATCTCGCCCATCCAGCACTGGAGCAGGCTTGCGGCCAAGCATGCCGGGCCTTCTGCCAACCGCGCTCGGGCAGCCTCGGAAGCGCCGGTCAGCAGCGCTTCGACCTGGTTCCAAAGATCGCGGAACGCGATTGACTTCGGCCAACCACGTGACAGGCTGACGAGGGCCGCCTTCAGCAAGGGATCGTTGGTTGTGGCGGTTCGCGCCGTGCCCCCACGCAGCTCCGCGAGCCCCGCGGACTTTGAATCGCTGGAGTGCTGGTGGACAAGTCCCGGAGCAGCAACGCCAACCTGAAATTCCTCCGGCGTCGGCGACGTGATATCCACATCCGGACGCGCCGGCCGAGCGATGCCGGTCAGGTACATCTCCATCAGCGCGCTTACCGATGGCGGCCGATGCAATGGCGTCTGGGCATGGCAAAGCAATGTTCGGCGGAAACTGCGACCGCGGATAAAGTCGAGGTATTGCTCGCGGTGAATGAGACTCACCGGCAATTGGTTCAGGGTGCGTAGCGCCTCTGGCGGGAGGCCGCTGGGGAGTTGGCTCTGCCGGGCCTCGTCGAGATACTGCAGCCCTTTGGCGGAGGCGCGTTCGACGAACTCGTGAAAATACAGGGGCTCATTCACGTCCTCCAAGTACTCGTGATAGAGGTAAGTGTCCTGTTCCGGCTGCAATTCCTCGATATCCTCGGCAAGCAGTCGTCCATAGACGGTATTGGCCCCCTTGACCGCTGTGGACATCAGGTCCAAGAATGCCCGCGACTGACGGATGCGCGTCGACGCGTCGTCGAAATGACTGGCGTGGAATTGCAGCACCCCGCGCAAGAGGCCCTTGAGGTGCCAGCCGGGAAAGGTGTTGTAACTCACGTACGCGACGCCCTGCGGCGCGAGATTCTCCCTGCAGATCGCGAGAATCTTGTCCTGCACTGCCCTCGGCACCCACGAGTAGACCCCATGGCAAATCACATAGTCGAATTGGCCCCAGGACGTGTCAACATCCAAAATGCTCGCCGCGCGCAGCGTCAGATTCGGCAAACCCAGCGCGGATGCCAGCCGCTGTGCCTCGGCGATTTGGCTGGGGGAAAGGTCGATGCCGACAAAGGTGCTCTGGGGCAAGGCCAACGCCATTGGGATCAGGTTGCCCCCCAAGGCGCATCCAAGTTCGAGGACACGACAGCGCCCGGGCGGCGCCGGGTGCATGCCGAAGAGAGTCGCGACCGTGGCCAGCGTATCGGGGTGCGTGGTCGCAAAGGGGCGGCTGGTGTAAGGCATTGCCTCGTAGCTGGCGAGTTGTGCTTCCGACACGAGCCCTCCTCCGCGCCGCACGGGCGCTCGTTGCCGAGATGGGAAGCTGAAACGCCGACCTTCCGGAAAATGTCGCGAGGAGCTGTTGTTAACAGTCCCTCGCTCGCGCGTCGGGCTAGTGTTAACAGTCCCTCGCTCGCGCGTCGGGCTAGTGTTAACAGTCCCTCGCTCGCGCGTCGGGCTAGTG
>JAKEHV010000345.1 GCA_022614915.1 Gemmataceae bacterium | reverse complement strand
AGCTCGGCCAGCCCGCGCGCGATGTGCCGGGTTTGCTCAGGCGTGTCGCCGAACAGGATCGAGGCATAGGCGCGAAACTTCTTGCGAAAGCCGCCGCCCAATAGCTGATACACCGGCCGGCCCGTCGCCTTGCCGACGATGTCCCACAGGGCGATTTCCACGCCGCTCATGGCTTGAATGACCGCGCCCTGCCGGCCGAAGAATATCGTCCCTTCGTACATGCGATGGATGAGCCGGTCGATCTCGAAGGGATCTTGGCCGAGCACACACTTGGCCAGACCGCGGCAGATCTTGTGCGACAAGGGCGCTTCGACAATCGCCTTGGCCACGAGCGACGACGAATCGACTTCGCCGACGCCGACGATGCCGGCGTCGGTATGCACTTTGACAATGAGCGTCTCCTGACTGCCGTCGCAGCGCTCGTTGACGTCGGGTAGGCGTAGGTGGATGGGCTCAACGCGAGTGATTTTCATACGGCCTCACTCCTCGAACCTTGATGCCAGCGAATACGCTTTTAGTCTCTGGTTGAGGATTTCATACAAGTCGTCAAAAGTAAGACAGGAAATACTGTGGGAATCGACGAGCACTTTTTCGCTTCGCCACTTGAGGCGACTTCGCTCGGCATTACTCAAGCCGACATTTCTCCCAATAAGGAGCAGGCCGAAAAATCGAATGTGACCGTGCCCGAAAAAACTGTCAAACCGATCGGTCTTTCTCAAATCATCGAGCGAATAGAACCAGTCCACCAGCTGGCTCATGCCGTGATCAAATCTCTTGCTCCACTCTTTGGTAGACTTGCTCCTGACCTTGGTGAAAATGCTATCTGCCCCACCGTCCTCCAATTCGATGAAGCAGTATTCACGTTGTTCTCGGTTTCCCAGGACGATATCGGCCGCGAAGTCACCGAAGATCTGTCTGCTCTGTCAAGTTTATTTTGAGGCGCAACAGCTTCCCAAAGGCATTGATTTCCCGCTTGCATTTCGCCGGGTCGAAATCGACGGTTCGAAATTCCTTCATGAGCCGCTGTGCTCCGAAACCCGGCCAACGCCCATAATAGTTGCCTTTCTTGCTATGTCCAGAACCACAATGTCAGGCTTCTTGAGCCTGAAAAAAATGCGAATGTCTGTGCTTGTTTTGAGCACGTACACGTTGTCATTTGAATCCAACTGATGAGAGTGGCTGCGTACGTACTCGTCCGTTTCCCAGTTCTTAAGGTGATCAAACCATGCTCCGACAATGCGCCGCCCTTCCTCTCCTAGTGTGCGCAAAGAGATTTCCACCGGTTCCGTTAGGATCACATTCATAAAAACACCTGCCGTTCTCTTTCTTTGCGTGACGCCGCTTCCAGACCAACCGTCGATGTCATATTGTAGTCGATGCATGCTCTCGTTGATGCCATCGGTCGTAGAAGCAGCGTCTCTACTTACAGTATACCTTCCACCACATGCCCATGCACGTCCGTCAGCCGGTGATTGCGGCCCTGATAGCGGAAGGTGAGCCGGCGGTGGTCGATGCCCAGAAGGTGCAGCATGGTGGCGTGCAAGTCGTGGACGTGGACGGGGTCGTGGGCGATGTTGTAGGAGAAATCGTCGGTCTGGCCCCAGGTCATGCCGGGCCGGACGCCGCCGCCCGCCAGCCAAAACGTGAAGCAGCGCGGATGGTGGTCGCGGCCATAATTGTCGGCGGTGAGCGTGCCCTGGCAGTAGACGGTTCGGCCAAACTCGCCGCCCCAAAGGACAAGCGTGTCGTCCAGAAGGCCACGCTGTTTGAGGTCCGTGATGAGGGCGGCGGCGGGCTGGTCGGTGTCGCGGCATTGGCCCGTGATTTGTCTGGGCAGGTTCGTGTGCTGGTCCCAGCCGCGATGGAAAAGCTGGATGAAGCGGACGCCGCGCTCGGCCAGTCGGCGGGCGAGCAGGCAGTTGGCGGCAAAGGTGCCGCGCTGGCGAACCTCCGGGCCGTAAAGTTCAAGCACGTGGCGTGGCTCGTTCGAGATGTCGAGAAGCTCCGGCACCGCGCTTTGCATTCGGTAAGCCAGCTCGTATTGCGCGATGCGCGTGGCGATTTCCGGGTCGCCGATTTCTCCCAGGCGCAGCTGATTGAGCCGGCTCACATCGTCAAGGATGCGGCGGCGCGTGGCGTCACTCAAGCCGTCCGGGTTCGAGAGAAACAGCACCGAGTCGCCGATCGAACGAAACTTGACGCCTTGATACTGCGAGGGCAGAAAGCCGCTGCCCCAGAGTCGGTCGTAGAGCGGCTGGTCGGCGGGGTTGCCCGTGCCCTGCGAGATGAGCACGATGAACGCTGGCAGATCGCGATTTTCACTGCCCAAACCATAAGAGACCCAAGCGCCCATGCTCGGCCGGCCCGCCAACTGGGCGCCGCTTTGGAAAAACGTGATCGCCGGGTCGTGATTGATCGCTTCGGTGTGCATCGACTTCAGGAAGCACAAGTCATCGACGATCCGTGCGGTGTGCGGCAACAATTCGCTGACCCACGCGCCGGATTGACCGTATCGGCTAAAAGCGAAACGCGACGGCGCGATCGGGAAGCTCTCTTGCGTGGCGGTCATCGCGGTCAAGCGCTGCCCCTGGCGGACGGACGGCGGCAATTCGTCGCCGCGCATATCCGCCAGCCGCGGCTTGTAATCAAACAAATCCATCTGCGAAGGCGCGCCGGATTGGAAGAGGTAGATGACCCTGCGGGAGCGTGGCGTGAAGTGCGGCAAACCGGCAAGCCCGGCTTGGCGCTCGGCGCCCCCTTGGGCTTGGCCGCGGTTTTCTTCGCTAAGAAGCCAGGCCAACGCGACCGAGCCCAGACCCCACGCGCTGCGGCCGAAGAAGCGGCGGCGGTTGAGGAGGACCTGCTGCGCGAGTATCGGATGCATATTGCACCCTTCAAACGAATCGAAATCTATAGTACATTCATATTTTCGTTATGCAAGAATGGCGAGGCAGAAGCGTCGGCGACCGGAGGACGGCTCGTAGGACGGGTCTCCGGGCCCGTCCTGTTGGGCCACGATGAAGGGACGGCCCTGGAGAGCCGTCCTACAGCACTGGTCGTTTCTACTTTGTCAGCAAATCTTTGACGCGCACCTGGTAACAAGTGGTGTTGGCATTCGCCGAAAAGAGGTACTGGCCGTCGGGAGAGAACGCCAGGGCGTTGATTTGGCTATCGACTTCGAAGACGGACAGTTCCTCCCCGTCCGCGGTCCAAAGGCGAATGGAGCGGTCTTCGCCGCCGGAAGCGAGGACTTGTCCGTCGGGGCTAAAGCAGAGCGCGGTGATGGCGTTGTCGTGGGCGGCCCATTCGCTAAGCAGCGTTTTTTCTTCGACATCCCAGACGCACAGTGACTGATCGGGGGACGCGGATGCAAGCCGGCTGCCCGAGGGGTGAAAGGCGACGCAGGTGGCGCCGACGGCAAAAGTGGCGACTTCACAACGCTCGACGACGTCCCAGAGGCAAATCGCGCCCGATGATCCGCCGGTGGCCAGCCAGTCAATGCCGCCGACCGCGAGTCGCCGGCCGTCCGGATGAAATGCAACCGACTGAATGGTGCAGCCGTCCAGCGCATCGGGAATGAGCAGGACCGGCTCGCCGTCCGCCACGCGCCAAATCCAAACGCCGGTGCCCGAGTTGCTCGCGGAAGCAAGAATCTGGCCGTCGCGCGAGAAAGCGACGGCAGTAGTTTGCTCTTCAGGACCATAAAGATCGGAGCGGATCTGGCCGGTTGAGGCATCCCACAAGCGCACGTGCGTTTCGGCTGCGCCGGCGATGAGTTTTCCGTCGGGGCTGAATGCGAGACCGTGCACGCCGGCTTCGTCTGGCAGGCGGCACACGACCTGATGGCTTGCGAGATTCCAAACGCGCGCCGCTGTGCCGCCGCCATTCGTGGCCAGGCGTGAGCCGTCGGGGCTCACGGCCAGCCGCGCTTGGGCCTGGCCGCGCGGTCCGACGCCGGCCAGTGCTTTGCCGGTGATCGGGTCCCATAAGTGAATAATGCGCTCGCCGCCCAAGGCCAACGTCCGCCCGTCCCGCGCTAGCGCCAGGCAGCGGATCTCGCCTTCCAGGCCTCTAATTTGATGCAGGAGCTTGCGATGGACAAAATCCCAAATATGCACGACCGGAGCGGAATCAGCGCTCGCAAGCAGCACTCCATCGGCGCTTAGCGCCAACGCAGTCACCTGCGTGGCGTGATAGTTAAGAATCAATTCTGATTCGAGGTTTTTCACATTCCAAATGCGGGCCGAAGTATCCCAGCCGGCGGAAATGAGCATTTCGCCGCCAGGGTGCCAAACCAGCGCCGGAATGCGGTCGGTGTGCCCTTTCATGCTGCCCAAGTGTTTGCCGCTGGCAAGATCCCACAAGTTGATGATCTTGTCCTCACAGGCAGCCGCCACCACTTTGCCGTCGTGACTGATAGCGACAGCGCTGATCGGCCGGCGGTGCAGGCGAAATTCATGAAGCAGCACATGCCCCGCGGCGTCCCAATAGCGCACCGCGCCGTCGTCGTGCCCGGTCGCGATGAAGCCCGAGTCCGGCGCGAAACCTAGCGCCGTCACCCAAGTGTTTTGCGGAAACGCGGTCAGGATTTGGCCGGATGTGACATCCCAAAAAGCGAGGTCGTTGCTGCCGGAAGCAAGCACGCGGCCATCGCGGCTAAAGGCCCAGAGCGTCTCGAATTCGCTGAGCGACTGCCAGCTGTTTTGCGTGCCGTTGACGACGCTCCAGTTCCGCAGCACACCGGGCTCTTCGACGGACCAGAGCGAGCCGTCCGGAGCGAAAGCGACTGCCAGCACATCGCCGTCGGTGTGCAGTTGCGGCTCGCCGAAAACGTGTGGGAGGGGCAACGCGTTTTGCGAGAGTATCATGTACTGCTCGTGAAAAGGATCAGGGGGGCTGACTCTACGTTACCGCGCAGTACGGCAACCACGTTCATGGAAATTTTACAACAGTTTTGGCCGGTTGAGGGGTTAGGCCGGACCAACTTGAGAAAAAACCTACCAGGGGATTTCGAGAATCACTCTATTGTACGGCAAATTCGGCATTGTTGCCACAATCTGGTAAACTGTGCGAAAATGTTTTTTGGGCAAAGTTCGTGTCGATTAACATGAGCCCGACGCGCGAGCAAGGGTTGTTAACACAAGCCCGACGCGCGAGCAAGGGTCCGCTAACAGCGGCAAAAAATGAGAGAATTCGCTTTCATCGATTGGTTGCGGCGGCGCACGCCAGCTGATCCACGCGTCCTGGCCGGCCCCGGCGACGATTGCGCCGTGCTCGCGGCGTCGGAGCAGCCCTGGCTCGTTACGACGGATATGCTGCTGGAAGGAAGCCATTTCCAACTGGCGGAGGCGGGGGGCTATCGCGTGGGCCGCAAAGCCATGGCGGTCAACCTCAGCGACATCGCGGCCATGGCGGGCATCCCATTCGCGGCAGTGGTGAGCGTTGGCCTGCCCCGCGGCTCTGACAATCTCGCTCAGGAGTTGCACCGCGGCCTGAGTGAAATGGCGGACGAATTCGGCGCAGCCATTGTCGGCGGCGACACCAACTCCTGGGACAACGGCCTGGCGATTTCCGTCACGCTCTTGGGCCACCCGTCGCCGCGGGGAGCGGTGCTGCGCGCGGGCGCTCAGCCTGGCGACTGGCTCATGGTCACCGGCCCTTTGGGCGGCAGCATTGTCGGCCGGCATTTCGATTTCATGCCGCGCGTCAGCGAGGCACTAGAGCTGCAGCGGACCGTGCGGTTGCATGCGATGATCGATGTCAGCGACGGCCTGGCGCAAGATGCGCATCACCTCTGCCGGGAAAGTGGCTGCGGCGCCGTGTTGTTCGCTGACGCGATCCCCATTCATCCCGACGTGCGGCGACTGACCGACGGCAAAACCCCGCTGCAGCACGCTCTGGGCGACGGCGAAGATTTCGAGCTCGCCTTTGCCGTCTCGCCGGAAGACGGCATCCGACTCCTGGCGACACAGCCGATCACGGGCATCACGCTCCATCGTGTCGGCGAGTTCTTGAACGACGGCTACTTTCTTGAGGAAAACGGGCAGCGACAGCCGCTGACGCCGCACGGCTACCAACACGAGTTTTGAGGTTCGATTGTCATGCGCACCACATGGAACTTTCATTCGGCGGGACAGTTATTGTTTGGGCGTGAGGCGGTTTCGCAAATCGGCGACTTGGCTCGCCGACTGGGCACAAGGCGGGCGCTTATCGTAACGGACGCTGTTCTGGAAAAAGCCGGGACACTATCGAAAGTGCACGAACCGTTACGTGCCGGCGGCGTTGAGGTCGATGCCTTTACCGGCGGCGAACCGGAGCCGTCCTTTCGCGCCGCCGAGAAGTGTTTGGCCCAAGCGAAACAGTTTCAACCCGACTTGCTCGTCGGCCTGGGCGGCGGCAGCAACATGGACCTCGCCAAAATCACCGCTACGCTCTTGGCACATGGCGGCGCGATTCGCGATTACGTCGGCGACGACAAGATTCCCGGCCCGATCGCGCCGCTTATCTGCGTGCCGACCACATCCGGCACGGGCTCTGAAGTTTCCGGTGCTTCGGTCCTTACGGATTCGGACAACAAGATCAAAGTCGGCGTGCTCAGCAACTATCTCCGGCCGCGCGTCGCTGTGGTCGATCCACTTCTTACGGTTTCGTGTCCGCCCAAAGTAACCGCGGATTCCGGCATCGACGCCCTCACCCACGCCATCGAAGCGTTCACCGCCGTGGACAACGCCGAGTTTCCGCTGCCCGCCGGCGAACGCAGCGTTTACCAAGGCAGGCACCCCTTTGGCGACATGATGGCGGAAAAAGCTATCGCCCTCATCGGCCAATTCTTGCGCCGTGCCGTCGCGGACGGCAACGACCTCGATGCGCGCGCGGGCATGGCCCTGGGCGCGACGCTGGCCGGCTTGGCGTTCTCCAACGTCGGCGTCGCCGCCGTGCACGCCCTCGAATATCCGGTCGGCGGGGCGGTGCACTGCTCGCACGGTGCGGGCAACGGTTTGCTCCTGCCCTTTGTCATGCGCTTCAACCTGCCCGCGCGTAGGAAGGAGTTCGCACGCATCGCCGAGCTCTTGGGCGAGAAGCCGGAGCCCGAACTGGCGATTGTCGCCGTCGAAAAGCTCCGCGACGCGATCGGCATCCCCAAGCGCCTGCGCGACTTCGGCGTTAAGCACGAACAATTGCGACAGTTCGCGGAGAAAGCGTTCGGTATCAAGCGGATCATGCGCGTTAATCCGCGTGCGGTCACGGTTGAAGATCTTGAAGTCATCCTCCAGGCGGCGTTTTGAATTCATCCACGAAATACACGAAACAACACGAAAAAGGAGGGAGAGTGAGATGGCCGAGCTGTTGCTGAAGGAGGAAGTGTATCAGATAATTGGGGCGGCATTTGAGGTTTACAAGGAACTGGGCTGTGGATTCCTCGAGCCAGTGTATCAGGAGGCGTTGAGCATCGAGTTGGAGGCGCGCAATCTCCCGTTTCAAGCGAAGAAAGAACGTGTCCTGTTTTACAAAGGACGGCAACTCAAGAAGACCTATGAAGCGGATTTCGATTGCTTCGCCAAGATCATTGTCGAGATTAAAGCTTTGGATCGCCTCACGAGCAAGGAGGAAGCACAGCTTCTAAACTATCTCAAGGCCACTGGCTACCGTGTCGGCGTCTTGATCAATTTCGGCGCAAAAGGCGGCCTCGACTGGAAGCGCCTAGTCCGCTGATTCTCTTTTTCGTGTGATTTCGTGTTCTTTCGTGGATGAATTCATGTGGCCGAATCCAAACGATACCCAGAATCTCCTGCAACAAGCCCAAGCCGGCGACGCCAAGGCCGCTGAAGATTTGCTGGCCCGCCATCGCGAAGCGGTGCGGCGCATGATCGACCTGCGTCTCGACCCGGCCATCGTGCAGCGCGTCGATGCCAGCGACATCGTGCAAGAAGTGCTGCTCGAAGTCAGCAAGCGCCTTAGCGAATATCTGAAAAAGCCCGCTATGCCCTTTCACCTCTGGCTGCGGCACATCGCCAAGGACCACGTCATCGACGCCCACCGCAAGCATCATCAAGCCAAGAAGCGCGGCGTCGATCGCGAGCAACCACTGGCCCGCGCCGGCTGGGCGGAGCAGTCTTCGCTCGACCTGGCTGGACAACTTCTCGACCAGGAACGCACGCCCGCGTCCGCCGTCATCCAAGAGGAACTGCAAAAGCGCTTGCATGAAGCTATCGGACAACTGGATGAGGACGACCGCGAGATGATTCTGATGCGCCACTTTGAGCAGCTCGCCAATCAGGACGTGGCCGCCGCACTTGGTTTGACTGAAGCCGCCGCCTCGATGCGCTACCTGCGCGCCTTGCGCAAACTCCGCGATTTGATGACGCCTCCCGGCGATTCTCTCGGCTAAGATACATCTTGAGTGTT
>JAKEHV010000344.1 GCA_022614915.1 Gemmataceae bacterium | reverse complement strand
GTGGACCTGAAAAAGGGGAATAATGATCAAGATGCAAAGGGATCGGCCAAAGGGACTCAGCCTCGTCGAAGTGCTGGTCGTAGTTGCGATTCTTGGGATACTTCTCGGATTGACGGCGGCCGCAGTCATGAGAATCCGTGACGCCAGCCTGCGTGCCGATTGCGCAAACCACCTCCGGCAGATTGGAACGGCGTTGCATGGTTATGAAGCCATTCACCGGAGGCTGCCTGCCGGCGTCGTGCATCCGCTCCTTCTACCGGGCGTGCCGAGACTTCACGGCCAGGACAAAGACCCTTATCCCTTGATGTCGTGGCACTCGCGCATCTTGCCTTATGTGGAACAGGAGGCACTTTGGAGGCAAATCCACGAAGCGTATCAAAAGGACCCTTACCACATTGCGGCTCCGCCTCACGACGCAAAATACGTGTCCATAAGTTTGTATGTCTGCTCAGCCGATGGACCACGAACGCGCAAAGGCAATTCGGCGGTTCCAACTGCGGGCGTGACGTCTTACCTCGGTGTTTCAGGCGTCAACTCGCATCGTTCCGACGGCGTTTTTTACATGGATTCCGACACGCAATTCGCTTCCATCACGGATGGCCTGAGCAACACGCTCCTTGTCGGCGAACGGCCGCCCAGCGCGAACGCAGTTTATGGACGCTGGCACGGCGATTGGGGACCGTGGGGCCACGCCAACAGCTATCTTGGCGTCCGCGAGGTCGTGTTCAAGGGACCGCGCACGATTGCTTGTTCGAACGACACTTCGCATTTCCAAAGCGGCCGGATCGACGACTTTTGTTCGGTTTTTCATTTTTGGAGTTTGCATTCGGGCGGCGCCAACTTCCTTTTCGCGGACGGATCGGTACGATTCATGACGTACAGTTCCGCCGCGCTCATGCCGGCCTTGGCCACCAGATCGGGCGGCGAGCCGCAATCTGCCTTGGACTGATGACTCTCGAGTTGCTGAACCTGTCCTTGCGGGTGCGTGCCATATCCGCGTAGAATATAGTTGATTGTGTAAGCCAAGCGCTTGGATCAATTGTTCAGGTCGTGGTGCGCTTACAGAGCCGAGCGAGTACGGAGAATGGCGGTCAGAGAGGGAATTCTTGTGCCAGGAGCCGACTCTGCTAGAGCATGCCCGCGTCGCGTCGCCCTCTTGGGCTCCACGGGGTCCATTGGCACGAGCTGCTTGGAGGTCATTGAAAGCTTGCCGGAACGGTTGGAGGCGTTTGGACTTTGCGCTCACACGCGCTGGGAAGCGCTCTTGGAACAGGCCCGTAGTTTTCGGCCGCGCTTCGTCGCGGCAATGACAGGCGAGGCCGCTCGCCAATTGGCAGGGAAGCTGCCCCCTGATTGTCAACTGCTCATCGGCGAAGAGGGGCTGGCGGAGCTGGTGGCGCAGCCCGAAGTGGACGTGGTGCTTGCCGCCGTGGTCGGCGCGGCGGGCCTGACGGGCACTTGGCTGGCCTTGGAGGCAGGCAAAACGGTCGCGGTCGCCAACAAGGAAACGCTGGTGATGGCCGGCCCGCTGGTAATGGAACTCGCCGGCCGGCGCGGCGCGCGCGTCTTGCCGGTGGACAGCGAGCACAGCGCCATCTTCCAGGCGCTGCAAGCAGGATTGGCGGCCCCCTCACCCCCAACCCCTCTCCCTCAGGGCGAGGGGAGTCAGGTGTCGCAAGTGCGCCGGGTCGTGCTGACGGCCAGCGGCGGTCCGTTTCGCGGCAAGAAGCGCAGCGATCTGGAAAACGTCAGCGTCGAGGAAGCCCTGCGGCATCCCACCTGGCGCATGGGGCCGAAAATCACCGTCGATTCGGCCACGCTTATGAACAAGGCCTTGGAGGTCATCGAGGCGCGCTGGCTGTTTGGCTTGTCGCCGGACCAGATTGAAGTGATCATCCATCCGGAGTCGATCGTTCATTCTTTCGTGGAGTTCAAAGACGGTTCCGTCCTGGCCCAGTTGTCGCCGCCGGATATGCGTTTGCCGATCCAATACGCGCTCTTGTATCCGGAGCGCGTGGAAGGCCCGGCCCGGCGGCTGGATTGGAGCGAGCTGTCGACTTTGACTTTCGAGCAGCCGGACGCCCAGACGTTTCCGGCATTGGAGTTGGGTTATGAAGTGGCGCGTCGCGGCGGCACCTGCGGCGCGGTTTTGAACGCCGCCAACGAGACGGCCGTCAGCCGTTTCCTGGCGGGTGAACTGGGTTTTCTCGACATTCCCCGCGTCTGCCGCGCGGTGTTGGACGAACATCCATATAGCGCCCGGCCAACGCTCAGTGAATTGCATGCGTTGGACCGCTGGGCGCGCCAGGAGGTAGTGCGTTGGACCAGAACGAATATGTGCAGCGTAACGGCGTAAAACCGCAACCCGACGACCTTGGTGCTCCCCTTACCCCTGGTGGGAGAGGGGAAGCGGAAGACCCGCCGATCACTTCGCGGGACTGGTGGGTGCAGAACGGCCCGGTCCTGGCGATAGTGTTTGCGCTTTTGGCGCTCATTTTCATCAAGTTCGACAGCGACGGCATTTGGGCCATTGTCAAAGCCGCCCTGGGCCTTTCGTTGGTCGTTTTTATCCACGAATTGGGCCACTTCCTGGTGGCCAAGTGGTGCGACGTGCATGTCACCACGTTCAGCATCGGCTTCGGCCCCGCCATTCCCGGCTGCCGCTTTCAATGGGGCGAAACCACCTATAAGTTCGCCCTCTTCCCGCTGGGCGGCTACGTGCAGATGGTCGGCCAGGTGGACGGCGACGAGTCCAGCGACGGCAGCGAGGAAGATCCGCGCTCCTTCAAGAACAAGTCGGTCGGGCAGCGCATGGCGATCATCTCCGCCGGCGTGATCATGAACGTCATCCTGGCAATCGTCTGCTTCGTGATCGTCTTTCGCGGTCCGGGCAAAGACCGGCTGGTCGGCGTAGTCGGCTCCCTCGACCCCAGCGCGCCCAGCTTCAAATACGGCTTGCAATCCGGCATGCACATCAAGCAAATCGGCGACATCAAAGATCCGTATTTCGAGAATCTCAAAGTCACAGTCATGACCGCGCTGCCGGGAGAGAAAATCACCTTTGTCGCGAAGCGGCCCTGGGACGACAAAGTGGTCACGCTCCAGATCGAGCCGCGCAACGACAGGTCGAAGGGAGACAAAAACTACATCATCGGCCTGTTCCCGGCCAACAGCTTGGAACTGGCGGCCCGGCGCTACGCCTCGTCAGACTTGAGCGGCCCGGTGCTGCCTGGCAGCGCAGCGGCGAAGGCCGATCCAGGCTTTGAGTTCGGTGACAAAATCATTGCTACGACGGACCCGGACAATCCCAAGGAAGTGAAGCCACTGCCCGAAGACCCGCGCAACCCGGGCAAGGGGTTGCGTGACTATTTCGAGTTTCAGCGGCGCATGCAGCTGTTGGCGGGCAAGCAAGTCAAAATCCTGGTGGAGCGCGGCGAGGGTGAAAAGCCCCAAACGAAAGAAATTGTTGTGCCACCCGCGCATTATCAGACCTTGGGCGTGCGCATGCAGATGGGGCACATCACCAATCTCCGCGACGGTTCGCCGGCGGCGGTGGCCGGTGTGCAAATCTCCCGCAAGAACGACAAGGGAAATCTGATCGGCGGCGACTTGATCCAAATGGTCGAAGTGCAGGAGCCAGACAAGTCGATCACCAAGTTCGAGGACAAGACCCTCGACCCGGAAAGGCTGCCCCAACAGCTGCGCGACTGGGCGCAGCGCATGGAGAAAGCTAAAGTCGCGCAGCCGTGGCATGTCAATATCCACGTCAAGCGCTATAAGGATTTCGGCGAGGGCCCGCAACAAATCGAGCCGGTCGACCTCACGCTGACTTGGGACAACGATTGGCGCTACGAGCAGATGGTGGCTTTTGCTCTTTCCTCGCCTATCGCCGTTCCGGAGTTGGGGCTGGCCTATCAGATAAAAACAATCGTCGCGGACGTGGTTCCTAGCGACAATCCCCTGCGGCCGGGCGACGCCATTCGGGAAGTGCGCATAACGTACAAAGAAGCCTCCCGAAGTGAGAAGAAAGTAACTGTCAAGGAGGAAATGGAACAGTGGGCGGCAATCGCGACCGCCCTGCAAGCGCCGAATATCGACAAGGTGACGCTCAAGGTTTCTCGAAATCAGGAAACCAAGGAAATCGTACTCAGTCCGGTGCCGGATACCAGCTGGCCGGTGCCGGCGGACGGCATGCTGTTCATGACCGATGTGCGCCGGCAATGGGCCCAGAGCAACCTCGAGGCCATCCAGCTTGGCCTCAGCGACACCTGGGACAGCATGCGCCAGATTTTCCAAAACCTGCGCGGCATCATCATCGGCACCATCTCGGCCGACAGTTTAGGCGGTCCGGTCACCATCGCCCGCGTCGCGTACCGCATCGCCGGCATGGACTTCTGGGAATTCGTCTTCTTCCTCGGCCTTATCAGCGTCAACCTCGCCGTCATCAATTTCCTGCCGATTCCGGTGCTGGACGGCGGCCATATGGTCTTTCTCTTGTATGAGAAACTGCGCGGCAAGCCGGCCCCCGAAGGCGTCCGCATCGGCGCCACCTACGTCGGCCTGGCCATGATCCTGTGCCTCATGGTGTTCGTGCTGTACTTGGACATCAGCCGGCTTTTCTAACACTAGCCCGACGCGCGAGCGAGGGAACTAACCACAGAGACACAGAGACACAGAGAAGAAAAAAGTTCACTCCCCTATCACCATGAAACTCGGCATCATGGCTTCCGGCATCGCCGCTTTGGGCTGGGAGAAGGCATTGGCCTTTTGCCAGCGCCTCGGCTTGGAAGCCATCGAAATCCCGGTCGGCGTTTATCCCAAACACCATCTCCTCGACATTGAAGAAGTTCTGGGAAGCGCGACGCTGCGGCGCAAGATCAAAGACGACCTGGCGTGCCACGGCCTGGAGCTAAGTGCCATCGGCTGCGCCGGCAATCCGGTGCACCCCGATCCGGAACAGGCCGTGCGCTTCGAGAAGGCGCACGACGACGCGGTGCTCCTCGCCGAGTATTTGGGCGCGCCCACCGTCATCGGCTTCAGCGGCTGCCCCGGAGGAGCGCCCGGCGACCGCACACCCAACTGGGTCACTTGCCCCTGGCCCACGGAATACTCACAAATCCTCGAGTACCAGTGGAATGAAGTGTTGATCCCATTCTGGCAGCGTAAAGCAAAAGAGGCGAAGGAGCACGGCATCCAGATCGCCATCGAGGCGCATCCCGGGTTCGCAGTGTACAATCCGGAAACGCTTTTGAAACTGCGGCGCTACGCTGGCGACAACCTGGGCGCGAACTTCGATCCCTCGCACTTTTTCTGGCAAGGCATCGACGTGGTCGAAGCCGCCCGCGCGCTGGGCGAAGCCGGCGCCATCTTCCACATGCACGCCAAGGACACCAGCATCGATGTGCGCAACACGCGCCGGCATGGCTGCCTGGACACCAAGAGCTATGGCGAATTGGCCCAGCGTTCGTGGGTCTTCCGCACCGTTGGCTATGGCCACGGCGAGGACGTGTGGAAACGCCTGATCAGCATGCTGCGCTGCCACGGTTACGACGGCGTTATCTCCATCGAGCACGAAGACAGCCTGATGAGCTTCGAAGAGGGGTTTACTAAGGCGCTTGCGTTTCTGCGCGGCATCATCATCAAGGAGCCCGCCGGCAAAGCGTGGTGGTTCTAGTGCGGGTTGCTAGGACAAATCCGAAATGAAGCCCGCGTCCAACGTTTTCTTCTCCTTGGCCGATAGGCTGAACAGCGCACTTACGCCGTCGGCATCGAAGTCGCTGTCGCGGCTTCGATCCGTGCCTTGACCTTTGCTTGTCAGGCGGTAGTCGCGCGGTTTCTCGATGACGACGTAATAGACGCCCGGCGTGACATTCGTGAAGCGGTAGTTGCCCTCGGAATCGGTCGAAGTTCGGGCAACGCGTGTATTGGAGGCGGTAAATAGGCTGACAAAGACCCCGGCGAACCCGCGTTCACCTGTGTCTTGCTGCCCATTTCGGTTCGCGTCGTTCCACGCGCGACCGCTGACGCTCTCTCCGCCCGGCGGTGGCGGCAGTACAACATCAATGGTAATCAGGAAAGATAAGCTACCGGAACCAATGTCGAAGTGCAACCAGAGCGCGTCGCTGCCTACCTGCAGTTCGCCTGGATAGACCGTGACGCTTGCGCCGTCGGACGGCAATACGGGCGGCGTGGTCGTGGACGCCCAGGTTGAAAGCGAGGCATCGCCAGTCGCGTTTCGTGCTGCCCATACATCACCCGATGCGGATAGTGTGCCCACGGTAGTAGCGCCGTCAGCGTACTGATTCTGAAACGTTATGCTCGGATCGAAATGGGTCGGGTCGCCATTGCTCGCGAGAAGATCGCCCGATGCCAGGGCAAGGGTGAATCCGCTGTTGTTAAATCCGTGAACGGTAAATGAGGTGCCGTCCGACGTCACAGAGTAGATCTTCATGCCTGCTACGGCCGCTGCGTGCGGTGCGAGCGGAAGGGCAGTAAAGGTGATTCCAGGACTGCCGGCACGCATACCACGCGGAAACCCGCCAGCAGGTGCTGCGCCCGCCGTTAACCAAATCTGACCTGTTACTGGATTCAGCGGCCATTTCCTGGCTTTTGAGACGAACTCGGCCGTGTCGCCTTCGTCGATGCCGCCAATATTGGGGCCCAAGGTCGTCACAAACGAAGGAGGTCTGAGTACCCTGGTGATTGAAAACGGAGGAGGCGCCGGAAACGGGCCGGCGGTAAAACTTGCAGTCGTCGTGCCGATCACATCGTTAAACGCATTGTCGTCTTCCATGAACCAGACAACCTGAGTGATCGGAAGTGTAGCGCCCGCCACAGCCAAGCTTGTTCTTTCCGTGGGGCTGAAACCAAACGTTACATCGACCGTCGCTTCGAGCCGATCATTCACCGGTACAACGTTTGTAAACACGACGCGCGGACCAGTCGAAAGAAGGCTTGCCGGATTCCTTTAATTGCCGCGTGACTACTCTGAAACGCCGATGACTTTGCCTTGACCCTCGCGCACGCGCACGAAGATGATTCCTCGT
>JAKEHV010000343.1 GCA_022614915.1 Gemmataceae bacterium | reverse complement strand
TTTCTAGGAAATGGCGCGCGGAACCGAGCAAGGCTCCGTTCGGCGGTCCTGAAGCCGAAACCGCCGGTTGCTGTAAGGTCAAGCGGGCGCCCCAAAAGGCGATCTTTGCCCTTACGGCGCCGGTGGATTGCTCGAGCGCTTGCCAAAGCTGCGTTTGACACTCGGCGAACTTGCCGCGCTGGTGCAAGAGCACGGCAAAGCGCACCAGCGGCCGCGGATCGGCCGGGTGGTGATTGACCCAGGTTTCAAGGAAATGTTCCGCCTGCTCGTTTTCACCGCGGCGATGGTGCAGGTATGCAAGCCTGTCCAAGGCTCCGGGATGGTTGGGCGCCAGGCGGTGCAGGATGTGCAGGGTCGTTAGCGCTCCCTCGATGTCACCCGCGTGTTCTCTTTCTCGAGCGTGCGCCAGGAGAAGTTTTTCACCGCGCGGCGGATAGTCGGGACCCAACGGCACGGGGAAATGCCCCGGATCTAGATCGGCGGCGCGTTCCAAGTAAGTAAACTCGATGCCGTCGAAGTCCCAACCTCGCTGCGCGTAGAACTCACGCGCTGTTTGCTCCTCAGCGAAAGTGCGTGCGAAAAGCGCCAGCGCGTGCTCGCCTTCAACCTCATACTGCTGCGCCGCCCGGCAGTAGAGCCAGGCGTATTCCGAGCGCACCGCCTCGGGATTGGTGGACTGCAATTGGTGATAGGCCTGCGCTGCCACCGGATCGGCGGCATGAATCGAAACCAGATGCTCGCACACGTAGAGTTGATCGTCGAGATGGACGGCGACATTGGCCGCTCGCGCCTCAGCGAAAAGCGCACTGACCAGTGCAATCCACTCCTCGTCTCCCGGCGCAGTGAAGCTGGTGACGATGCGGATCGCCCAGGCCACGTTTTGCGCCTTGTCCTCGTCGCTCTTCGGCTTGCCCTTGGCGCCGCACAGAGCGAGATAGCCGGCGGTGTGGCGGTCCTTGGGCTCTTCCATTTCATGGGCGATGCGCAAATGCTTGAAGGCTTCGTCGTAGTTGCCGATGCGAGCAAGGGCCAGACCCAAGCCGCGCACGACGGCCGGCGACGGGGCGCCTTGCTGCGACACTTTCGTGTACAGGTCGGCAGCCTCCTTGAAGTTGCCGAGCTTGTACAGTCCTTGCGCGAGCGCGAGTTGGCCTTGGTTCAGGAGCACGCGCGCGTCGCCGCCCCACAGCGGACATACAAAGGGATGCTTGTCGGCCAGCTTGCGGACATACGAGCGGCCTTCGGGCAGCGCCTCGACCCAAAGCCGGCGCGGATTGCCTTCCCATTGAGGCAATCCCTTGTGGCCGAGCGCGCGCTGCAATGCGCGCACGGCCAACTGCACGTCGCCGCCGGCCGCGATGATCGCCGACCCCAACTGCACCGTCACGATTGGGCAGCTGCTGTCCAGGCGGTTGGCTTCGGTCAGAAAGCGCAGCGAGTCCTTGGCTTTGCCTTGCCGGAGCAGGATGGCGCCGAGGTAGAGCGGCGGATCGATGAGCGCGCTAACCGGCGGCGGCACGTTTGGCGGCGCCGCTACATCGTCCAGCACATCGTCCAAGACTATGGACTTGCCCGTGCCGGTGCGGGCGGTTTGCAAAGCTTCGAGTGCTTTGTCGCTTTCCCCGCCGCGCAGCAAGCACAACCCTTGCCAAAACGACGCCTCCCGGCACGGCGACTGCACCAGCACCGTGCGGCCGATAAGGTCGTGGATCAAGCGATTGTCGCTCGTCGTCGCGAACAGCCGGCGAATCTCTTCGAGCATCGCGGACTGCACGCTCTGGCGGGCTTCGACGGCTGGCCGGCCCGACGCGTCGGCGGCTTGCAGGCGATGCTCGAGCGCCTCTTCGTACTGCTTGCCGGCCAAAGCGAGGTCGGCCGCGGTCTCATGGCACTGTGCCTCGGCTTCGTCCAGGCGCCGCTTCCACCACGCGCTCGACACGCCGCGGGCGCGCAGCTTGCGGATGCGGGCCAAGGCGTCTTGCCAGGCGCCCTCGGCCAAACGCTGGCGGGCGCGCTTTAAGGCACGCCGGCGGCGCGGGCCAAGCCCAAATACTTGCCAGAGCACCACCAGCCCCGCAAGACCCAATGCGGCAAACAGGACATACAACCAGGGTTCCATGAAGCGTTGTTTCCCTCGCTCGCGCGTCGAGTTGGTGTTATTTCCCTCGCTCGCGCGTCGGGCTGGTGTAATTACTTTTTCTGGCTCTTGAGGACGCCGCGGCGCTCGAGCCATCCCAGGCAGCGCTCGGGCCAACTCGCGAACGGCAAGTGTTTATGGTTTTGTCCTAGGCCCAAGCCGTGGGCGCCTTCCTCATAAAGGTGCAACTCGGCGGGCACGCTGTGCTGCGACAGCGCGAGATAAAAAAAGACGCTGTTTTCCGGCCTGACGCCTTTGTCTTGATGCGTGTGCACGAGGAACGTAGGCGGCGTGTCGGGGCTCACGTGCTTTTCATTGCACAGGTGATCGACGAGGTTCTGGTCGGGCTTCTTGCCCAAAAGATTATTGCGCGAGCCGGCGTGGTGGTAGGGCCCTTGCAAAGTGATCACAGGATAGAGCAGGATCATGAAGTCGGGCCGGCAACTCTGCGTTTCGACGGGGTCCTTCGCGTCCTTCTTGCCGCCGTCAAAGTGCGTGCCGACAGAGGAAGCCAAATGCCCGCCGGCGGAAAAGCCGATGATGCCGACCCGCGCCGGATCAATGCGCCACTCCTTGGCGTTGTGCCTTGTAAAGCGGACTGCGTGCTGGGCGTCGTGGAGCTGAGTCGGGTGGTTGTATTTGGGGCCGAGCCGATAGCGCAGGATGATGCCCGCGATGCCGTGGTCATTGAGCCAGCGCGCGATCTGGTGGCCTTCGTGGTCCATCGCCAACGCGCCGTAACCGCCGCCGGGACAGATGACGACTGCGGCCCCGTTGGCCTTGTCGGCGGGAGCAAGGGAAACATGCACGGCCGGCGTGTCTTTGTCGTCCTTACCCTTGGCGCCCGGCGCGCCTTCGGGCCAAAGCGGAATGAACTGAGGTTTCTTCTCGTCGGCGAAGGCCGGCGGCAAGAAAAAAGACCATGCAAGTACAACCGCAATGAGAAATAGTCTCATGGGGGGATCCTTTGGAGTGCGGCGACTCATCGCCGCTTTTGGATTTTAGGATGTTCGACGGAATCAGTCGAGGGATATGCTCTCCATTCAGTGCACCGCACTCCAAAAACCCTAAAGCGGCGACGAGTCGCCGCACTCCAAATCCAAAAACCAAAGCGGCGGAATAGCGCCGCACTCCAAATTCGCCGCAAGTCAGGCCGGTCCGGCCGACTGCACAGCCGCTTCCGTTTGTCCTTCGAATTTCTTGAAGTTGTCACGAAAGAGCTGCGCCAAGCGGCGCGCTTTGTCATCATAGTCCGTCGCGTTGCTCCACGTGGAGCGCGGTTCGAGCAATGCGCCGGGCACGCCGGGGCAGTATTCCGGCACCAGCACGCGGAAGACCGGATCGGGGCTAAAGGGCGCCTCGGCCAACTCGCCGCCCAGGACTGCGCTCACGAGCCTGCGCGTATGCGCCAGCGGGACGCGTTGGCCCTGGCCGAAACTGCCCCCGGTCCAGCCGGTGTTGACCAGCCAGACTTGGGCCTGATGCCGCAGCAATTTTTCGCGCAGCATTTCTGCGTAACGATAGGCTGGCAACGGCAAGAACGGCGCCGCGAAGCACGTGCTGAAGGTTGCTTCCGGGTCGCGCACCCCGGCTTCGGTCCCGGCGACTTTGGCCGTGTAACCGGAAAGGAAATGGTACATGGCCTGCTCGGGCGACAGTTTGCTGATGGGAGGCAGCACTCCAAATGCATCGCAAGTGAGGAACAGCAAGTGCCTGGGATGGCCGCCGCGTCCTGTGGGTTCCGCGTCGGGAATATGGTCGAGCGGATAAGCGCCGCGCGTGTTTTCGGTCAGCGAATCGTCGTCGAATTGCGGCAGGCGCGTGGCGGGATCGAGCACGACGTTTTCCAGGACGGCGCCGAAGCGCAACGCATTGTAAATCTGCGGCTCGCCCTTGGGCGAAAGGCGGATCGTTTTTGCGTAGCAGCCGCCTTCGAAGTTGAAGATGCCGTCGTTGGACCAGCCATGTTCGTCGTCGCCGATGAGACGGCGCCCGGGATCGGCGGAAAGCGTCGTCTTGCCGGTGCCGGACAGGCCGAAGAGCAGTGCGGCCGCGCCGTCCTTGCCGAGATTGGCCGAGCAATGCATCGGAAAGACTTCGCGCTGGGGCATCAAGTAGTTGAGATAGGTAAAGACGGATTTCTTGATCTCGCCGGCATAATTCGTGCCGGCGATGACGACCTGGCCGCGCTCCAGGCTGAGACCGATGCAGACTTCGCTGCGCGTGCCGTCGCGGGCCGGTTCCATCATCAAGTCGGCAGCGCAAAGAACGGTGAGCGCCGGCTGAAAACCCGCGAAATCGTCGGGAGTACGGGCGCGAAGGAGCAGGCATTGGGCGAACAAGGCATGCCACGCCTTTTCGGCGATCACGCGCACCGGCAAGCGATATTCCGGTGCGGCGCAGGCCCAGCCATCGAAAACGAATAGGTCGCGGCTCGAAAGGTGTGCCCGAACCTTGCCAAGTATCCTCTCGAACGCGGCCGAATCCATGGGCTGGTTGGCGCTGCCCCAAGCGACCGCCTTTTCGACGGACGGCTCGCGCACCAAGTACTTGTCGCGCGGCGAACGGCCGGTGTACTTGCCCGTGGCGGCGACGAACGCGCCGCTTTCGGCCAGAACTCCTTCGCCGCGCCGCAGCGCATGTTCCACCAGCATCGCGGCCGACAACCGCGCGTGCACAGAGCCCGTCGGCGTCAAACCGTGGGCTCGCAGATCAACCATGCTTCTTCCTAGATTCCTCGTAGCGGCAAGCTGCCAGCTTGCCGCGTTGGAGCCAGGCGGGCAAGCTGGCAGCTTGCCGCTACGATTAAATTCCCGAGAGCATTGTTGCGCACGAAATCAACGTCATAATAGCGAGGGTATAATGATGCAGTCTACCTGACTTATTGAGTTGGTGCATGCGCTGGGAACAAACCGAATTCCTGCTCAAAGGCATTTACCTCGGGCTGCTTCTCATGGTGGCCCTGCACGCGCCCGATTGGGCCGACGTGGCCAAAGTCGGCGCCTTCACCTTCGGCGGCCTGGCCTTGGCGCTCGTCGCCGCGGCCTGGCAGAAAATGCGCGAAGGCTATCGGGCCCGCGGCCGCTGGTTTGGCTTTCTCCTTTTTCTGTTGCTCGAAAACCCAGGCATGGTCTACACCGGCCTGATCGCGGGCCTGGCGGTGGGCGCGTCCACCACGTTCAAGGGTCGCGCCAACGACTGGGCGGTGCTTGCCCTGGCCGGCGGCGCGGTGCTCGGCATCGTTTTCTATTTCCTCCGCACCGTGCGCGACCGCGACAAGCGCTTCTGGCTCGCGTTCGGACTTGTAGCGGCTGTGGTCGGGGGCGCCTTCTACCTCGTCTTGCAACACCCCAACCTGATCGCCAATGAACGCTTTATGCTGGGCGTCCTGCTTTTGACCGGAATTCCTGGTTTCTATTTGTTAACTTTCTCCAGCCTGGTTGAGGAGTCCGAAATCGAGATCGCCGCCATCTGCGCGGCCCTGGGCGCGGGTCTTTGTTTCTTGGGCCCAAGCATTTCTCCCAACTTCGGCGTCAGCGCGATCATCGTGCCGGTGTTCGTCTACTACTACTACACGCGCCGCATCCTGCCCGGTTTGCGGGTTTTCAAACATACGCTGCGCGGGCTCAGTTACAGTAAAGTAGGCAATTATCGGGCTGCCCTCGTGTCCTTGAACCGCGCCTTGCAGCTCGATCCCAACTACGCGCTGGCGCGCAATCAACTTTGGCAGTTGCATCGCCAGATGGACATCGACAAACTCAAGAGTGATCCGGAGACTCTGGCCTTGGTCAATTACGATCTCTGCCTGGAGCGGGTCGCCTGGCTGTTGCTCCTGGACAAGCCCAAGCCGGAGCAGATCCAGGAAGCCCAACGGCTGTTGGAATTGGTCGCCAGCCAGCGGCCTGCCCTCGAACCGCGCTGCGCCTATTGGCGCGCCGTCGCGCATTTGCACGAGCGCCATGTGGACCAGGCCGCCCAGGAGCTGGAAAGCGTCCTCAACGAACCCTCGCAAGATTCTCCTGCCCGCCGTGCGGTCCTGTTCTCCGCCTGGCAGCTCGCGCTGGTGTTGCATCCGGAAATGCACAAGCGCGTGGCCGTGCCCCTGCTGGCTCAACCCAGACGGCGCATGGAAGCCATTGCCGCGGTGGAAAGACAACTCGCGCTTAAGGCCGACGACCAACCCGCCTGGGAGCTGAAGCGTCTCCTCTACGCTCCACTGACGGAAAACGACTACGACTCCGCTGTCTTGCCCGACCAGTCCGCCCTCGACTTCGACCACGGCTACGCCCAGCAGCTCGGCCTGGCGCTCGTCGAAAACAAGGACCAATGGCAGCGCGGCTGTGAGTATCTGCGTATGGCTGCGCGCGGCCTGACAACGCAAGCGACGAACATCTACATACTGATTGCCAAGTCATGCGATCGCTACGGCGACGCCGCCGGCCTTTGGCACAATTACCGGCGCGCGCTGCAAGTCGGCCGCAAGGTCGGCGTTGCCGCTCTCAAGGAAGAAGACCGCACGGCGCTTTTCGAAGTCGCTAAACAGCTCGGCGAGCACGCGATGAAGGAAGGCAACGTCGACTCCGCCATCGACGCTTTCAAGTTCTATTCGCAGTACGACCGCGCAGGCGTCGAGACGTATCGCACGCTGGCCCAGCTTTTCGAGCGCAAAGCCGAGAAAGCGGCCGACGCCAAGCAAAAACAGGACAACCTGTTTTTGGCGCTGCACTGCACCGAGCATGCGCTCTCCTATCAGGGCAGCGGCAACGACAAAGACCTGCTGCAGCGCAAGGACAAGTATTGCTACTCGATTGCCCCCGAGGAAATCAAAGCGCGCTGGCAGCAGATTTACAAATGGTTCGACATCGAGTATTGCCTGCAAAAGACGCGCTGGGTGTTGGAGAAATACAACGGCGATCTCGATCTATTAGACTGGGCCAGCCACCTTGCGGACGTAGCGCAGGCAGCTCAGCCCGAGCGCATCGCGGCCAAGCTCCTGCGCGCGCGCATTCGCCGGCAACGGGGCGACATCAACGACGCCGTGGGTCTTTTGGAAGAAATCCGACAAAACAAACCGGAAAAGTTCGGCAGCCAAGAGGAAGAGGAATCGTGGTACTTCGCCCACCGGCTTTTGGGCGACTTGTACATCGACGAAAAGCCGGACCAAGCAGTCTTGTGCTTCCAGGAATTCCGCAAGAGCGACCGGGCGGGCGCTGACTCGTTGTACAAACTGGGCCGGGCCTACGAAAACCTCGGCGACCACGCGCGGGCGGCCAAGGCGTATGAGGCCGTCACCGCGTTCGAAGACCACCCGCTGGTTTACGAGGCGCGCGACGGCCTGGCACGGGTGCGCGGGGCAAATAACCCAGTGGGATAACGTCTAGTTGGTCACTACCTCAAACTCCCGTTATTCCGAGTGCAAAACAGTGAACACTTGAAGGTGAACACGCTTGTTAGCAGTTGGTAACAATGGAGGGGGTATGCCTATGCACAATGTGGCACGCACGAGTGTTTTCGCAACTCACAAGCTGTTTCTGATAAACAGCTTATGTCATTTCTCTCGTGCGTGCCACCTGGGCGTAAATAGTGGCACGCACGAGCCGTGCGTGCCACTTGAAAAACGTCAACTGCGGGAATCTGTCCACCACGATAAGAGGCGATGCGAAAAAGCCGTCTAGTTGCAACCCGCTTGCCGATTATTGCGTCTGCGCATCGATACACTTCTTGGGGATTGACCATGAGAATTACTCAGCGGATCGGTATGTTGCTTTTGTCCATTTTCTTGATCCTTACCGGATTGAGTACTCTAATCCGCCTTAACTTTGAAGCCATGCAGTACATATTGGCCGGCCTCGCCGTCGCCGCCGGCATACTGATTCTGATCGAGAAGTAGCCATGCACTTGCCCGGCAACACGTTTCTGGTTTCCGGCGGCAGTTCCGGCCTGGGTGCGGCCTGCGTGCGCATGCTGGCCGCGGCGGGGGCCAACGCCGTCATCGCCGACCTCAACGTGGACGCCGGCCAGCGCCTGGCCGAAGAGCTCGGCGCCAACGTCCTCTTCGTACGCACCGATGTGAGCGAGGAAGCCGGCGTGCGCGAAGCAGTGACCAAGGCCTGTCAGTTTTTCGGCGGTCTGCAAGGTTCCATCCAGTGCGCCGGCATCCTGCACGGGGAAAAGACCCTCGGCAAAACCGGCCCGCATTCCCTGGCGGCGTTTCAGAAAGTGATCCAGATCAACCTGGTCGGCACGTTTAACGTCGCGCGCCTGGCGGCCGAGGCGATGAGCAAGAACGCACCGACCGCGGGGGGCGAGCGCGGCGTTATTATCAACACCGCCTCGATCTCCGCTTTCGAGGGGCAGATGGGGCAGGCGGCTTATGCTGCGTCCAAAGGCGGCGTCGCGTCGCTCACTTTGCCGCTGGCGCGCGACCTGGCCCGCCACGGCATCCGCGTCGTCGCCATCGCGCCGGGCACGTTCGACACGCCCATGCTCGCGGGCACGCCGGACGCCGTGCGGCAATCGCTGGCCGAGCAAGTGCCGTTCCCGCCGCGTTTGGGCCGGCCCGACGAGTTCGCCGCCCTGGCCCGGCATATCATCGAAAATGAGATGCTCAACGGCGCGGTGCTTCGTCTAGACGGCGCGCTCCGTATGGGACCGAAGTAATCATCCTCGTTTACGTTTCGCGCTCACGTCTTCCCTCGGTGGAGAAGTGCTTGGGAGAGTGGATCGAGCGCGAAACGTAAACGGCAACCGAAGCTTTTATGTTCCGTGATGAAGACCAACTGGAAAATCTATTGAGCGAGCCGAGCCCGCTCGCCGTCGAGACTTTGGCCAAGCTCGACGGCGACCTGATTCTCCTCGGCGTCGGCGGCAAGATGGGACCGACGTTGGCGCGGATGGCGCGGCGCGCGTTCGACGCCGCGGGCGTAAAGCGAACGGTCTACGGGGCCGCGCGCTTTTCGCAACCGGGGCTCTTTGAACGTCTGCAACAACACGGCGTCGAGCCGATCCGCTGCGATCTTCTCGATGCGGACGAAGTTCGCAAGCTCCCCGATGTGCCCAATGTGATCGCGATGACCGGCATGAAGTTCGGTTCTTCCGAACAGGCCTCCATGACCTGGGCGCAGAATTGCCACGTGCCGTCCCTGGTGTGTGAGAAGTTCCAAAAAAGCCGGCTCGTCGCATTCTCGACCGGCAACGTCTACGGCATGACGCCCGTCGAACGCGGCGGCTCCCGCGAAGGCGATGCGCCCGCGCCGGTGGGTGAGTATTCGCAAAGTGCCTTGGGCCGGGAGCGGATGTACGAGTACTACAGCCGCAAGTTCGCGATGCCGATGGCGTTGTTGCGGCTCAACTACGCTACGGAGATGCGCTACGGCGTGCTCGTCGATGTGGCCCAGCGCGTCTTCGCCGGCCGGCCGGTGGACGTGACCATGGGCTTCCTTAACGCCCTTTGGCAAGGCGACGCCAACGCCATGACCTTGTGCGCTTTCGGTTGCTTGGAGTCGCCGCCCAAGGTGCTTAACCTGGCCGGCCCGGAGATCTTGAGCGTGCGCGAGGTGGCCGCGGAATTTGGTCAACGATTCGGCAAGCCCGCCGTTATTGAAGGAAAAGAAGCCGCGGACGCGTTTCTGAGCAACGCCCAGGCGAGTCACAGCCTTTTCGGCGCGCCGCAGGTCAGCGCCCAGCGCCTGGTCGGTTGGATTGCCGACTGGGTCGCGCGCGGCGGCCGCACCCTGGGCAAACCGACCCATTTTGAAGTCAGAGACGGCAAGTTCTAGCACGGAAACTCTTATCAGGCTTAACACGGGATGCGACGTTTCTCATTTCTCGGACTTTCACATTCATACCGATTTTGCCGATAAATCCGATGGCTCGGTTCCCCCACACTTGCAATAGGTACGCCGTCATGAAACAGCGTTTCGTGTCTTTCGCGTTGGCAATAGCGGTGGCTCTAGGCTTTGTCCAATGGGCGCGAGCGCAGGGCAAAGAAAAGGCCGATACGGCGTCCATTTCCGTCATCGAGGGCGACTGCTCTGGGTGCGGGGCGGGCCAGTTTCGCCTGTTTGCGACGCGGCCGCTCATGGACTCGCCGCTTTTTGGCTGGATGGGAAGAAGAGACGGAGGCAGAGACGGCGAACGCAGAGGCATCGGCTGCTACGCCCACCACAACGAGCTCGGCTGCGGGAGCTTTTGCTCGGAAATGACCTTTATCTTCGGCTCGTGCCGCACGTTTTTCGGCGAGCAGTGCATTCCCAATCCGCCGCATTTCCCACGACGGAGATGACCATCAGGAATCGAAAGCTCACCCAACGCCGTGGCATGCTTCGCGATGCGTGGCATGCTTTCGCCGATCCTTTGCAACGAGAACGAACCTCGGACCAGCACGGCGAAAGCATGCCGAAGCGCCAGTTACTTGGCGCTTCGCATGCCTTGGCGGTGCTGGTCCCGCGTTCGCTGTCTTGCACACGATCCGCCAAGGCATGCCACCCGACGCGCTTCGCCAAAATGATTGCCAGTAGACGTTACTTCATTGGACCGAAAACACGCGTTGCGCATTCTCGCGCAACAGCAATCGGGCCAGGTCGAGGGCTTGGCGTTCGCTATAGACGCCGGGGCGCACGAAGTCATCGGCCAGGATCTTCGCCAATGTGCGGCGGTACATGTTGTATTTGGGCAGGAGGAACTCGAGTTTGTAGGCGTCGCTGTAGTAGCCGATCTGCTTCGTCTTGGGCACGGCCTGCAGCCGGGCCCGCGCGTCGCGTTCGATGAAGTCGGGTATGTTCGAGTACCACCAGTGCCCGTTGGTGACGACGTTGGGAAAAATCCAGCTGTAGCTGATCAGTTCCTGGTTTTGCACGCTGGTGAGCACCGAGATGGGAAAGGTCACTTCTGGAAAGGCGTTGAAGAGCTCGGCATATTGAAAGAGCGAAGTGCGCTGGTCGAATAGGTCCTGTCCTTGGTGGACGCCGTCGCGGTAGACGCGCCGGTTCACGCCGATCATGAGATCGAAGGGCAACCGGCAGTCACGGCAAAACTCGGCGAGTATCCAAAAAACTCCGGCACTGCTTCGCGCCTTGGATTCGAAATCGTCCTGTTGCTGGGGCAACTTGCCTAAGCACGCGGACAACGCTCCATCCTCGATCGGGTACGGCGCGAAGCTCGGCGGCAGTGAAATCGCGCACGCCTTGGCGTTCTTGCTCACGAAGTGCTCGAACAGCCTGCCGACGGCTTGGCGCAAGCGCGCGGAGTCCGTGGCGTCGATGCCGGTCGCTTTCGCCAGCCGCTCGCGCGTGGCCGGCTTATCCACGTGAAACACCAGGTCGTCTGTCCGCAAGCACGGCACATAACGTTTCGTATCAAAGCCGTCCAAGGGATCGTCGAAGTCGTTCGTGAGAAAGATCTGCTCGACGTTGCTCTTCTTGAGCACTTGTTCTTCCCAGTCGGCTTGGCCAAAGACACGTTCGGCAGCATCACAAAGCGCGTCGGAATCCTGGGCGCTTGGTCGCTCGCCGCGAAAACCAAGAAAAGTCCGCGCGATTTCCAGAAACCAGCTGTATTGCACGGTATTGTCGAAGCGATCCATGTGCCCGAGAATGGCGCGGACGCGTTCGCGCGGTGACAATTCCTTCGCAAGTGGCTCTTTCGACATGCCGGCCGAATGCGCGAGCTCCGTGTAGTAGTGGTATCCCAGGATATCGTCCAAGCCGCGCGCGGCGGGTTGATGCGGGTCGATGTGTGAATGCGGGTCGATCAGGGGAATGCGGCAAATCTCCGCATAGAGGTCGCGCGTCAGACGGTCCAGGATCATGATTGCCTCGTCGATGGTGATGCCGCGAACTTGCCCAGCTTGACCATTGCTTGGGACATTCTTACAAGGCGACTTGTAATTTCCAACCTGGCCGCACTTGCAATGTTCGAGGCGACAAAATTTCCGCCGTTTTTCGGCTCGCGCTAAGGGTGGATTCGGCTTTGCTTTAACTCTGTGACAGGGTTTTCTATCCGTGTGCGCGCCGGATTTGGCATGCCCATTGCAAAGTAGGAATTCGGCAAGGATATACGACGCCCTCGGGCCTTGCCCCCAAGGTCCTCTGGTCGTCGGTATGAGTTGCCAGGTTCCGCGACCCAAGGCCCAACCCCCGTGGGCCTTGGGTACTTATAAGGAGCCAACTGGTCCCCCATCACACCCCTTAGCATCTCCGACCCGACCTATCCCAAGCCCCCGTTGCTTGCAACCCTCCTTCCCCCGGGAGGGTTGTTCTTTTTGGCACACAAGCGTTTAGGCTTTGAGAATGACGCACTGCCTGCCCGATCTATATTCTGGGGTGATGCCATCCTGCCCGGGAACGACTGAGGCAAGTCATGAACACTTTGGTGAATAGCGCGGTCTGGGCCGGATTGCTGCTCCTCTCTATTCAGTCGCCGGCGTTTGGGCAATCTTTGACCATTGAGATTCTGCCTCCCTTGCAAGTGTCCGCCGCTCGAGCGACAGCCAAAGAACTTTCGATCGACGGTTTGGTGGCGGACGTGCTCGCGCGCAATCCGTCGCTTCCACAAATGATAGCAGCCTGGGAAGCCGCGCAAGCGCGCTATCCACAGGTGATTTCGCTCGACGATCCCATGGTCGCTGGCATTCTCGGACCGGGTTCGTTCGGCTCGCGCGACGTGGAGTTTGCCTATCGGTTGGAAGCGAGCCAGAAGTTTCCCTGGCCGGGCAAACTGCGCCTCAAAGGCCAGGTGGCATTGGCGGAAAGCGCCGCCGCCGGCGCCGACATCAAAGATACGCGTCTGCAGCTCGTCGAAGCGGCCAAGAACGCTTTCTACGATTACTACCTGGTCGGCCGGCTGCTGACGATCAACGCCGAAAGCGCCCGGCTCCTGAAACAGTTCAAACAGAACGCCGACGACCGCTACAAGGTGGGCAAAGTCACGCAACAAGACGTGCTGCAAGCGGAGGTAGAACTCGGCCGGCAGCAGGACCGCTTGTTCGACTTGGAGCAAATGCGGAAAGTCGTGCTGGCCCGCATCAACACACTTCTCCACGCGCCGCCGGACGCGCCGCTGCTTGCTCCCGCGACGAAACTGCCCGTGTCCGCCAAGCTGCCGCCCGTCGACGAACTGCGCCAAGCCGCACTGGACCGGCGGCCCGATATCCAATCCCTGGCCAGCCGCATTGCCGCTGAGGAAGCGAATCTTGGCTTGGCCCTGAAAGAGCGCTTCCCCGATGTCGAAGTAATGGCCGCCTACGATGCTTTTTGGCAACCGAAAGAACGCGACCTCAGAACCATGGTCGGCCTCCGCCTCAACCTGCCGATTCGTACGGGGCGCCGCATCGGCGCCATCGCCGAGGCCCAAGCCCGCATCGCTATGCGCCGGGCCGAGCTCGACAAGCTCATCGACCAGGTCCAATTCCAGGTACAGGAAGCCTACGCGCAGATCGAAAGATGGGAAAACGCGATCAAACTCTACGAAACCAGCATCCTTCCTTCGGCCCGCTCCAACGTCAAGTCCGCTGAGTCCGATTATGTCACCGGCAGGATACCGTTCCTGAGCCTGATCGAAGCCCAGCGCAGCCTCATCATGTTGCTTGAGCGCTACGACGAAGCCATTGCCAATCTGCACCGCGCCCGTGCGGCTCTGGAGCGGGCCGTCGCCGGGTCAGAATCGAGGCCGTGAAGAAGCGGTATCGGCTGTTGCGGAGCTGTCACAACGCGGATATCGTGGCGGTAGATTCAAAAGGAAGCACCGCGATGCCGTCAGCAACCAACCTCCGCCGCAAACACTGCGTGCCGTGCGAAGGGGGCATTCCTCCGTTGCAATCAAGCCAAGTGCGTACACTGCTGAAACAACTGCCGCATTGGAAGTTGACCGCAAACGGCGTTCGCATCCGCCGGGAATGGCTCGTCAAAGATTTCATGGCGGCGCTAGATTTCTTCGAGCGCGTCGGCGATCTCGCGGAAGAGGAGGGGCATCACCCGGACCTGCACCTGGTCGGCTACCGCAACGTCGCCATCGAACTTTGGACGCACGCTGCGCAGGGCTTGACCGAAAACGATTTCATCCTGGCGGCCAAGATCGATCAGGTGCCCGTAGAACTGAAAAAGTAACTGCCCATCTTCACAAAATTTTCCTTTTGCGCAAACTTTGCCGATTATTCCGGCAATCCGGCCCGTCAGTCCGGCAACTCTCCCGCCAAGGTTGAACAGCGGCATCGATCCCTTCCGAACCAAAGAATACGGGCTCCCCGTCCGGCATAGGGGAGGATTCTCTTTGCTTCCCGTTTGATTTCTTGCGCCCAGGATGGGGTCCATGAGCGCCATTTCCGAGTCTACCACTCTGCCTTCGCTGCTTATCGCCCACGGCAAACTGCTTGACTTTCCCGCCGATCCCATCCGTTGCATGCGCGAGCTGCAGCGCCGCCACGGCGACGTTGCCGCCTTGGAAGAATGCGGCAGCCGGCTGGTATTTGTCTTCAGCCCAGAGCTCAATCAAAAAGTGCTCACCGATATGCGCCGCTTTCATGCCCGCTTCTTTGCCGTCCGCGGCCCTAAGAATTCTTCGCAGCGCCGGCTGACCTGCGGCATCCTGTCCATGAACGGCGAGGAACACAAGCGCCATCGCCGCCTGGTCGCGGGGCCTTTTCAGAAACAAGCGATCTTGGGTTACCACGCCGACCTGGTCCGCCAGGCCGAACAGCTGGCCGCCGACTGGAAACCCGGCCAGGTGCGCGATCTCGATCAGGACATGAACCGCTTCCTTTTGGGCGTTACCAGCCAAATCCTCTTCGGCTTCGATCAGCGCGACCTGGCGTACGAGATCGGCCGGGCCACTGAGCGCTGGGTCACGTTGAATCACGAGATCGGCATGGGCGCTCTTGTAGCCGACACCGGCATCGCCCAAAACTACGACCGTTTGCTCCACGAAGCCGAGGGTTTGGAAAAACTGATCCAGCGAATGATTGAGCTGCGCCGGAATGCTTCGGCGCTCTCCAACGACGTGTTGTCGCTGTTGATCCGCGCCCGCGACGACGCCGGCCAGGGCCTGAGCGAGGCGGAATTAATCGGCCAGGCCGCGGTGCTGTTCGGCGCCGCGCACTTGACGACGGCCAACTCCTTGACCTGGACTCTGTTCCTTTTGGCCCAGCACCCGCGCGTCGCCCACGAGCTGGTCGAAGAGCTGCGCGCCGAGCTGGGTGGCCAAGCGCCGACCTGGGAGCAACTCGAACGCCTGCCGCTCCTCGAGCGCGTTATCAAGGAGAGCATGCGCGTGCTGCCGGCTTCGGGGTATTCCCAGCGCATCACCACCGAACCGGTCGACCTGGGACCGCTCCCCGTGCTCGCGCACACTGTGGTTATTTTCAGCCAGTTCATGACCCACCACCGCGAAGACCAGTATCCAGAGCCGGAACGCTTTCGCCCCGAGCGCTGGCTGACGATCAATCCGGGACCGTACGCGTATATGCCGTTCGCGAACGGGCCACGACATTGCCTGGGATCGTATCTGGCCTTGATGATCATGAAGATCGCCTTGCCGGTACTGCTGCAACGCTTCTGTCTGCAGCTTGTCCCGAACGCCGCCGTCAACGGCAAGATCGTCTCCACCATGCTCGGCCCGATGGACGGAGTGCCCGTGCAAATCTTGCCGCCCAGCGCAGGCTTCCGCCGGCAACCGGTCCGCGGCAATATCCACGAGTTGGTGGACCTAAACGACTCGGACGAGGTTGCCGCAGTTGCCGCGTGACAAGTGCTCTCAAAATCCGAAATCCGAATTTCGAAAACCGAAACAAACTCAAAACTCAAAGCAGAAAACTCAAATCGAATGCCAGTCTAGTTTGATTATTTCTGATTTGGATTTCGAGTTTGTTTCGGATTTCGTGCTTCGGATTTCGGATTTGATTTGGATTTAGCGAACTACATTTGGAGAGCCACATGCCGGGTCGCTCGCTACCTCTGCCAGTATCGCGCCGGTTGGTCAACGACATGATTGCGCTGGGCCGGTCGATCCCGCTGTATCTGGTGGAAAAAGCGGTTGACCTCGAGCGCGTTGCGCAAGAACGCCGCCGCGCTGCCGTGCGCATCTCCTGGACGGCGCTGTTCCTCAAAGGCTTTGCCCTTTTGGCCGAAGAGTGCCCGCCGCTGCGGCAAGCGTATTGCTCCTGGCCCCTTCCGCGCCTGTACGAGCACGATCAGAGCACGGCGGCCATCGCCGTCAATCGCCAGGTCGAGGGCGCGGACCGGCTGTTCTGGGCCCGCATCAAGAAACCGGCGTCCAAACCATTGGTGGATTTGCAAGTCGCCTTGGACCGCTTTCGCACTGCGCCAATTGAGGAAGTGTTTCGCACCCAGCTCCGGTTTGCACGCGTCCCGGGCCTTCTGCGCCGGCTGCTGTGGCGCCTGGCGTACAGCTTTTCCGGCCGAGTCCGCGCCAAGAAATTCGGCACTTTCGGCCTGTCCACGCTTGCTTCGCAAGGTATTTACAACCGCTTCTATCCCTCGATTCTCTCGATAAACCTGGCTCTGGGGCCGCTCGATGAACGGGGCCGCGGCATGGTCGGCCTCTTTTTTGACCACCGTGTTGCGGACGGCGTCGCCGTCGTCGAAGCCCTGAAGCGCCTGGAAGCCATCATGCAAACTGAAATCGCGGCGGAACTCGCAAGGTTGAACGACACATCCTCCGTCCGGGCGCGTGCGAGTTAGGCCGTAGCCTCATTTCATTCTCGATTGCAAACTCAATCTCGGATATTGCGAAGCAACCACAGCGCAGGTAAGGTGAGCTTTCCGATAGCTTCCAGCATTGTGGTCGCATACGCATGGAAATTCTCTGCCCCAATTGTCGCGGCGTCGTTGCCGTAGACAAGCTGTCGTCGCACATGGACGTCTATTGTGCCTCGTGCGGCTCCAGTTTCCGGCTCGAGACCGAATCGACGCAGGCCTGGTCGCCTGGCAAGAAACGCCTGGGAAAATTTGAGCTGCTCGAAGTCGTCGGCCATGGCGCCTTCGGCACGGTCTACAAAGCGCGCGATCCCGAACTCGACCGCATCGTCGCCATTAAAGTGCCGCGCAGCGGCAACCTACCCGACGCCAAAGACATGGACCGCTTTTTGCGCGAGGCGCGCAGCGTCGCCCAATTGCGGCATCCGTCGATCGTGAGCGTCCACGAGGTCGGCCAGGCGGATGCGGTGCCGTTCCTGGTCAGCGATTTCGTCCAGGGGGTGACGCTGACCGACCTTATGAGCGCGCGGCGGCCCGGCACGGAAGAGGCGGCGCGCCTGACCGCGACCATCGCCTCGGCGTTGCAATTCGCCCACGAGCGTGGCGTCGTCCATCGCGACATCAAGCCGTCCAACATCATGCTCGGCGACGACGGCGCCGTCCACGTCATGGATTTCGGGCTGGCCAAGCGCGAAGCCGGCGAAGTCACCATGACCATGGACGGCCAGGTGCTGGGCACGCCGGCTTACATGAGTCCCGAGCAAGCCCGCGGCGAATCGCACGGCGTCGACGGCCGCAGCGACGTCTACAGCCTCGGCGTGATTCTCTATCAGATGTTGACGGGGGAATTGCCGTTCCGAGGAACCACGCGCATGCTGCTGCATCAGGTGCTGCACGACGAACCGCGGCCGCCTCGGAGCCTCAACGACCGCATTCCGCGCGATCTGGAGATTATCTGCCTCAAGTCCATGGCGAAAGAGCCGGCGCGGCGCTATGCGTCCGCAAGCGATTTCGCGGACGACCTACGCCGACACCTGGAGGGAGAGCCGATCAAGGCCCGGCCCGTCGGCGCCCTCGAACGGCTGGTAATCCGCTGCCGGCGTCAGCCGGTCGAAGCCGCGCTGGTCGGCGCCTTGCTGCTGGTTTTCGCCCTCGGTTTCGCCGGCGTTTTGTGGAAATGGCTGGAGGCGGAAGGGGCGACCGAGGACGCGCTGACCCAGGCGCAGCTCGCATGGAAAGCGCAGAAGAAGGCCGAGGAAGCCGAAGCCCTGGAGAAAGAGCAGCGCCAGCAGGCGGAAAAAGCGCAAGAAGACGCGCGGCTGCAAAGCGCCGTCGCGCAAAAACGGAGGGAGGAAGCGGACGCGGAGCGGGCCAAGGCCGAGCGGGCATTGTATCTGAACCGGATCGCGCTGGCCGACCGCTATCGCCAGGCCAACAATGTCGCGCGCGCCGAGGAACTGCTCGATCTGTGCCCGCCGGAGCTGCGCCGCTGGGAATGGCATTATCTCAAGCGCCTGTGCCGGACGCCGCTACTTAGCCTGCACGAGCCGATCGGCGGCGTTACCGCGGTCGCCTACAGCCCCGACGCCGGCACCATCGCCTCCGCGAGTTTCGACCGGAACTTCACGAACAAGAGCATCATCCGGCTTTGGGATGCTCGATCCGGACAGCTTCTTAGAACCCTGCGCGGCCATGCGCAAGCGATCATGGGGCTGGCGTTTGACCCCGGCGGCAAGCGGCTGGCTTCGTGCAGTTTCGATGACTCGATCAGCGTCTGGTCGCTGGAAACCCGTGCTATGTTGCAATCGGTCCAAGCGCACAAGGGCCCCGTGCAGCGCGTGGTGTTTGTCGGCGACGGCAAGCTCATGGCCACCGTGGGCGAAGACAACACGGTGTGCGTTTGGGATGCCGAGACACTGAAACAAGTGCGCCGGCGCAAAGCCGGTCCCGATTCTGGGTATGCTCTGGCCGTGAGCGCGGACGGTAAGAAGCTGGCGTCGTTTCAAGGATTATCGGGGCGAGACGCGCGCCGCCTGTTCGTGCATTTGCCCCTCGTTCGCGGAACGGCGGCGATCGCGGGCAACCCTTTGGCAGTCTTCGCCTTGCCCGGGAATCCGCAGTTCCTTCCAAGCGACGGTTCAGGACATATCGTCGTATGGGACCCTCTTACCGGCAAAGCGGAAATGGAATTGCAGGGCCCATTCCGCACCATCTATACGATTGCCTTCAGTCCCGACGGCACGAAGCTGGCCGCGGCCGGCGGCGATCAGATCATTCGGCTTTGGGACCTGCGTTCGGGGGACGAAATCCATGACCTTTTGCCCGGCGTGGCCGGCTCGATCTATGCGCTCACCTTCAGCGCCGACGGCAGACGCCTCTATTCCAGCGGCGAGCAATCATCCGTCTTGGTTTGGGACGTGCGAACCGGACAGCGCGTTGATACTCTCTTGGGCCATTCCAATCGCGTAACGGGTTTGGCGCTGGGCGATCAGGGCCGGCGCTTGGCCACGTCGAGTTGGGACGGCACCGTGAAACTCTGGACGTCGTCGGCCCAAGCGCCGCTGCTGCCGAATCGGACAGTTTGGTCGCTGAGTTCCGCCAACCTAATCGCCGCCACGGACCAGGAAGATCCGGCCTCTTATGTTCTCTTTGATCTTTCTCAGTTAACGGGCGAGAGCGGTCCCAAGGAGCTGCGCCGGTTGAAGGGTCGCGCCGGGCAGGTGGAAGCGACTACGTTTTCATCGGACGGACGCACCTTCGCGACCGCAGAGTCGGGCAGCGTAAGCCTTTGGGACGCCACGACCGGCGACCTCCTGAAATCGCTCAAAATCATCGACCAGCAAAGTCCCAATCAGTTGATTACCGCGTTGGCCTTCAGCCCGGACGGCAGGTTGCTTGCGATGGGCGGCGCGGACTACAAGGTGCGCCTTTGGGAATGGAAGTCGGACAAAACGCCCAAAGAAATGCCGGCCCAGGACGGCCCCATCCGCGCGTTGTGCTTCCGTGCCGATGGAAAGCATCTCGCCAGTGTTGCCGGCTTGGTTTCCTCCGGCGATTTCAAAATCTGAAGCGTCCCTTCGGGTGAGCTTTTCCGAGGCTGGTATGGCCACACGCAAGACGTGTTTCATATGACGTATAGCGCGGACGGGCGGCTATTGGCCTCGGCAGGTCTGGATCGCCTAATTGTCCTTTGGAATGCGGATTCCGGAGAAGAAATTGCCAGCTTGAAGGGGCATCAACACGACATCGCCGCCATCGCTTTCAGCCCCGACGGCGAACGTCTGGCATCGGCGTCGCTGACGGGCTATGAAGTCAAACTCTGGGACACGCAGTCTTGGGAAGAGATTCTCACGATGCCGTTCGCCGGGACAAGCTTGCGATTCGGCGCTGACGGCAATGTGCTCGCGGTCATGGGCAACGGCGTCCGCGTGATGGACGGCACGCCTCTGCCAAATCGTTTGACGTTGCGCGGCGCCGGCCAAACCGTGGCGCTCGACGCCGACGGCAAGCGCTTGGCATGCGCCGGCGCCTTCAACCTCGTAAGGCTTTGGGACGCCCGCACCGGGAAACCGCTGCCCCTGCTCAAAGGCCACGACGAGCTGGTGCGCCGCGTCATTTTCAGCCCCGACGGCAAGCACCTCGCTACCGCCGGCGACGACCGCACCGTCAAGCTCTGGGACGCCGATTCCGGACGAGAGCTGCGCACTTTCCGCGGCCACGACGATTGGATCCAGGCCGTCGCCTTCAGTCCGGACGGGCAATGGCTGGCGTCCGCCTCTTATGACAAGACCGTCAAGATCTGGGATATTGCCGCCGGCACAGTGATCGCCACTTTCACCAAACACGGCGACCGCGTCCTTTGCGTGGCCTTCAGCCCGGACGGCAAAACGGTTGCTTCCGCGGGCGACGACAACACCGTGCTCCTTTGGGCGCCGCTGACCGGCCGCGTAGTCGGTTCACTACAAGGGCACACCGATTCGGTCAATGCCCTCATTTTCAACAAAGACGGGACGGCTTTGCTCACCGCCAGTGACGACAAAACCGCCCGGCGCTGGGACCTTGGCAGCGGCAAGCAGACGCACACCTTCGCGGGCCATTTCGACTATGTCCGCGACCTGGCACTGAGCCCAGATGGGCAAACCCTGGCAACCGCGGGCTGGGATCAAACGGTGCGCCTATGGGATGTGGCAAGCGGCAAGGAGCTCCAAACGCTGTCTGGTTTGGGCCAAGGTATGCGCGGCGTCGCCTTCGGCCCCGACGGACTACTGACCGCGGCGGGAACACAATTGACGGTACTGACGTGGCAAGTTCAAAGATCGACCAAGAGGTAACTTCGTCGATTCTTACTTTGGCAGATAGATACTTGCCAAGCGCAAGAGCTGTGCGTTGATTTCGACGGCGACCCGCAAATCCTCGCCGCCGCGAACGCTAATCCTGAGCACGTGTTCGGCGCCGAGGCGGCGTTGCACGTCTTGGAAGTGCTTGCCGCGCGGCGATTGCATGCTCTTGAGCGCCCAGTCCGTTCCCCACGAGGAATCGCCCAAGCGCAGGCGACTGAGCACGCGGCCCGCGCTTTCGGGATCGCTTAGGAATTGGTCGGCGGCCAGCCAAGCGAACATCAAGAACCCCGGCCGCATGACGATTTGTATGGGCGCTTCGTCCGCTGGCTTTTCTTCCAATAAGTCGAGGTATTTCTTGGCAGTGCCCGGCCCGAGCGCGGCCAAGGCATAGTTTTCGCGAATGGCAAAGACCGTGAACGGCCCCGTAGGAAGGGACCAGCCGTGGATGCGCGATCCTTTGTGATTGGCAAAGTTCCATATCAACTCGTATTGCTGACGCTCCGCCGCTGAAAAATCCTTGATCGCGTCTCGGATCACGTGTTCGAGGTGGTTCCCGTTCTTGACGGCCAAACCTGCCACCAAGCCGCTGTCCTGTTTCCCCGGCAGCGCAGCCGCGCCCAAGTCCATGGCGTCGCCGCTCAGCGTCGGTTCCAGGGCTCGATAGATGCGGCGAATGAGCGCTTTTCGCGCGGGTCCACGCTTTGATCGACGGACTCCAGCAGAGAATCGCTCACGAGCTTGAGGCCGAAGCCGGGCTCGAAGGGAACATACGCGTGCAGGCCCAGGTCGGCGTCGCGCGTCAAGCTCGCGAACCGGCTGCGGGCTTGGCCGAAGCGGAGCACTTTTTCCGCAAGGGCGGACTGCGGCGTCGGCGTCAACCAGGCCTCGGCGCGCAGCCGGTCGGTTTTCGCGTCAAGATCGATGGCGACCGTGAATCCCTTGGTCTCGTTGCCCAAGCGGACCACCATTTGCGCGAGGATCGCCTCCCAGGTCTTTCCGGACTGGGCTCGTTTGAATGATTCGGGAGGCAACTGCAGCGGCTCGGCCAACCCATCCAGAAACGTCTTAGAGAATTCCTTGCGAAACTCCGGAGGGAATCGATCGACGTGGGCATGGAAAGCGGCTAGTTTCGAGCGCGCAGGCGCCGGCAGCAATTCCGCAGGTTTAATGGGCACAGTTTTCAAGCGCGCCGGAGCGCCGGCGACAAACACGTGTTCATTGGCGAAACGCAGAAAGCCATCCGCCGGCAGCAAAGGGCTTTGAAGCAGGTATATTCCGCCGCCCAGATCCTTTGCTTTGCCAAGAACTGATTCAACTTCAGCCAGGAACAGCTTGGGTTGCGTCAAAGGGATAAAGCCGACCGCGGTGAAATCTTCCTTTTCGTTCAGATCGTCGTACAGTCCAAGCGGGCGCGTGGCGTCGATGCCGAGTTTTGCCAACGGCTTGGCCTTCAGGAATTGCTCTAGGACTTCGAGTTGTGCGGCCGGACCGACCAAGGGCGCGGCATAGCGATAGGCGGCGAGAAGATCGTCGGCGGACTTGGCCGACAGCACCCAATGCTGTGCCGCGACCGGTGTGGTCATCAGCCAGCATGTCACCGTCCAGCCGATTGCCAAGCCGCGTTTCACGGCGCAGACCTCCTACTTCGAGCGCATCATTCGATGTGCCAAATAGCTTGACAACGCAACGTTGAGCGGTGTGTCGGTCTTTAAGGGGACGTAGTCGATGTTTTGCTCCCGGCAGCCGCGCTTAAGATCGTGGAGGAAGCCGTTGACCTGATCGAGATAGCTTTCGCGCAGCGAACGCGGATCGGTTAAGAGCTCTGGATACTGCTCCAAGCCGCGGAACAAGGTCGCTTCCTGAAACGGAAACGTGAGTTCCGCCGGGTCCATGATGTGCCAAAGCACGACCTCGTGTCCTTTGTGCCTTAGATGCTTAAAACCCGCGAGAATGTCGGAAATCTCATCGAACATGTCGCTGAGCAGGAAGACAATTGCGCGGCGCTTGACGCGCTCGGCCAGGTCATGGAACAGGGGCGCCATGAGCGATTTCTCGCGGCCCACGCCCAGGTTCATGAAGTTCACCATCGTCTTTAAGTGCGACGGCTGGCTGGAAGGCTTCAGGAACGAGCGGATCTGCGTGTCAAAAGTGACGAAGCCGATACTGTCCGCCTGATGCAGCACCAGGTACGCCAATGCCGCGGCCGCGGTGCACGCATAGTCGTATTTGTTCATGCCTTCGGCGCTGGAGCCATATTTCATTGATTCGCTGACGTCGAGCAGAATCCAGC
>JAKEHV010000342.1 GCA_022614915.1 Gemmataceae bacterium | reverse complement strand
GCGCGTCGGGTTAGTGTTTACGTTTCGCGCTCGCTTCTACCCTCAAACGACAGCGCAGTTCCGCCAGCGCCTCAAAGCAAAAATCCTCCAGCGCCAGCTTCGGATGATAGATATTCTCCGAAGCGTGCTGAAGATTGCTCGAAAACGTTTCCTGTTTCAGGCGAAACTTGTCGCGGCAACGGTGCTGAAACAACACCCGCCCCTTGGCGTCGTATTGCAGAATGGTATGCCCTTCCCAGCCGGCTTTCTTGTGCAGCATGGCATAGGGACGGCCGTGGAGCGCCCAACCAAGCGCGAACGTGTCCTTGTCGCCCCAGAGATGGCGGTACACATAGTCCGCGTGGGCGTTGTACCAAAGCGTCGATTGCAGTTGTGGCCACGAGCGCCGCTTGTCGATGAGCATTTGCCCCGATTCGAGCGGCGGTCCCACCACATCGACTCCAAATACCTGCCGCGCCCTCGGGCCAAACAGAAACTCCGATGCGAGCAGGTCGGGCCAGAAGATCGCCCCGCGCCGGCGGTAACTCTTCTCTGAAAACAAAAACTCCGGATCGCGCACGGGATAACAGTCGGCGTCGAGATACAGGACCTCTTCGAAAGCGCTGTGGGCGATCGCGTAAGGCTTGAGCTGCCAGCCCTTCCACCAATGGCCGTCGAGAAAGCGGAACGGTTGTGTGGCGACCAGCGCGTCGGCATTGCGGCAGGTCACGCCGTACGCTTCGACGACGGCTTGTCCGGCGGCGTTCATCTCGTCGTCCAGGTGCCAAAGCTCGATGGGTAGCCGGCAACCGACATGGCGCAGGACGCGGATGGTCACATAGGCGCAGGCGAAATAGGCGCCACCGCCGACGAGGACGATGCCGCGCCCGGCAAAGCGGTCGGGGTAGTGGTGTTTTCGCCGCGCGAAGCGCCGGGCCAGTTCCCGGTAGCCGCGTTGCACGTTGTCCAGATGCCACCAGCCGTCGGGTTGATCGCGCGGGCCCAGGGCGATCAGCCGGCGCACGCTCGCTTGGGGCAGGAAGGGGGTGAAGACTGGGAACAGATAATCGGGGCACGCTTGGCAGGCGGCCCAATCGGTTTCGCGATGCCGCGGATGGCTGCAGCGCCGGCGTCCGGGCGACTGGGGCAAGTCGTCGCCAAGATGGGCGCAGGGCCACAAGTGGCAAGCCTGATCCCTCAATCGTGGGACAGGATTCCGATCCTGTCCGCCTGACCGTGGGATAGGATTCCGATCCTGTCCGCCTGACTGGTCGCCCGACCGTAGGATAGGATTCCGATCCTGTCCGGAGTGGCGGACAGGATCGGAATCCTGTCCTACGTCCAGCGGGTGATCGCGTACGCCGCATTCGGAACAGAGGTTTTGTGTGACCAATTTCAGTCCAATGAGCCGAGGGGATGCGCAGCCAAAAACCCCGCCGGCTTGGCGCGGGCCACGATGGCGGCAGGGCAAAAGCACCTTATCGAACATGGCGCAAAGATACTCGGAATCGCGCCGGACTGGAAGCAGCAAGGTGAATTTACCGCTTACTGCGTGCGCGGCTCCGAATTCCTAGCTTTTACTCTGCGCTTCTCCGCGCCTCCGCGGTTCTTCCGAAGTCACTGCGCCTTGAGCCCGTGGTTTTCCGAGTACCAGCGCCGCAATTCCGATTCGCATCTCGTCAATCCCCTGCGCACGAGCCAGAGCGTCGCAAAACCCGCCAACACGGAACCCAGGAAAAGGGCGAGCGAATAGTCACGCGTGACGGCAAGGAAGACGCCGCCCGGAGGAAGCAACGCTGCCCAGTCGTCGAGACCGTGCTGGCACAGGTGCACCGTCGCCAGCGGAATACCGATCGACAGCGCCAAGCCGAGCAGGTTGGCGTGCATGCCTCTTGCAAAAGCGCGGAAGCCGAGGGCAAAGTAGAAGGCCCAGAGGATCGCGCCCGCCGACATGCCCGCCAGCACTTGGGCCAACGTCGCTTTCTCGGCCCACCACGCGGCCAGCCACAGAACGAGCGCGATGAGGAAATAGCCGCGGCCGCGTTTCCAGGCCGCGCTGAACGAAGCATGCCAGTAGCAGCGGCCGTCTATATGCGTCAACAGCAAGAGTTCCAGGCGTCGGCTGCGGTCGTGCGTATTGCTGTCCCAGACGCCGTACTGGAACGCCGCCGGCACTGCCGACAACAGCACGAGGCCGGTCGCCAGCGCCGGTATGCCGCCCATGCGCTCGAAGATGTCGAAGACGCTGCGGCCCAGCCAATCGGGCCAGTCGTTTTCGAAAACGGTGAAGACGGCATATAAAACGCCGAAACCGCCGGCGAGCCACAGGTTGATTCGGCCGGAGAACTTGGTGACGCGCTTGATCGCCCACCAGGTGAGCGGCCGATCGCCGACTTGGGGGCGATGCCGGCTTTGCCCTTCCCAGGCGGGGCGATAATGCTCGTCGTGGAAATGGCCGTGCAAGCGCAAGGCGGCGCGGATCAATGCCGCCGTCGCCCACACGAAGCCGACTACGAATACGAAGAGCACTTTGGGCCAGGCCCAGGCCGGCGCGTGCTGCATGGCGAATTGCATGACCGCGAACGGGTTATTCTCGTGGAAACCGCGGAAGGCATCGCTGAGCGCGGACGCCGCCGGCGCGGGCAACAACGAGAGCCAGCGCGGCAAATGCTCGGCGGCCAGCACGCCCACGATCAAATAGAACAGCACGCTGGCCAAGAAGAAACGCTCGAACCAGCGGCGCATCCCCGGCGGCTCATAGGCGTATTGCGTCAGGCACAGTCCGGTCACCGCGCCCCAAATCCAGGGCACGAGCAACAAGGCCGGCAAGTCCTCAGGATAAAGCGCACCGTGATAAAGGAGCAGCGCCAGGAATGGCAACCCTGCCAGCGTGACGAGCGCCAACCGCGCCAGGCCAACCGCAGCCTCGCTCAGAAACACGAGCGACGGCCGGAGCGGGCTCACCAAGAGAAACTCGAGCGCTTGGCTCTTCGGCAATTGCGTCAGCCGCCAGCCGACGAGCAGGCCGCCTTCGACGATGCCGGCGATGAGGAGCACCTGGCCGAGCAGCACCGGTTTCCGCCAGTGGTCGGCGAGGAAGGAGGCGGCCATGGCGCAGCCAACCACGCCGACATGGGCGGCCGCTAACAGGCGAAACGAGCCTTGTCGGGCAGGGGAAACAGCGGCGAGGGAGAAGAACGCGGCGAGCATGGGGAGTACTTTTTCTACCACGGATTACACGGATCAACACGGATACGAAAGAAAAGGCTGATCCATATGGATTGCGGCGCACATTCCTTGTTTCCCATCCGTGTTATCCGTGTAATCCGTGGTTAGCATTTTAGCCAACGGGCTGGAGGCTTTCGGAGGGCGTGCCGACGGCGCGGGTCAAGCGCTGCATCATTTCGCTGCACGTAGGCCAGCGGTCTTGCGGCACCGGGGCCAATGCGCGGCGCAGGATCGTTTGCTCCGTCGTGGACAGGCCGGTCAAGTCCGGCGCCGGCCGCATGTATGTTCTGCTGAACGATGAAGGCGTGTCGTGAAACGGCAGTTGGCCGGTGCGCAGTTGGAAATACGTGATCGCCAGTGCATATTGGTCCGAGCGCTCGCTGAGCCAGCCTTGAAAAATCTCTGGAGCGGCATAATCGAGCGTGCCGACTTTGCGATGCTGGCAGATCGGCGTTGTTGTTTGCACCGCGAGACTGAAGTCCGCCAGCTTGAGCTGCATGCCCACCATCAGCAAATTGCTCGGCTTGACGTCGCAATGCCGAAAGGCGACGCGTTGCTCGTTGACCTGGTGCTGGCGTCGGTTGAGAAAATCCAGGGCGTCGGCCACCTGGCTGAGGTAATAGCACAAATGGTCGGCGAAGATCGGTTGACGGAATTCCTTCATGTAAACGTCGTAGAGATCGAGCAGGTTGCCTTCCGCCAGCTCCATCATGATGACGAGGCAGCCGCTGCAGCTCCAGATTTGCTCGGTGCGCACGAGGTAGGGATGATCCAATTGCCGAATGGCTTGCAGGGCGCGGATTTCGTTGGACGCGACAAGCTGCGATTCGCTCGGCAGGAATTTCAGGGCGAACCAAGCGCCGTCTTGCTTGCGTTCCGCCTTCCAGACCTCGCCCCAACCGCCCCGGCCCAGAAACCGCACGAGTCGATAGCCTGGATAGGGTTCGGCGCCTTTTGATAACTGCAACGATGACACGGAGTTTCCTCTGGGATGTCCATTCGCGCAAGAGGCGCCTTGGCGGAGCCGCCAAGCGGACGGGATGGGCGTATGGGCTGCCGCTCAAACCTAGGTTTTTTGCGAGCGAAAGTCAAAATTTCGACCAGGGCAGCACGTTTCTAAGATTCTTGTGGCGACATGATACTTTCCGAGTACACTGGCAAATCATTGAAGCAGAAGGGATACAAGGAGATCGCACTATGAAATGCACTGGCTTAGCATGGGCGGCGGCCTGCTCGCTAGCCCTTTTGGCAGGCGGCATTACCTGCGCCGGCGACGATTGGATTAAGCTCTTCAACGGCAAGAACCTCGACGGCTAGTGATGTTGAAGCACTTGAAGTAACACAACACCTTTATTGGAGAGGAACGATGAATCGATTCTTCGGAGTGATAACGGGCGCTTGGCTCGTCGCGCTACTGGCGTTTGCCCAGCCCGCGGCGGCGCAAAAGAAGGACGAGAAAAAAGCGCCGGAGATTCCGCCGCGCAAAGGCACCAGCGAAACGATCAAGCTCTTCAACGGCAAGAACCTGGATGGCTGGGAAGGCTACGAAGACCTGTGGTCGGTCAAAGACGGCGTCATCGTGGCCCGCAACGACAAGCCGCTCAAGTTCAGCACCTATCTTTTTACCAAGCGCAACTTTACCGATTTCCGGCTGATCTTCGCGGCGAAGCTGGTCGAATCCGAAATGCACTCCGGCGTCGCGCTGTGGGGCAAGAGATTTGTGCCCAAGGAAGCCAAGGACGCCGCCAAGGAAAGGGCCGAGCACACGTATCAAGGGCATCTGGTGATGTTCCCCTCCGACTGGGGACTTTTTGACCTCTATCGACGCATGGGCGGCATCAACCCGCCCAATGAGATTCGTCAAGTGGCGAAAAAGGCCGGCAAGCAGCACGACTGGAACGACATGGAAATCCTGGCTCAGGGCAACCGCATCCGCCTGGCCGTTGGCGGTAAAGAGGTGCTCGATTGGCGCGACCCGCAACCGGAATTGATCGCCGAAGGTCCGATCGCGCTGCAACTGCATTCCAACAGCATTCCGCAAGAGATTCATTTCAAAGGTCTGGAGGTCACGACCTTTCCCAAGGAGGACCGGCTAATCACCGTGAAGTGATGACAGGTTGTCGTGGCCGAACTCGCGTTGTAGCAATGCTGCCCTTGGAAAACGTCCCGTTTCGCGCCAGAATATCAGTGCACCATGAGGCTTCTCTTAGGCGAGCGCTGGGCGAGCGGGGCGGCGGGGTCCACCAAGAGCGGCTATGTCGTCACCGGCGTGGTCGCGGAGACTCCATGGTACGGTCTGTACGCCGGCAAGAAGATTTTCCGCAACTTTGACTTCGCCAACAAAAGGCTGCGCGAAACGGACGAGATCGAATGGGGCGACGTGTTTCTGCGCGCCGTGCATTATCCGGTGCTGGACGATCCGGCGTACGTGCAGGAACGTCGCGCTCGAGCCCGTTCGGAAGTTCATGCCGTTCTGTCGCGGCGTTCCACCAATCTCTGGCCGGAACCCGTCGATGTCCTGGAAGTGACCAACGACCGCGATTTCTTTTCGTTTGCGCCGGAGGACAACCTTGTCGCGGAACAGGAGCCCATCGCGGTTTTTGCGCGGCCGCACGGAAAATTTCTCGCCGAGTGGCAACGCGCCACACTCCCCCTGACCTCGCTCCTATCGGTGACGGCGGAGCTGCTCGACCTGGTCCGCCACGCGCACAGCGAAGGACTGTTGCTTGCGGGTTTGGGGCCCGGCTCCGTGCTCGTGGACGACAGCGACCGGATACACTATGTCGGAACCGACATGGTCATTGACGGGAGGATGGATGGTGTCCGACCGGGCGAAGACGAACCGGCTCCGGCGGACGGTTTGACGCTGACTCTGGAGAGCTGGCGACGGCAGTTTCCCGTCGAGCGGCTGCCGCGCGGCTTTGCCGCGCCGGAATTGGTCGACGAGCCCGCGGCGTTACCGGATCAGCGCTCCGACTTATTCGCATGGGGGGCGGTCGCCTATTCTCTTTTGTGCGGCCATTCGCCCGCTGGCATCGCCGAGGAACAGAGGCGCGGCTGGGCCCATTTCCTTCCCGAGCATTTCCTCCGCTTGGAGACGAGTCTACGCGCGCTTCCGGAGCGGCACGTGCGCGGCTGGGCCGAACAGCTCGGCGTCGACGAAAACGTTTTGGCCCAACGCTGGCCGGCTGTGTTCGTCGAATTGTTACGGCGCGTGCTCCATCCCGAACCGGCGCGCCGGCCCGCGTCCGTCGAAGAACTCTTGCAGTGGCTCGACAGCCCGCCGCCCGCGCCGCCGGCTGCCGTGTTCGCGCTGGTGTCGGGCCCCGCCGAGGCGAAGATCTTCATCGATTTCGGCGCGGCGGCAGGTTTGGACATGGTTGTGCGCCGGGGCATTGGAGCGCCGCCCGAAAAACCCGCCGACGGCGTGTTGCTCGCGCAAGGGCCGGCGCGGTCGCCGCTGCTCGATCCGCGCCTGCCCTTGACGCCGGAGCCGATTTTCTACTCCGTGTTCTCACGCCGCAACGACTCCGGGGGGCCGCTGGTCTCCGCAGGCGCCAGCGCCGAGCTGACAGAGCCTTCGCCGCACGCACTGCGCCGCTGGGCGGAGTCGCGCGCCGCCTTCGCCGACGGCGCTTGGCCGAGCGCGGTGGCGTTGGCGACGCGCGCCGTCGAGGAGATGGTTCTGGCGCGGGCCTGGGCTGAGTCCGCGCTGCCCGAGGTGCGTCGTTGGTCGCTTGAGGTCCTGGCGCGAATAGGCGGCGACGCCGCTCGGCAAGCGGAGGCCGACGCGCTGCTTGCCGAAAGACTGCGCGATCCACAGGCCGAGCTGCGTCTGCAAGCGGCGCGGCTATTGCTCGCCCGGCCGCGCGGCGACGATGAGGTGTTTGCATTGGCCCATGCCGTCGGGCTGGACGACACCGACGCGGCGCTGCAGGCCGTGGCGTTGCTCGAACGCGCCGGTCTGCCCGCGGCCCAAACCCGCCGCGCCCGCGAACGCCTGGAGGAGGAGCGGCCCGACACGTGCCCGGAATGCGGCATCGAGCTGACGCGCCGCGAACGCAGGGAGCATCTGAGCCAAGCGCACGGCTACCTCGACGTGCGCGGCCGCTTGACGCCGCGACCGCAGGCGCTCGAGCGCTTTTGGGATTTCACGCTGTTCGAAGGCGACGCGGCGGCCCACGCCGCCGTCGTCGCCGTCTGCGCGGAAAGCACCAGTCCGCCGCCGAGCTATCGCGCCGCCTTGGAAGAAGCGTTGGCCAAACGCTGGACCCCGTTGGGTCTGCCGCCGGCCAATCAACTCCCGCTCAAGCCGCCGCCGGCCCTAACACCCTACATAGACTGCCTGCGCAGCCTGGGACAGGTCTCCGGCCTGCCTGATACAGTCACTGGCATCGGGCCTACGCCACGAACAGAGCTGCTTGCGGAAATGGCGCGCTCGTCGCAACGGCTCGTGCGCGCCTTGGCGCGCGAGACTTGGCTGCCTTCTTTGGGCGAAGCTTGGCGCGGCCGCGCCTGGACCGGCGCGGAACTTCGGCGTGAGCTGGAACAAATCGGCCCGTTGCCTTTGGAGGAATCGATCCTCTTGTGCCGTCGTCTGCCGGAATGGGGCGTCGACGTCGCCGCCGTGCGTAGCTGCTTGAAACTGCTCGAACAGGATAAACCGGTCGCCTGCGCCGAATGCGGCGTCGCCGTCCGCGCCGGCGACTTGGAGCGGCATTTGCGCCACGCGCACGGCATCTATCAGTTTCGCGGCCGCCGCGACGCCTATCAGCACGTTCGCAACGCTCTTCTTAAGGCCTTGTGTCGGCCGGACGCCGAGGAAACGGTCTGGCACACCTTGATCGAGCTCGCGCGCGAGCGGCACGACGACCACGCCGACGTGCGCTTGGCGACCTGGATTTGCCATGAACTCAAAACGGACAAGAGCAAGCGGCGTTTCGCTTCGTTGCGTCGTTTGGGCGAATTACTGGCGACCGATGACGCGGGGCGGGAGTTGTTGCCGCTTCTGGTAAGACCGTTCAAGCTGGCGTCGCTGCAGCCCATCGCCAAACACCTGGCCCTGGAGATCGCCGCGCGCCTGGGCACGCCGCCTGTTCCCAAGATCCTCAGCAAGATCAAGCCGTTGCTCGCCGACAAAGATGCGCCGGTGCAAGTTCGGCAACACGCGGCCGCCGGTCTGTTGACGGCCGCAGGGCAGGATTCCTATCTAGCCCGCGAGATTCTGGAAGCGTTCGTCGCCCAAACCGGCAAGCTGCGCGCCATCGACAAGCTGCGGCGCTTGGAGGAACGCGTCGGCAATCACGCAGCTATCGACGAGCTGTGCGCCCGGCTCGAAGACCAGGTGCGCATGAATTGTCCGCGCTGCGGCGTCGAGCTGCGCCGCGTCGAGATGGCCAAGCACATTTGGGAGCGGCATGGCCTCATGCTGGACGGCCGCCGCGTGCGCGAGCCGGTCCGCGTTCTCGAGGATTGGATCGTCGATTATGGCCTCGAGAAAGACGCCGCCACCTTGACGCGCTGCCGAGACCTGGCGCGGCAAATCGACCCCCGCCGCGGCGACATGCTCCTGAAGCGGCTCCTCCTAAAGCAAGGCGTGCAGGATCGGGCGGCGCTTTTGGACTTGCTGGCGCGGGCGCGGGACCAGCAGTCCGCCTTGTGTCCGCACTGCTATACCGCGGTCCCTGTCCCGGTCGTGCCCCAGGTGCGCCGCCCCGCTTGGGAAGATCATCAATGGCGGCACGGCGGCTTCCGCGTTGAGCTTTGGGAAGGCGGCATCATGCCGCGCCTGGAGATCGACTCGCCTCAGGGCCTCGTCTTCCGCGGCCGCGAGCCCGGCTCCGGCCTGACGCGCACCGGCGCGTTGGCACTGGTCGCCGGACCGCTTACGGTCGTCGGCTTTATCATCATCGAGTCGGTCACCCGCTCTGCCCTGCCCGCCTTGGCCGTCTTGTCACTGGCTTTGGGCATCGGCATGGTGCTGGCCGCCTTGGTGTTCTTCCTTTGGCCCGGCTTCGCGGTCAGCCGCGACCGGCTGATCGACGCTGCCTGGGACTTTTTGGCCCCAAAGGTCCTGGAAGATCTCACCCCCGAAGCGTTGGACATGCTGGCCGGCCTGGCCCGCGACAGCCTGGGCCGCGGCGATCCCGAACGCCGCTCCGGCGTCGTCGCCCATGCCTGCGAAAAAGTCGAAGAGCACGCCGGCACGCAGCCGTTCGCGCTGCGCGCCCTGGCCGAGTTGACCCGGCTGCATCTGGCGGACCTGCAAGAGATCGGCGGCGATCCCGTCCTCTTCCTGTCGAAACAAATCGAGAAGTGCTTCTGCCGCTGGCTGCCTTTGTCCTTCGCCCAGATCGTGCTGGAAGAGGTGACCAAAGGCGGCGCGTTTTGGACCAAGGGGCAACTGCGCCGGCTGCAAGCGCTCTTATGCGCCGACGCGTTGGCCGCCGGCCTGGAGCTGGCCGACCTCGAAGACTGCGCCCGCGTCTGTCCGCCGTTGGCCGCCGTCTTGGGTCTGGCCGATATGGATCGGCTCACGCAATTGCAGCTTCTTTGGCTCATGCGCGGCAGCCAGCCCTGGCAGCAGTGCGGGCCGGCGCATACGGTTTTCGAGATTGCCGGCGGCGGACCGCGCAGCGAGCCGCTCCTGGCCGGCCAGCCCGATCTCCTCATCCGCAACCGGCCCGGAGACATCCAGCTCGGCAGCAAAGGCGTCTGGGTCCAAGACATCTGCCTCACGGAAATGCCCGAGCGCATTGAAATCGCAGCCCGCTCGCTCTACGACGACCCCGGCTTCGACCTGGTCATCGATCGGCACCGCTTCTACTTCGCCAGCCCTCCGAAGAAGTTCGTCGAAGAGCTTGGCCGCTGGCTCGCCTTTTACTTCGAGGACTTCAGACCGCAGACGGTCTTCATCACCCACCGCTTGCCTCAAGACGCGGGCCGCAAACTGCGCGAGAAAAACGCGTTGTCGTGCCCGGAATGTTCGAGCAAGCTGGTGGGCCAGGTGGGGGAAGTTGGGTTGAAGGTGGAGGCTTGACGTTCGTCGCGCGGCCGGTAGTGGCAATATCCCACATTCGCTGGTAAAACATGGCGTGGTGGCGCACCCATTGACCTAAGCTGGAGCCACACCCATGCCGCATCCGTCCAGTCATCCCGATTCGGACCGCAACTTCCTCTTCGGCGTCCTCGCGGCGCAGCTCAACTTCCTAAGCCGCGACGATTTCGTCTCGAGCTTGAAAAACTGGTCGCCCGACAAGAACAAGTCGCTCGGCCAATACTTGATCGAGCAGGGCCGGTTGTCCGCTGAACAGGTAGAGGTCCTGGAAGCTCTGCTGACGCTGCATGTCCATGCACATGGCGACGACGTGGACCGCAGCCTGCAAGCTCTCCGGGAAAAATCGACTATAGTGTGGCAATTGACGCCGCCGATCGACGAGCGTGACGCCTACGACACTGCCGAACTTCCGACGGCAACTGCTCCCTTTGCTAAGCTTCCCTCCGCATCTCTGGGCGAAGACGGCGTGCGCTTTCGGCGTCTGCATTTTCACGACGGCGGCGGACTGGGGGACGTCTTCGTCGCCCTGGACATCGAACTCAATCGCGAAGTGGCGCTGAAAGAAATCAAGCCGAAATTCGCGGACGACCGCGCTTGCCGCAGCCGCTTCGTGCGCGAAGCCGAAATCACCGGCGGTCTGGAACATCCCGGCGTCGTGCCGGTCTATGGATTGGGGACCTATCCGGACGGGCGCTTGTACTACGCGATGCGCTTCATCCGCGGCGACAGCCTGCGCGGGGCGATCGACGAGTTCCACGCGGCCGACAAGCCGGGCCGAGCCGCGTCGGAGCGCAGCCTGACATTTCGGCAACTCTTGCGCCGCTTTGTCGATGTTTGCAACGCCGTCGCCTATGCCCACAGCCGTGGCGTGTTGCATCGCGATCTCAAGCCGGGCAACGTCATGCTCGGCAAGTTCGGCGAGACGCTGGTCGTGGATTGGGGCTTGGCGAAAGCGGGCATGCCAATCGGCGACGACCAACAAGCGCTGGCGACGGAGCCGGCCCTGCAACCTTCGTTAACACTAGCCCGACGCGCAAGCGAGGGACCGCTAGCCCGACGCGCGAGCGAGGGACCGTTATCACTCACCGGACGCGCGAGCGAAGGACCATTGACAAACGACATAGCAGAGACGCGGTCCGGCATGGCGATTGGCACAGTCCCGTTCATGAGTCCGGAACAAGCCGCCGGCCGGCACGGTCTTTTGGGCCCTGCCAGCGACATTTACAGCCTGGGCTCGACGCTCTACGTGCTGCTGACCGGCGAGCGCGCCTATCGCGGCAAGGACGACGCCGAGACCTTGGAGAAAGTGCAAAAAGGACAGTTCACTCCGCCGCGCGATGTCAAGCGGGTTGCGGCGCAGCAACGACTGTGACCTTGACGCGCCCAGCGCGCAGCGGCGGCTTTTCGTCCAAATCCAACGTCCCATCCGCTTTCAAGGTTCCATCAACCGTCCAGGTCATGACTTCCATACTTGCCTCGTGTTGAGCTCTTCCAGAAAGTTTTTCAGCTCCAGGCAACCGCTCTCGTCGTCGTCTTCGGCCATGCGTTTGAGTTCTTCGAGCGTGAAGCGGCCTTCAGCCCAAGCAGGCAGGCGCGGTTCGCTTTGTCCGGCCACAGAATCTGTTTTGGGTGGAGTCATCTTTGCATCTCCATTAGGCTATTGCAGTTTACACTTCGAGCCAAAGACTCGCAAGGTAAGGAATACCGTTCAACGGTAGTGTCCGGTGTGCCATGCTTTCGCCGCTCCTTGGCAAGACAGCGATGCCCGACCGCGCCTCGCTAGGCCGTGTCGTTGACGGCCTAAGACAAGAGATGTTAGAATCACAGAGGTCGGTTATTCGTTTCACCCAACCAGAGGTCGATGTGATCGATTCCAAAAGCGGGCCGGCAACTTTTGAATCGGAATACCAAACCCGTTTTCCAGACGGCAACGGAGCGCCCTTTTCGCCACAGGAGCGCAAGCAATGGGAAGCCTGGTGCCGAGAACTTATTCAAGAGCGCGACCAACTTCGTGCCCGGTTGGAGGCGCTCGCCAAGGAGCGTGACGCGCACGCCCAAGCTCTGCAGGCCGTGCTGCCGACGCCGGATTATCCCTTTACGAAGGAGGAGTTGCTCGCACAAATCGACGACAAGCCGTCCTTCGCTGAACTGGTTGAGGAAGTGCGGCATGGAAGGGAAATAGCTGATGGCGGCCGCGCCCTATCAAGTCAGCAAGTTGGCGCGCGTCGGACTTATGTGCCATGCTTGCGCCGCTCCTTGGCAAAGACAGCAAAGCCTGGACCGGCACGGCGAAAGCATGTCGCAGCGCCGGATTACTTCGCCCTTCGTTGTCTCTTGCGTTTCGTCTTGAAGGCCGACTCGTCGCCCTGATGGATGAAAATCATGCCTTCCATTTGGTCGCCGTCGAGCACCGCCCAGCCGCGGCCCTTGACGGGGTTCATTTCGTCTTGGCCCT
>JAKEHV010000341.1 GCA_022614915.1 Gemmataceae bacterium | reverse complement strand
GTGCGTGCGTGCTTCATGTCAAGGCAAGCTCCAGCGACAACATGACAAATGCTGCCGCAATGCCCCAAAAGGAAAGGCGCAACAGCAGTTGAACTGTCCCCGGCAACAGCGCCGCCGATTCGGCGGAGTCGCCGCACCAGCGCGCCACACAGGCCCACCCCAGGCAAAAGAACCCGCCCACGAAGAACGCAGCCGCCAGAATTGCTTCCGGCGCCTGCGGTATCAAGTCATAGACGCAACGGTGGCAGGGCAACCCCAACAAGCGCGGCGCTGCCACTTCTGCCAAGAAGAGGCCATTCACCAACGCAACGCCTGTGCCGCCTACGAGCAGTCCCAAGAGCCCAAGCTTGCCGGGTGGCGACGCGGCTTTGCGGCTGAAGGTGTATGAGCAAAGCAACAACCCCAGATTCGCGCTGACATACGCAAACGTAGGACCACTTGGACCCAGCCACGCGGACCATGCTTGCGAAGAATACCACTCAGCGACGCCGCCATGGAGTGGAGCGATGCAGCAGCCACCGGAAGGAAACTCCTCCTTTTTGGGAATGACGATATAGGCCAGTTCGGCCAATGCGTCGGCGGCGGCAAGAGCGCCCAGCGGGATCAAGAACGCAAAAAGCCGCGCCAACAACGGTCCGGTTTGAGTCTGCCGGTTCACCAAGTATAAAACAAACCATGCCCCGCCCACGAAAACCAAGAGAGGCTTCGTCCATTGCAACAGCAGCAACAGATCAGGCAAATAGCGGCCTGGTCCCATACTGTCGGCGCCGATGTCCAAGACGCCGTAAATGCACATCACGCCCGGCCACTGTGGCACGTAACTCTGCAGCAACAGGTAGAAGAGGGGCCACGAGGCCACATTGAGGCCTACAAGGAGTAACGCCAACAGCAAGACAAGGTAGCAGCGGTCTTCCAGGATTTGCCGGTCTTCGGGCGTCGCGGCGCGACGGGCCGCGCGCCACGCCGTGTACCCCAAAGCCACGACCAGGAGGCCGAACGCAAGACGCAAAGCGCCGACAAGAGCGGTCAACACGGCGAAGGTGTTAAGAATCATGCAGCGTCTCACCAAGCGAACGCTTTGCGATTACGATCGATCACTTTGTCCCAATCGCGCTCATACAGATTGGCGTTTTGCCCATGCACGGGAAGGGCGGGCAGCCATAAATCCGGCTTGCATTTCGCCAATTCGTCCAGCGAGCGGAAGAAATCCGCAGTGCGCGGGCCAACGTCCCTTTGCAATTGATCGAAGGCGGGCTCGCTGAACTTCACAGGAATGCCGCCCGTGATCAGCACAGTCTTGCCGGCCCAGCGCAGCTCGTACGCGATGGGGCCGAGTCCGCGTCCTTGCAGCACGATCGTTCGCGTTTCAAACCAGCCTATCGCGGGAAGATCATCCGCGTGCAGCAACTTCGTGCCGGCTGGGCAAAGAGCGCGGACGACATCGCGTCCTTCCCCGGGTGTCACGACCTGACAATTGGCTTCTTTCACCAGCGCCGCGATACCGCTGGTTGATTCCTTGTCCGCGGAAGTCAAAACGACTGCGGTGAGTTTTCGCCCTTTCCAGCCAAGCTTTTCGAAGCGTTCTTTGACAAGATAGACGAGCTTGTCGCCGCCGGGGGCGTTGAACAAACACAGCGCTTTGGGCGTGTCGAGGCAATAGACAGCCATAGCGCCTAGATTGCCGAAGTAATGAAGACCGGGAAGCAATTCGCGCGGAGTGCCATCCAGAAAATCAGCGCCGTCGGCGTCATGCCGGGCCACGAGCTTTTCGAGCTCGGCGATGCCGACGTCGAGCAGTGCATGCCAGTTTTTTTCCGAAAGGCGTGGATTCTGCGGCGACTCGTCCATCTTGGGATGTCCGGGCAGAACCAGATCGGGCGTCGGCAGGGACCGCAACCGCCGCAGCGACGCCAGGTAGTCCTTCGCGTTGCCGCCATAAACCGGCGGTAGATAGGCGGCGTAGGTGCCCATCTGTCCGTCCTGAGGCCTGCTCAGATTCTGTACCACGTCTCCGGTGAACAGCACGCGCAATCCGGATCGCTCCATCAAGTAGCAAATGCTTCCCGAGGTATGCCCCGGAGTTGCCAGCGCTGTGAATGTCGTATCGCCAAAGACGACGCGTTCATCTCCTGCCAACTCGACGTCCACGCTGGTCTTATGCGCCTCGATGTGGGGCATGTGGAAGGTGCTGAAAAACATCTCGCGCGGCGATCCCTCTCGAAGCGCCGGTCCGTCGCCGCTCCCCGCATAAACTTTTGCGCCCGAAATTTCTCTAATTCGCTCGGCCCCCAAGCTGTGATCGGCGTGCGCATGTGTCAGCAGAATCGCCTTCACGCGTTTCACGCTCAAGCGCAAGTCGGCAAACTGCTGCAGGATTGCTGCCGCATGAGCTTCCAAGCCGCTGTCCACGAGCACCAGCCCGTCGGAGGTCTTGACAAGATACGCTGCTGCGGGGGCTGTCTTGCCCAAAAGATATACGCCTGGGGCCACGGCAACCGGCGTCGCTCCCAGGACTTTGGACACCGATTCTTCCCTGGGCCGCAGAACGAGGACCAACGCGCTCACGCCCACGGCAACGGCAAGGATGCCGATGCGGACCATGCGACGCTTCGCGGGCGCGGCTTGCGCGTTGTCGTTCGTCATCATCCCTCCGCACCGCAGCGCATCCATCTTATCAATTCGCTCGCTTTGCTGTCGAGGCGCACGCTATAATCATCTCGAACGTGATCCTTGGAGTTGTAAACCATGCGCTTGTCCCATTGTCTCGTCCTCATTCTTATGACGTCTTGTCTTTCGTCGGCCGAGGCGCAAGAGAAAGACATCTTCAACTACGCCGCTCAAAAAGCCGCCGGCAAGGACGTAAAGAAGATCGTTTTCGTTGCTGACAAGCGACCGCATGGGCCGCGCGGCAACCATGAGTTCGTCGCCGGCGCGCTGTACCTGGCACGCACGATCAACGCCGCTTATCCGAACGCCTATGCCGTCGTACACACGCACGATCGCTGGCCCAAGGACCTGGGCCACGCCGACGCCGTTATCGTCCTTCTCAATCACGGCGGACAATCCGTCAACCCGGCCGTCAAGGAAGCCATGAAGCGCGGCGCCGGCTTCATGGCCGTGCATTACGCGGTCGAAGTCAACAAAGGCGCAGAGGGCGAGGCGTTTCTATCCTGGATCGGCGGTTACTTCGAAACATTCTGGTCGGTGAATCCGTTCTGGACGCCGAGCTTCGACAAGATTCCCGAACACGAGATTACGCGCGGCGTCAAACCGTTCAGCGTGAATGACGAATGGTATTACCACATGCGCTTTGTCGAGGGGATGAAGGGAGTGACGCCGATCCTGACCGCGACTCCCAAGCTCGAAACGGTTCGCAAGAAGCCCTCCGAGCGCGGCGGCAACGAGGACGTTTACGAGGCTGTCGCCGCCGGCAAACCGCAGCACGTCGCCTGGGCCTACGTCCGTCCCGACGGCGGCCGCGGCTTCGGCTTTACCGGCTATCACCGCTACGAAAACTTGCAAAACGACAGTTTCCGAACCCTTCTCCTCAATGCCGTGGCCTGGACCGCCAAACTCGACGTGCCTGCCGAGGGAATTCGCTCGAAGACGCTTGCCAAAGAAGACCTGGACGAACTGATCAAGGAAACGCTGCGCGTCAACGACAAGTAGTTCCGTATGCGTGAGAGAATTCATGTCCCAGCATAATTGCTGACACATCATTAAAAATGATGTGTCAGGAAATTAACTTGAAGCAAAGTCCAGATTTACGTCAAAACAAGTGCCGAAAAATTCGTGACACATCACTCATTTTGAGGGTCATGACATGCATT
>JAKEHV010000340.1 GCA_022614915.1 Gemmataceae bacterium | reverse complement strand
GACAAGGACGGCGACGGCAAGGCCGACGAGCGCCGCGATCTTTTGTCCGGATTGGGACTCAAGCCCGAGGACAATCCGCCGCGCTTGCACTGCGCCAACGGCGTCACGGTCGGGCACGACGGCTGGCTGTACCTAGCCCTCGGCGATCACGGCTGCACGGTCGAGCGCCCGGAAGGCGACCGCTTGATCTATAACGGCGGCGGCATCCTCCGTTGTCGCCCGGACGGCCGCGGCCTGCACGTGTTCGCGACGGGACTGCGCAACATTTATGACGTGGCCTTGGACGCGGAGCTCAACGTCTTCGTGCGCGACAACGAAAACGACGGCGGCGATTACATGGTCCGCGTGTGCCACAGTTTTTTCGGCGCGGATCACGGCTACCCGTATCTCTACAAGGAACGGCCGGTCGAAGCGCTGAGCCCGCTCGCGGATTTGGGTCGCGGCTCGTCGGCGGGCGGCGTCTGCTACTTGGAAACCGCATTCCCGTTGGAGTATCGCGGCAATCTTTTCTTTTGCGAATGGGGCCGGTCGCTGGTGCGGCATCGCCCCGTGCGCAAAGGCAGCGGCTTCGAGCATTCGAAGGAATATGAATTCGCGGCCGGCGCGGACAACGATCCCTACGGTTTCAAGCCGACCGATGTCGTCGTGCAGCGCGACGGCTCCCTGCTCGTTTCCGATTGGGCCGACGGGCAACGGCCCAAGCGCGGCCGTGGCCGCATCTACTGCATCAGTAACGTCAAACCAGCCAAGCCGGCGAAGCCAGGCGCGAATCGGATCGCGCAGCTCGATTCGCCAAGCTACTACGCCCGGCTGGACGCGCAATCGGCAATCGAGAAAAGCGGCGACAACGCCGCCGACAACCTGCGCCTCGCACTTCAACAAAACGTGCTTGGGCCGATGGGCCGCTTGCATGCGATTTGGATCTTGGCGCACCTGGAAGGCCAGGGCGCGCTCGCCGATCTATTCCGCCTGGCGAAGTCGGACCTCGACGAGCGCGTTCGGGCGCAGGCGGTGCGGGCCATTGCCGATCTGGCCGATCCTGTTCTGTCCAAAGGCCGGCTCGATGCGGGCCGCGGCGATCCCAAGCTGGCGCAGGACCTCGCCGCGCTCGCCAATGACCAGGACCGGCGCGTTCTCCTGGAAATCGTGATCGCGCTCGGTCGGTTGCGTTGGCTAGACGCGCCCGCCTGGCTCGGCAAGAAACTTGTCAGCCTGGACCCAACGTTCGCGCACGCCGCGATGCAGACGCTGCGCCGCGCCGACAATTGGCCGGCGGTGCTCACGCTGCTCGATCAATCCTATGCCGTGCCGATGCGCGGCGTCGCGCTTTTGGCCGTCGGCGGCCAGTATGAGGCCGCGCTGGTCGATGGCCTGGTCGAGCGGCTGCAAAAGGAACCAAACGCGGACCGGCGTCAGGAGTATGCGGTAGCGCTGACGCGCGTTTGGAAGAAGCCGGGCAAATGGGTCTATTGGGGCTATCGGCCGCCGCCGCGCCCGGCGAATTCGCTGGCCTGGGAGCGCACGGAAGAAATCGATAAAGCGCTCGATCGGATGCTGGCTGATCCGGATCGCGAGGTGCGCAGAGAGGTGCTCCGATGCATGTGGCTTGAGAAGATTCCAGCCCGCCTGAAAACTTTGGGCCAATGGCTTAGCGAAGAAACCGGCGGAGAATCCGACGCCTTGAGGGTGTCCCTGCTGTTGCTGGCGATGCGCGACCAACCTGCGCAGGCGCTACGTCCTTACCTGGAGGTTCTGATCCTCGACAAGAAACACGCACATAGGAACCGGTCGGAAGCGCTGACTATGTTTCTTTCCGGACTCGGTGATTCGAGTCAGGATCAGCTGCTGTCGCTGGCGGAAAAACTGGAAGACGGACCGGTTTTGGCCGTTGCGCTGGAGCAGTTGGGTCAGCGGCCGCGACTCAAGTCGACGCCTCTTTTGTTGGCAAAACTGAATTCCGACGTTGCTGCCGTGCGCGCCGCTGCACTCAGGTCGCTGGCGGACCTCGAAGTCCGGGAAGCCGATAAGTCCTTGGCGAAACACCTTGAAGATGCGCATGTCGGAGTACGCACCGCTGCGGCTTACTATGCCGGTAGGCTGACGGTCGCCGCGGCAACCGATGCGCTGTTGAAATTGACCAGGGACACCGACCTGGGCGTGCGCAGCGCCAGTCTCGAGGCGCTGCGGCGCTTGCGCGAGCCCCGCGCCGTGCCCTTGGCGGTCGGCGCGTTGGAGGTGCGCGAAACCAGGATTGCCGCTCTGGAATGTCTGCGCGATCTTGGCAATCCCGACCACCTGACCGCGATCGGCGACGCCGCGCGCAAAGACCCGTCCGCCGACGTGCTGGCGCTGGTCTTTGATATCTACACCAGGGAGAGAACGGGAGGCAATCTGCAGTCTCTTGGAAAGCTCTTCGAACTGCAGGGTGATCTCGGCATTGTCGGCTATTCGCTCGGCGCAGGCCCGCTTGCTGCCGAAAGCGCAAAGAAACTGCCCAATGAACTTCCACTCGACTTTGGCGATTTTCTCAAACTCACGGACCAGCTGGTCGCGTCGCCCGCCAATCGGCATGCCCTGACCGCCAAGGGTGTCGATCTGCGTATTCGTCCTAGCGAACTGAAAACGCCGGCCGCGGAGGAAACTTGGCTGGCCCACTCCTTCCTGTCGATGCCGGAAAAGACGAGCGTTCAATTCCTCACTGGAAGCTCAGGCCCCATGCGCATCTGGCTCAATGGCAAAGTCGTTTTCCAGCGCACGGAGCAGCGTTCCTTCGTGCCCGATGCCGATCGATTCGATGCGGTCTTGAAAGAAGGGTCTAACCAACTCGTGGTCCAATTCAGCGCGCGCAAAGGACCGGCCGAGTTTCACCTGCGTTTTCGCCGCAAGAGCGCTGTCGCTGAACACGAGAAACTTTTGCAAGCCGCGCTAGGCCGTCCCGGCGAGCCGGACAAGGGCCGCAAGCTGTTCTTCGACGTGGCCAAATCGCAATGCCTCAAGTGCCACCGGCTTGGCAACCAGGGCGAGCACATCGGCCCTGACCTGAGCGGCATCGGCAAGCGCTTCGCGCGTGTCCACCTCATTGAGTCCATTCTCGAGCCGAGCCGCACCATCACGCCCAGCTTTGAGACGCTGTTTGTCGAGCTGAAGGATGGCCGCGTTTTGAACGGCGTGCGCGTGGCGGAAACGGAGACCACGTTGACCCTCGGCGACAATCAGGGCAAAAAGTATGATCTGCCGCGCGCGCAGATCGAAATGAGTCGTCAACTGCCACTCAGCACAATGCCGGACGGGCTCGAACGGCCGCTTTCGACAGATGACTTCGTGAACCTGATTGCTTTTCTGGCGTCGCAGAAGTGACCTCGATTCATCGTTTCGCGCTCGCGCCATCCATGGGAAGACTTAAGCGCGAACGATGAATCAGATTTCGTCTGTGTGGTAATGCACCAGCGCGGTTTGAGCAACTTCAATCTCATTGGCCACGATGGGCAGCGAGCTGGCGGACATGACGGCGTGCTGGGCCAGTTGCTTGGCGTAATACGTGGGCGCGCGGCCACGCAGGCTGATGCCTTTGTCCTCGACGATGACGTGGACTTCCCAAATCCGGCCGCGCAGTTGGCAGCGAATCTGCTCTTGAAGAAGTACGGTTTCCATAAATGCACCCAAGACATGAGAAAAGGAAAAGGCGCTTAATCTTTCCCGCTTTTTCTCATTGGTGCAGTTTGCCCAGAAGAAAAACGACGAAAAATCGGAGGAGTCAGACTCGACTATAGTGGTTTCCTCGACTTTTCCCAAAAGTCCTTAGAATCCGCCAAATTCGTGTGGACAGCACAAGTCTTTATGCACAAGCAAGTTGCTACAGGCAAGCGCACGCCTTGGCCAACGCGCGATGCGTCGGGTACTTTAGGTCGATTCGCATCAAATACAGGTGACTTCTCAATAAGTCTGGGCCAGTGGGCCTCAATGAGTGTGGGTGTGTGTAAAACCGCCAGGCGCAAGGCAATTCATTGCCAAAGCACCCAGGGTTATTGAGAACTTACCAAAACAGCACGTAAGTGCTTGCCACCAATGACTTTTCCTTGGATTCGTTGCACAGTGTGGGTATCTGCAATGCAACCCATCCATTCGCTAACTCCCACTATTTGCGGGCGAAGCGAAAAATCCCCTGCCCGGAAATGGAATAGGTCATGAGGTACACGTCCCCGGTTTCGTCCTCGCCGAAGGATAGAATGGGCAGCCGGCGATCGGCGATGGCGCGGTTGGCGGTGACACGCTTCTTGCCTTCGTCGTACCACAAGGCCCAAATCTTCGCCGTCACGTAATCGGCGTAGAGGTAGGCGCCGTCCAACTCCGGCAGCCGCTTGCCGCGATAGACACAGCCGCCGGTGATCGACTTGCCGACGTCGTGGTGGTATTCCCAGATGGGGTCGATCAAGTCCTTGCGGACGCCGACGCCGGCGTCCATGAAGGGATGGTAGGATTCGCGCAGCTTCCAGCCGTAGTTGCCGCCTCTCTCGATGATGTTGATCTCTTCGTAAAGATTCTGGCCCACTTCACCGGCCCAGAGCTTGCCGGTCTTTTTATCGAACGCCATCCGCCAGATATTGCGTAGCCCGTAGGCCCAGGTTTCCGGCCGCGCGCCCTTGTCCTGGATGAAGGGATTGTCTTTGGGAATCGCGTAGTTCATGCCGGCGTCTTTGCGATCGACGTCGATGCGCAGGACCTTGCCGAGCAGCGACTTCAGGTTTTGGCCGTTGTTGTAGGGATCGTTGGCCGCGCCGCCGTCGCCCAAGGTGACATAGAGATAGCCGTCAGGTCCGAAGCAGATGGTGCCGCCATCGTGATTCCAGAACGGCCGCTCGATGCGCATGAGTACTTCTTCTGAAGCAGGGTCGGCGCGATCCGGATCGTCGCGGCTGACGCGAAACCGGCTCAAGATGTTCGTGTGCTTCTTGGGCGCCTTTTTGATCGTGTAGAAGACGAAGAACTCGCCGGTTTCCTTGTACTTGGGATGGAACGCCAAGCCGAGGAAGCCTTCTTCGTTCT
>JAKEHV010000339.1 GCA_022614915.1 Gemmataceae bacterium | reverse complement strand
TTGCCCTGCGCGAACAGTCGATGGCCATCGTCGAGGTGCGCTTCCAGGGGCCCGAGTTTTTTAGGCTCAGCGGGTTCGCGCCCGCGCTCGGGAGCTCCGGCTTGACTGCGATCGCGGCGCTCCTGTGCAATGACTGGCGCAACCCAGCCCGCGATGCAGAGTGTCAGGCACCAACCAAGTTGCAGCGTCACGGTCCACCTCCCCAAGAAGATTTGCATTTTGTACCACATCCCTCGGGCCTTCGCAAATCCTCGTGAGCCGGTTTGGAAACCCGTGCTGCCGCATCAATGCCAAACCGCGTACCAGGTCATGGCTTGATAATCGCGGACAAAACCGGCGGCTTCTAGCAACTCTTTGCCTTGTGTCGCAGTCACCGGTTGCTCGTTCCAGGTTTCAACGGTGAGCTTGTGCCGGGGATCGCGGAGCTGTTGTTTGCCGACGATGCCGGGCAATACGGCGACAGTTTGTGCCAGTGATTCACGGCGAGCGCTGGGCAAGGCGGTCAGGCGTTTGCCGTGCTGCTCGATGAGTAGCGCGGGCTGGCCGGCGTCGAGCACCAGCCAGTTGCCCAGGCGGCGCTGGAAAGGCCGGGTCCCGCCTTCCAGGAGCAGAATGTCGAGGGGCGCGCCCGATCCGTAAAGATTGGCCGGGTCGAGGCTGTGCACAAGTACCGGTGCGGACGGCGGACGGGTCGGGCCGGCCACGTCTTGGAGCATGCGGGCCGCTTCGGGCAGCGCGAACTGCGCGCCCGAGAGGCCTTCGACGAAATAGCCACGGCGCACGTCACCCGCCATTTCCAGCCGGCTCAGGATTTCGTAGAGGACGCGCCAGGGCGGCATAGTGTCGTCGAGCAAGGCGATTTCGCGTGCCACGATTCCGTAGCGGCCAAGCAATCTGCGGGCGCTGGCCAGCGCCAGTGTTTCCGGGTCCGGGGCGCCCCACGGAATCAGCGTCCAGCGCCCTTCGGACTGCGCGCGTGCTCCGACGCCGCGCCGCGTCGCCGAGCGCGTGCGCACGCCGGTCCGTGCAGGTCGGCGTACGGTCTCTTCCGAGGGTTGCTCCTCCTTCGCTTCGCCGCGACGGACGACGTCGAAAGAATCGTTGGTAACCAGGCCGCGGCGAACGAGCGACCATAAGCCGGCGCGCACAGCGTGCGGGGAAAGGCCGGTCGCTTGCGCCAAATCGGGAACGAACAACGCGCCGCGCGCTTGCAAGACGTCGTGCACCCGCTCCGCGGCAGCATGCATGTCCATCCCTTCGAGCGCCGGCGCGGCGAACTCGGCGAGCTGCGCTCTTGGAAAAAACGCAGTCTGGGCGACGCCGCTCTCCCCGCCGCGCCCAGCCCATAGCCAGGCGCCGCCGGCCAATGCCTCGTCCAACCGGCGCGGCTGATAGCCGGCAAGACGCGCCGGCAGGATGGCCGCCTCCCACAGTTCCGCGGGCAGAAAGAGCCCATGCAGCGCGTGCAAGCGCTCGTCGAGAGTGCCCGCCGATTCATGCTGCAATGTCCCGTCCCGGCGCACGCCGTGCCAGCGCAGCGTGAAGTCCACGAACTGCGTCGGCGGGCGGGGAACAACCTCGCGGCGCATAAGTGCGAGAGTGCCGCGCTGCATTTGTTCCCAATTCGCGGGGGCGGACCAGTGCGGCTCCTGGGGTTGCTGCGGACTGGCGACGCGCAACAGCCGGCCCTTCTTGGCCCATTCTTCGATTTGATCCTTTGCCCAGCGCTCTTCCAAAGGGTAGCGCGCCAAGACATCGGCCAAGCCGACGAGGGCGCGCGTTTCGAGAAAGCGAAAGAGGATTCTCTGCGCTGCCTCTTGACGCGACTCTCCCCTCGCCCTGGAGGGAGAGGGGTCCGGGGTGAGGGGGTCCGCGAACGCTAAACGGTACTCTGGCTCGACCTCGGTCAAAACCCAGCGCTCCGGTTGCGCGACATCTGCAAGCTGGATTCTTTTCGCCCGTCCTTCGGCTTCGAGCTCGCGCGTCAGGTTTTCCATAGCGCCGTCCAGCTCGGCCGGTGCCGCGTCGCCCAAGCGCCGGAGCCATTCGGCCATTTCCGCCTTGCTGCGCGGCGGCCGGCCCACGCCGCGCAGCCGCTGATCAACGGCGGCGACGGCGCGGGGATCGAGGGCCAGTCCCTTGCCTTCGCCGACCAGTTGATCCAAAAGATGCTGATCGAGCCGCGAATAGGTCGCGCTCGGCTCCGCCTCCACGCCGTCGTATTCGTACATCGTCGCCGACTGAAATGAGAACAACAGCGCCGCGGCGAACGGCGAGGGCGCTTCGAGGCGCAGCGTCTGCAAGCATACGTCGCCGGACACAATGTCGCGCAACAAATCCCGCGTCCTGGGCACATCGAGGTGATCTTGCAAGCATTCGCGAAAGGTTTCCACGACGATGGGGAAGTCCGCAAAGCGACGCGCGACCTGCAAGAGGTCACGGCCGCGCAGCCGCTGCAACCAGAGCGGCGCCCGCTTGCCCGGTTGGCCGCGCGGCATCAAGAGGGCCCGCGCCGCGTTTTGCCGGAAGCGCATGGCGAACAACGCACTGTCCGCCAACTCGTCGAGCACCAGGTTTTGCAAATTCTCCGGCGTCAGTCCATTGAAAATGTCGAGCATGGGCTCGTCGCTCTCGGTGAGCCGCAGGATCACGCCGTCATCGTGGTGCAAGGCTTGAGGACGATAGCCGAGCCGTTCGCGCAAGATGTTTTCAAAAGCAAGCCGAAGCGTGAGGTGGACGCGATTGCCGAAGGGACTGAGCAAGATGACTTGCCAATCGCCCAAGGGATCGCGCAACGCTTCGACGGTCAGCAGTCGATCGTGCGGCAAGACGCCGGTGCGTGCCTTTTGGCGCCGCACGAAATCGCGTATGTTCTTGGCGCCGGCCGTTTCGAGGAAGTGTTCGCGCTTGAGCCAGTCCATACATCTCGGGTCGTCCAACCGTTGATCAAGCTCGCGGATGAAACGCCCTTGGGCGATGCCGAGGTCGTAGCTGCGACCTGTGCCTTCGCCGCGCCAAAACGGGACCAGCGCCGGCGCGCCCTCGGCAGGATGGACGACGACGCGGTCGGTTCCGATTTGGCCGATGCGCCAGGCGTTGGTGCCGAGCAGGAAGGTGTCGCCGGCGCGGCGCTCCCAGATGAACTCCTCATCCACTTCACCGAGGCGCAAATTGTTTTCGGTAACGACGGCGAATTGGCCGGTATCGGGGATCGTGCCGCCTTGCACGAGGGCCAGATGCTGGCTGCCCGGCAACGCTTCCAGGCGATCGTGCACCCGGTCCCAACTGATACGCGGCTGCAGCGCGCTCAGAGCGGCATTCGGATTGCTGTGCCTCCCTTGGGCGTCCGGATCCAGCGCGGGGAATTGATACCGGCCCGTGATCATTTGCAGCACCGCGTCGAACGCTTGCGGCGACAAGTCGCGATAGGGATAGGCGCGGCGGACCGTGCGAAACAGCTTTTGCACATCCCAGCTTTCCATGGCGGTCATGGCCACGATCTGCTGGGCGAGCACGTCGAGGCAATTGGCGGGCACGCGGATTTCCTCGACGCGGCCTGCGGCCATTTCCGCTGCCAAAACCGCTTGGCTCAAAAGGTCAGGGAGCGTCTTTGGGATGAGCCGGCCCTTGCTTTCTTGTCCGACCAGATGTCCGGCCCGGCCGACACGCTGCAGCGCCCGCGCCACGTTGCCCGTGGTTTCGACCTGAAAGACAAGGTCGATGGCGCCCATGTCGATGCCGAGTTCGAGCGAGGCGGTCGCCACCACGGCGCGCAGCCGGCCTTCCTTCAATGCCTCTTCGGTCGCTTGGCGCACTTCGAGCGATACGCTGCCGTGATGCGCTTTGACTTGAATCGGAGTTTGTTCATTGTTCGCGCCGGCAGACAGGAATGTCTGCCCCACGGTCTCTCCTTGACTACTGTGCGGAGACGTGTCGGGCGTGAGCAGCCTCTCCCCTCGCCCCTGGGGGGGAGAGGGGTCGGGGGTGAGGGGGCTGGGCACGGGGAAGACGACATTGTGCTCTTGCGTAGCCAATGTCCCGCTGTCAAGCAGTTCTTGCAAATGCACCGTGATTCGCTCGACCGTCCTGCGGTTGTTGGCAAATACCAGCGTTGAGCGGTGATTCGCTATCTGGTCGCAAAGCAAGCGGTAGATCGAGGGCCAAACCGTCTTCTCCGGCAGCGGCCCGAATTGTTCCACCGGGCAAAGGACGCGCAAATCCAAGTTTTTCCGCAAGCCGGCATCGACAATGGTCACAGGCCGCGGCGTGTAGTTGACTCCGTCGTCGCGCGCTCCGCCCAAATAACGCGCGACTTCCTCTAAAGGACGTTGCGTCGCGGACAGGCCGATGCGCTGAAAGCCGGCGGGGTTGAGCTCTTCGAGCCGTTCCAAGAGCAGCGAGAGGAATACGCCGCGCTTGTTGGGCGCGAGCGCGTGGATTTCATCGACGATGCAGACGGAGAGATGGCGCAGCGTGTCGCGCGCCTTGGACGTAAGCAGTATGTGCAACGACTCCGGCGTGGTGATGAGCACGTGCGGCGGTTTACGCAGCATGCGCTGGCGCTCGC
>JAKEHV010000043.1 GCA_022614915.1 Gemmataceae bacterium | reverse complement strand
CTGGCCATCGTGCGCTCGGTTGTGTCCAACTTCTCGGAGCACACCAACGCGAATTACTTCCTGCATTCGGGACATGGGCAGCAGGGCCGGCCAAGCATGGGCGCGTGGGTCACCTATGGCCTCGGCAGCGAATGCCAGGACCTGCCCGCGTTCGTCGTGCTCGATTCGGGCCAGATTCCGCCGGGCGGCCTGGATTGCTTCGGCGCGGGATTCCTGCCGGCGGCGTTTCAGGGATCGCTGTTTCGGCCCGGCGCCGAACCGGTTGCCGACTTACAGCCCGGGTCGAACGCTAATTCCTTGCGAGCGCGCATGAACCTCATCCGGCGCTTGGACCAAGGCAATTTGGCTCGCACCGGCGGCAACGATCAGCTCGAAGCGGCCATCGCCAATTTCGAATTGGCCGCCCGCATGCAGACCGCGGTGCCTGACCTGATGAATCTATCCGGCGAAACCCGGGCCACCCGGGAACTCTACGGCCTCGACGATCCGGTCATGCAAGTCTACGGCGAGCGCTGCCTCATTGCTCGCCGGCTGATCGAGCGCGGCGTGCGCTTTGTCGAAGTGCTCTGCCCGCACACCGGTGGCGATCGCTGGGATCAGCATTCGAATCTTTACACCGGGCATATGAACAACGCCCGTGCGACTGATAAGCCCGTCGCCGGCTTATTGAAGGACCTGAAAACGCGCGGCCTGCTCGACGAGACGCTGGTGATCTGGGGCGGCGAGTTTGGCAGAACCCCAATGGCGCAGGGGTCAGACGGGCGCGACCACAATCCCTACGGCTTCACGATGTGGCTGGCCGGCGGCGGCGCGAAAGGCGGAACCATCTACGGTGCGACCGACGAATACGGCTATCACGTCGTCGAGAACAAAGTCGAAATGCACGACTTGCACGCCACCATGCTGCATCTTTTGGGCATGGAACACACGCGCTTGACGTATCGCTTTGGCGGGAGGGATATGCGTTTGACCGATGTGCACGGGGAGGTTGTTCATGGAATCCTGGCGTGACTTCTTTACGATTCGCGCTTGGAAGTGGTCAAGCCATTGTTGGGATTCCGTGAGCGCGAAGCGAAAACTTCAGTGAGCAGGGACAGCACTTCTTCGTCCTCCACTTGCTCGAAGTTCTGATAGAACTGGCCGACGTATTGCAGGTCGTGCGGCTGGCGCAGACAAACGATGTCATCGCACAAGGGAACGATTTCGGCCAGGCGGTCCGGAGCGCCCACCGGGACGGCCACGATGACCTCGGCGGGGCGCTGGGCGCGGAGGGCGCGCAGGGCGGCGATCATCGTGGAACCGGTGGCGATGCCGTCATCAGTGACGACGATAGAGCGGCCCTTGATGGGAGCAGCAGGCCGCACGCTGCGATACTGAGCTGCCCGGCGCCGAATTTCTTCCAGTTGATTCTCACGTTCCAAAGCCAGATATTCCGGTAAGCCGGGATACGCGTCGGCCAAATCGGGATTGAGATACACGGTTCCGTCTTCGGCCAAAGCGCCGAGCGCGAGTTCATAGTGGCCCGGCGCGCGCAGCTTCCGCGCCAACACGACATCCAAATCCGCGCCCAATTCCTGTGCGATAGCCGCTCCGACAACGACGCCGCCGCGCGGCACAGCCAAGACGAGCGGGTCCACGAGACACCGGCCTTTCAACTTGCCTGCGAGCTTCTTGCCGGCCTCGGTGCGATTCCGGAACATGATGTCCTCGAATTCAAGTGGGGCGAACATTCCTGTTTGCCCAAGCTGACCGCTCCTGGGCAAACAGTATTGTTCGCCCCACGTTGCTAAATTCATGCTTGCGGCCCCGTCGTCCCGCACCTTACATTGTTGAAGTTGAAGAGTCGAATGCCTGAAGAGCGCCCAACCTTGGTGGTATTCTACCACCTTGTCGGCTTGAAGAACAAATGTTGGAGGTGACTCATGAATCGGCGTCAATGGCTTCACTATTCGGCTGCGGGCATGGGCGCGGCCGGTCTTCCGCTCATGGCTGCCGCGGAACAAGGGTTGTTTCCGCAAGCGCAAGGCGCCGGCCCGCAAGCCGTCGCGCAGGGGCGCAAGTTGCCGCCCTTACGCATCACCGATGTAAAGACCATCCTGACCGCGCCGGCGGGCATTCGTCTCGTCGTCGTCAAGGTGACGACCAACGAAGCGGGCCTTTATGGCTTGGGCTGCGCCACTTTCACTCAGCGGGCTCGCGTCGTCGAGACCGCCATCGACAAATACTTAAAGCCCTTCCTCATCGGCAAAGATCCGCTGCAGATTGAGGATGTCTATCAGTCCGGCTTTGTCAGCTCCTATTGGCGCAACGGGCCGGTCTTGGGCAATGCCCTTTCCGGCGTGGACATGGCCCTTTGGGACATCCTCGGCAAACGCGCCGGCCTGCCTCTGTACCAACTCTTCGGCGGCAAGTGCCGCGAGTTCGTCGATACCTACACGCACACCAGCGGCCAGACGCTGCGTGACGTTGAAAACGCCGTCCGCGCCGCCCAGCAGCGCGGCTTCCGCTACATCCGCGT
>JAKEHV010000338.1 GCA_022614915.1 Gemmataceae bacterium | reverse complement strand
GCGTCGTCGCGCTGAACTCTGCCGCTTGCGGTTCGATGCGCCGGCACTGCTCTTCGACAAACACCGTCGCTTGCTTCACTTCGGCGTCGCTCGGAGTTCGGCCGAACGCCAGCCGGTACGCCCGGACGACCGGATCGCCTTGTTTTTCGCCGAGTACGCGCTCGGCGAACGCTTTCGCCTGCTCCTGCATGAACGGGCTATTAAGCATCAACAGCGCCTGGGTGGGCGTGGTCGTGACGTTGCGCACTGCCGTGCTGGTGAAGCCTTCCGGAGAGTCAAAGACGTCGAGAAGCGGATCGCGCGTGTTGCGCTGCACTTTCGTGTAGATAGTGCGCCGTGGCTGGGCGGGCGCGACGCTTGGACCGCCCATCGACAAATCGAGTTTGCCATTGACCGCGAGAATGGCGTCGCGGATTTGTTCGGCGTCCAGGCGGCGCGTACTCATCCGCGACCAGAGACGATTCTCCGGATCCTTCTTGAGTGCCGTTTCGGCCCCCTCACCCCCAACCCCTTTCCCCCCAAGGGCGAGGGGAGAATCGAGCGCGCTTTGCTGATAAACCTGCGACGTGACCATTAAACGATGCAGCTTCTTGAGACTGCTCCCCTCTTGCACAAAGCGCAGAGCAAGCCAATCGAGCAATTCCGGATGGCTTGGCGCTTCGCCGAGTTTGCCGAAATCGTTGGACGTGGAAGTCAGGCCGCGGCCAAAGTGGTATTGCCAAACACGGTTAACGATAACGCGGCTGGTCAATGGATGGTCGGGACGCGTCAGCCAATCCGCGAGGGCGAGCCTGCGGCCAGTGGTTGCACCCTGGGGAGGCGCTTTGATTTTGGCAGGTCCTTCATCAAGGACCGAGAGAAATCCGGGCGCCAGCGGCTGAGCGTTCTTCCTTGGCAGTCGCGTCACGGGCGCTTCCGTGCCCACATCAGTCATTGTGAGGCCGACAGGTAGTGATTTCGGCTTGATCGAGTCAAAGGCGGCCAATTCCTTTTTAAGCGCTTGATACGCCTTCTTGTCGGGATCCTTGAAGTACTTGTCGATGTGATCGAATTCATAAGTGACTTGGCGATACGCCAAGGCGGCGAGTTGTTTCTCCAAAGGGTCGCGCTGGGGCGTGGGCTTGCGCATCATCGCTTGAATGTCGGGCGGGAATTTGATGGTCGCCTGCTCCGCCACCTTGGCTCTTTCGTTTGCTTCGAAGGCAGCGATCTTGGCCCGCACCGCCGCCGTCTTTTCTTCCCATGCTTTGAGCTTTTCCTCATGGTCCGCCCGTTGCTTTGTTGTCGCCAAGGGCGCGTCGCGCGGCATCATGGCCGCGAAGAATGCTTGCAACCGATAGTAATCCTTTTGCAGGATCGGATCATATTTATGATCGTGGCAGCGGGCACAGCCCATGCCCAAGCCCAGGAAGACGTCGGCAGTGACGTCGGTAACATCGTCGAGCATGTTCTGCCATTGGGTGCGGGCGTCGCGCTGGTTGTATTCGTAGATCGTGTGACGCAAAAAGCCGGTGGCCGCGAGAAAGTCGGGATTGTCCGGATCCAGCTCGTCGCCGGCGAGCTGTTCGCGCACGAATTGGTCGTAAGGCTTATCGTCGTTGAACGCCTTGATGACATACTCGCGGTAATGCCAGGCGCTCGGCCGGTACTCGTCCAGGCGAAAGCCATCCGATTCCGCATATCGCACCAGATCGAGCCAATGGCGCGCCCAGCGCTCGCCATAGCGCGGGCTGGCCAGGAGGCGGTCGACAACCTTCTCGTAAGCGTCCGGCGTTTTGTCGGCGACGAATGCGTCGATCTCTTCCGGCGTGGGCGGCAAGCCGACGAGATCGAAATAGAGTCGCCGCATGAGAGCGACACGGTCAGCGGGCGGCGAAGGTTTCAATCCCTCGTTCTCTAGCCGACTTAGAATGAAACAATCGACGGGGTTTTTTTGCCAAGCGGGATCCGCGACTTTGGGCACGGCGACGTTCTTCACCGGTTGAAACGCCCACCACGAGCGGTCTTCGTCGGTGATTTGGCCCGGAGTCCGCAGCAACTTTTCGTGGGAGCTGCCGGGCCACGGGGCGCCCATCTTTACCCACTCGCGCAACAAAGCGATGTCGGCGGCCGCCAGCTTGCCTTTGGGCGGCATGCGCAGCTCATCGTCTTCATAGCCGACTGCTTTGAGCAAGAGGCTTTTTTCCGGATGCCCGGGGACGATGGCAGCGCCCGATTCGCCGCCTTTGATGATGCTGCCGCGTGAATCGACAACCAGTCCGCCCTTGTTCTTGCCGGACTTGTGGCTATGACACTGGAAGCAATTCGCTTCGAAGAGCGGGCGCACCTTTTTGTCAAAGAATTCCACCTGCTGCGCGGTCGGCTCCTGGGCGGCTGCGCGCACCGGGAGCAACGAGGAGGCAGCCACCAAGCCCATGATAAAAAGCGGCAGTTTCACGGTGTTGATCCTACGCGAAAAGCTCGCCCTTGGAAATAGTCACGGCACGGCCGCCAAGCAAAACGCGCTCGCCCTGGATGCGGACTTTGACCACGCCGCCCCGCTCCGACGCCTGAAAAGCAACGAATTCCGTTTGGCCCAGCCGTTTGTGCCAAAAGCCGGCGAGGCAACAATGAGCCGAGCCGGTCACCGGGTCTTCGTCAATGCCCGACCCCGGCGCGAAGAAGCGCGACACAAAATCGAACTTCGCGTCGTCGGACCGGCTGGTGACGATGACGCCGCGTACGCCGAGTTTCGCGAGCCATGAAAAGTCCGGAGTCAGGCCGCGCAAATCGGTCTCGGAGGCCAGCTCGACTAGATAATCGAATTGATTGAGCCCGACATAGATCGGCTTTGCGCCTAAGGCTACCGCCAACCCATCGGGCATCGGCGCGGGCTGTTCAGGTTTGAGCGGAAAATCAAGCTCGATGTCGTCGCCCAGCTTGGCCGCGCTCAGTGTGCCGCTGCGCGTGAAGAAGCGGCTCACGCCGTTGGTTTTCGCCAGACCTTCCTGCAAGAGGATGTGCGCGGACGCCAACGTGGCGTGGCCGCACAGGTCCACTTCCACCTTGGGCGTGAACCAGCGCAAGTCGAAGCCGTCGCCATTGCGAACCAGAAAGGCGGTTTCCGAGAGGTTCATTTCCCGGCCGACCTGTTGCAGCCAGCGCTCGTCACGCCAGGCCGGCAAGAGACAAACCGCGGCCGGATTGCCGGCGAACGGCCGGTCCGTGAAGGCATCGACCACAAAGAGCGGCAAGCGGCTGACCATGCTGTCAGTTTACTTCGAGATGGCGGTCACGCCAGCCCGCAAAACGCTTGAGAAAGTCGGCTCGCGTACCGATGGAATAGGACATGGGATTCCGCTGGATCGCCGTGCTTTCGGTTTGGGCACTCTTGGCAGGGCCGATATTCAATTCGCCCCTTGCGCACGAGCATTCCCAGGCGCGCACTTCCTCGCAAAATAAGCCGGTGCAGGCCACACGCTAACGCTCGGAAATCCCAAGAACCAAGCATCAATCGCCAATCAAATTCAACTGAAACTTGCCATTATCGGCCAATCACGCCGCGAACTTGAGCCATTCTGCGACCTGCCCTTGACACCTTTTGGACCTTCGACTATCTCGCTCGCTCCCTGTTGTTGCGCCATTGGAAACCCGATTCCCGAGGATTCCCTATATGAACGGGGCGGACGGAATGAGCGAGTCTTTCGGCCGTGCCTGGAAACGGTTGGCGGTCGTGGCAGTTGCCTTGATTGCCGCGGTTTGGGCAAACCGCGGCAGTTGGGCCCAGGCGCCCGTGCGCGATCCAGTGGCCGACGTGGTCGTGGTCGGCAATCGCAACATCCCGACGGAGAAAGTGCTGCGCTACCTGCGCACGCGCGCCGGCGGTGAATATTCGCAGGCCACTTTGCAGCAAGACGTGTCGCGCCTGGCCGAGACCCGCATGTTCAAATCGGTCCGCGTTCGCGATCAACGCAACGCCGACGGCACGGTGGTCGTCTATTTCGAAGTCGTCGAATTCCCGAACTTGATATCCGAGATCGTCTACAAGAATGCGCACCATGTGAGCCAAGCCGACCTGGAAAGCATGACACGGCTGAAAAAAGGCATGCCGCTCGACCCGGTCTCAAACCGCAACGCCTGCTACGAAATCCAAGAGCACCTGAAGAAAAAAGGCCGTTACTTCGCCAACGTCACTCTGGAAGAGGGCGAAAAGGCAAGCGATACCCGCGTGGTCTTCAACATTTCCGAAGGCCCCATTGTGCGCGTGCGGTCGACGCGCTTCGAAGGGCACAACGAGCTGGCCAGTTCCGCCCGCCTGCGGACGCAAATCGAAACCAGCCGGGCGTTTCTCGGGCTCATGGGCGGCGTCTTCAATCCGGGCTTGGTGGACAACGACGTCTTGAAGCTCGAGGAATATTACAAAGACAACGGCTATATCCATGCCCGCGTGTCGCGCGAGCTGATCTTCAGCGACGATTTCCGCAGTGTGGACATCGTTTACCACGTTCACGAAGGCGAGCGGCACAAAGTCAAATTCGTCGGCGTCGAAGGGGCCAAGTCCTTCGACCGCAAAGAGTTGCAGAGCATCCTGCGCATGAAAGAAGGCGAGTTTTACAACGGCGGCATTGCCCAAGCCGACGTGCGCAATCTCACCGACTTCGGCGGCTGGCGCGGCCATCAGCTCGCGGTCAACAAGGAAATCTACACCGTGCCGGACGAGCCCGGCGTCGTCCGCGTGCAGTATGAGGTCAAGGAACGGCCCCCCGCCAAGGTCGGACAGGTCTTCATCGTCGGCAACGACGTCACCAAGGACTCCGTTATTCGCCGCGTGCTCGGTTTTTATCCCGGCCAAACGTTACGCTATCCCGAGCTGCGCATCGCCGAGCGCGACTTGGCGCGCCTCAACATCTTCAAGATCGACGCGGAAAACGGCATTCGCCCGACCGTGATGGTGCTCGATCCCGACGGCGACAACGAGTTCAAAGACATCCTCGTGCAGGTGCAGGAAACACAGACCGGCAGCATCATGTTTGGCGCCGGCTACAACTCCGACGCGGGCTTGGTCGGCAGCGCCGTCCTCAACGAGCGCAACTTCGACATTACCCGCTTCCCGCTCAGCATCTCGGACATCTTCAATGGCCGGGCCTTTCGCGGCGGCAATCAGGAGTTGCGCATTGAGGCAGTCCCGGGCACCGAGTTGCAGCGCTACTCGATCAGTTGGCGCGAGCCATTCCTCTTCGATCGGCCGTACAGCCTGACCGTGGGCGCGTACTACAACGACCGCGTGTTCAACGAATATGTCGAAGGCCGTACCGGCGGCCGCGTGAATATCGGCAAGGCGCTAACCAAGGCATGGAGCATCAACGCCGGCGTCCGGATGGAAGACGTCCGCGTGCGCGATGTGTCGATCTTCGCCCCGGTCGATTACACCTCGGTGCAGGGCAGCAACTTTCTATTCGGCGCCAGCGTCGGCGTGTCGTGGGACACGCGCGACTCGTTCCTCCGGCCCACCGAGGGCGGCCTGGTCAGCGCCTCGTTCGAACAAGTGTTCGGCGATTTTACTTTCCCGATTTTCAACGTCGAAGGCAGCCGCTATTTCACGGTCTGGCAGAGGCCCGACGGCTCCGGCAAGCACGTCGTTTCCGCGCGCAGCCAGCTTTCCTGGGCCGGCAACGACACCCCCGTTTTCGAACGCTTCTTCGCCGGCGGCTTCCGCACCATCCGCGGTTTCGAGTTCCGCGGCGTCGGCAACTTTGTCAACGGCTTTAACACCGGCGGCGACTTCATGTTTCTCAACAGTCTCGAGTATCAGATTCCCGTCCTGGCCAACGATCAGGTGCACCTGGTCGCCTTCCTCGATTCCGGCACCGTCGAGCGCCGCATGGAGATCAACGACTACCGCGTCTCCGCCGGCCTCGGCCTGCGCCTGACCGTGCCCATGCTCGGACCGGTGCCGATCGCGCTAGACTTCGGCTTCCCGATCGTCCGCGGCGTCAACGACCGGGAGCAAGTCTTCAGCTTCTGGGTGGGTTTATTCCGGTAAGAAACCTACGGGAGCACCCGGAACATCGCGTGGCAAGCATTGCAGGAGTTGTTTAGTTTCGCTGCCGCAGTCTTGACATCCTGAGCGCCTTTGGCCTTGGACGCTTCGGCAAACTTGATGCCGGTGGCCCTCATGTCATCCGTCCAAGCAAGCCAATCCTTTTTCGTTTTCTTGCCTTTGTCCGACTTAGGTGGGAATTGGCGGGCGACTTCGCCGATCGCTGAGATCACGTGGCCCATTTCCTCCAAGGCCGCAGCCTCCTTCTTGAGGGTTGCGGGGGTGATCCCGTCGCGGGCCAACCCAATCAGCTTGAGCTCGATGCCGTCAGGCGTGATGACGCCGGCCTTCTCGCCCACGCCCCAGCCGCCTTTCTTGCGCAGCTTAAAGAGGTACATCACTTCCACAAGGCCGTCTTCACCGATCTTCTTGGAAAAGGAAGCGGCTTCCTTGGCGGCGCCGTCCTTGTCGCCTTTCTTGAGGAGATCGGCGATCTTTTTCACGCCGTCCACATACATCTTGTTTTCGCCGGCCTTGCTCGTGCCGGCCAAGTACACCAGGCCTGCTAGGGTCAGAACTACCAAACCCAGGGCCCACGCGCGAACCTGTTTCATCGTTTCTCCAGAATCACGGGTGAAGTGTCAAATTACATGGTTTTTCGTCTGCGACAATCGCCGTCTACGTTTCGCGCTCACTTCTTGCCCGTGCCGCAGCACATTCTCCGAGAGCGAAACGATGTATCACTTCGGCGCGGCGGAGATCGTCTGGCCGCCGAAGACGACGCGGTAGTCGCGCGTCAGCCAGCGTATTATTAGCTCGCGGTCAATATCGCTCAAGGGCATGACCGGCGTGTTCTCGAACTGCGCCTGAAACTCTTGTCTTAGCGCTTCCGCTCCCGGTCCGTCGATCGGCCGAAACGCGGGCATGTGGTTCTCGCGCTCGTAGCGGAGAGCGGGCGACATCACCATCAGGCGAATCCACTCCTGCGAGCCGTAGCCGACAAAACTCGGCCCGTCGCTGCCGCCGTCTTCTTCATAAACGTATTTGCCTTTTTCCTTCTTGTCCTCCTTGTACAATTCCGCGGTGTGGCAGCTTCGGCAATAGCCAAATCCTTTGTGTTCGAAGGCCTTGGTCCCTTCGATCTCCAGTTGCTTGTCGCGAAACTTACGTTCCAGCTTCTGTTGGGCCAGCCATTTGGCGATGAGGTCGAACTTTTCCTCCTGTTCGGCAATGCGCCTCTTGCCTTCCTCGGCGTTGTCTTTGAGCCAATCGGCGCGGGCCTCATTGATCTTTTCGCGCCATTTCTTCATGCCGTCGAGCTTCGTCAGACCGAAATTCTTGGGGTCAGCGGGGGCATCGAGAAGCCCGCGAATCCATTTCTCCGAACCGTAGTCGGCCAGATCGGAAGCCTTGAATACTCGCACTATCACCCCGGTCGGCGTGACTTCCTTTTCGACCCATCCCTTGTAATCAGGACGATTGGGCGAAGGGCTGAACTTGTGGCAAACGCCGCAGTGCATTTCAAATAGCTTCGGTCCCTTGGTAAGTGGATCCTTGCGCAAGAGCTCGCGCGCCCCTTCCTGCGGAATGTTGGACTCGCCCGGCTTGGCGCTCGCGGCGAGCTGCACGGCGCGTTTGGCTTCAATCGCCGCTTGATCGAATCTGTCCTTTCTCTCTCGGGCGTCCTTGGTGCCGCCCCCGAGATTCAAGGGATAGGGCGTTGGCGAATCCTCCGCTAGCGCCAAGAGCGTGAGCATGCCCGCGGACAAAAGCAGCGACACAACGACCACAATGCCGAGGAAATGGCCGAACTTGCGCATGCTGCCGTAGCCGAACAGCGGCAAGAGGAACAAAAGCAGCATGGCGCCGTTGGGGATGACCAGCGCGCCGATGAGAAAATCAGGGCCTTCAAAATACTTGAGCAGTTGGAAGAGAAACAAGAAATACCATTCGGGGCGGGCGGGGTAGCCTTGCGTTTCGGGGTCGGCGGGCGCGTCGAGGTTGGCGCCCAGGCCGTCGCGTCCCGCCTGGGCCATGCGCTCGTACAGTCCCGGCTCTTGACCCTCGGCGGCGGGCGGTGTTTCGATCTTATTGCCGTGCCCGCCCCAGATCACCAGCGTCAGCATAATCGCGAAGATGAACAGGCATGCCACCAGGTCGCGGAAGGCCTGGCCGGGCCAGAAGTACTCCACGTCGCGCTTTTGGATGAAAAAGCGGCTGACGCCGAAAAACCAGAACATGCCCCCCATGGTCAGCGCGGTCACGATGTGCACGCCGACGAACAAGCACACGCCGACGATCAGTCCGCCAATAACGAAATCGCGCACAACGGCGACGGGCCGATTCAAGACGCCTTCGCCATGCGACACCGGCGGCGTGGTGATGCCGTGCCTGCGAAAGACGACCAGGTGCAGCACAAGCAACAAGACCAAGAGCGGCGGCAGGATGCCCACGTGCAACGTGTAAAAATGCGTGAGCGTGTGGTTGCCGTAGGTCGGGCCGCCGACCAGTATCTTTTGCAAGAACGCACCGATGCCGGGAATGCTGCCCAGGATGTTGGTCGCGACCTGCGTGGCGAAGTAGCCTTTTTGATCCCACGGAAGCAAGTAGCCGGTCAGCGACAGACCAAGGACGACACCCATGAGCAAGAGGCCGAGCCACCAGTTAAACTCGCGCGGCGCCAAGTGCGCGCCGGCAATCACGACCTGCAACATGTGCACGCCTAAGAGCACCACCATGGTCTGCGAGCCGAAGTGGTGTAGCCCGCGGATGAGCCAGCCGAAATCCATTTCGTATTGAATGAAATAGACGCTGCCCCAGGCGGTCGAGTCGCCGGGACTGTACGACCACATGAGCATGATGCCGGTGATGACCTGGAGAATGAACACGAATGCAAGGCAACTGCCCCAGACATAGCGCCAGCGCGCTCCGCCGGAAATATGCTCCAGCAGTACGGCGTCTTTGAAACTGCGATAGCCCGTACGGTGGTCGACCCAATCGAAGAATTTGCCGAACACGGTTGGCCCTTTGTGCATGGGGATGCGGAACAAGCTGCCTTCAGCGAGCTACGTGCGAACGACTTTTTCGGCCAGAGTCTGGCGAAACTTTAGAAAACGGACCAAAAGCTGGTCCGGGTCGGCAGGGTCCACTTCGAATTCCAATGAGTCCATACCCCGTAGCGCTGGGTTGTGACCGATGCGTTCGCCATCCAATTGAAATTGTCCGTTGTGACAAGGACAAGTATAGCCTGTGCTCGGATCGGAGTTTAAGTTGACCGAACAGCCCAAGTGCGGGCATTCCGTTGTGAAGACTCGAAAGCTTTCTGCTGAATTGCCGTCGCGGGTTCGCATTACCCAAACACGGCCGACGGTATCGTTGGGATGCAGCGTCCAAGCGTCGCGGCGTATGTCACGAATCACGCCTTGGACCGGTATCTCCATTCTGAGTTCCGTCAGGCGAATGCCAGACACCGGCCGAAGATCGCCTCCCGCGGTCTGCCGGCGCCGCGGATCGATGAGGTACGACACCACCGGGACGCCGAGCACAGCCGCGAATACGGCGCCCAAGCCGTGGACACAAAACTTCAAAAACGTACGCCGCTCCTGGTCAGCCATGGCGTCATTCTCCGCGACAATCGGTGAAACGAACAAAAGTGGCTACTCGGCGGGAAGTGAATTCTATCCTACCGGCTGCGGCGTGGATGTCAAACGGGTCATAAGGCCCGTCTGATCGAGGTGCGCTAACGCGAGAGGACGGGGCCTGGGACACTCCTCGAACTCTTGAATTCCGATGGCAAAACAGTGGACACTTGAAACTGCAAAGCCTTGTTAGCGGTTGGTAACTTCGGTGGGGGGTATGCCTATGCACGAGTTGGTAAGAACGAGTGTTTTCGCGATTTGCAAGCTGTTTTGAATAAATTGTTTATGACGATTCTCTCGTTCTTGCCAACACAGGGTAAAATGTGGCAAGACGAGCCGTTCTTGCCACTTGCAACAAGGCACTTGCTGGACTCTGTCCACCACGAAAACACGCGATGAGAAAGTGTCGGGGCCTGGAGACGCGTCCTGCAAATCTAAGGGAGCGGCTGGTTGCGCATGCGCTTTAGCGCGGCTTGCGCTTCTTGCGTCAGCCGCCGCGCCGGGTCGCCCGCCGCCAGGCGTTCAAATATGGCCCGCGCTTGCGGCGTGTCGATCCATTCCAGCGTCTCCAAGGCGCGCAAGGTCGGCCATTGCGTATCCCACCAGGATGAGGTCTTTTCCAAAAGTGCTTCCAAGCGGCGGCGGATTTCTAGGGGTTGAGTCGTTTCCAAGCTCTTTTTCAAGAACGGCACGGCGGCGTCGTTCAGCTTTTCCAGTTCCGCATGCGCCTGATTGCGGACGGCAAATTGCTCGCTGGCCAAGTCTTCAATCAGCTTGTGCACTTGTTTGGCATCGACAGGCGGCGCGGGACTTAGACTCTCGCTCAAAAGGGGCAAGCTGTCATCTGGATTAGCTGCGAGCATCTCGATGGCTCGATGCGCTTTCGCGCCGTCGAGGGCGTTGAGATCTTTCCACAGCGCCTGCAATTCTTCCTTCGAGAGTTTTTGCGGCTTGGGCAACTCCGCCACGCGCCAAACGAGCGTGGTCCGGTCCAGATCGCCGCAGGCCAGCAGTTTGCCGTCGGGCGAGAACGTCAAGCTGTTCGTGCCGACTTCGCCCTGTTCCAGTCGCGCGCGGATTTGGCCGGTTGCTGATTCGATGATCCAAATGTGCCGGTCGCCCCTGTGCAACGCCAGCAGGCGTTCGCCCGGCGAAAACGCCACTTCCGGCACGTCGTCCAGCTTGTCAGCTTGCAGCAAGCGGCGCTCTCGCAGGGAAGGCGGCGCTCCCGTGAAGAGTTCGTTCAGCCTGACGCGGATGAACTTGCCGGACGGGGCAAAGGCGACCAAGAAAGTGCCGATGGGCTGGTTCTCGCCCCACGCCTTGCGTACGCGCCGCCCCGTTTTTACGTCCAGCTCATGATAAGACAGTTCCATTGACCGGGAGTCGAAGTCGTATTGCTGCTGCGACCAGCGCAACTGCCCGGCCCCGGCGACAAAACTGGGCCTATGCTCGCCCAGCTGGCCGTCGGCCTGATGCAGAACTTTCCGGCTGGCGAGGTCCCAGACGACCACACCGCTCCAGCCGGCGCCGCACAGCCATTGGCCGTTGGGATCGAATTGCAGAAACGTCGGATAATCATTGCGCTTCCAAACGAGCGCATTGTCATCCGCGCCGGTTTTGGCGTCCCAAAGGCGGACTTGTCGATCGACTGAGGCTGTCGCCAAGAATGCGCCGTCTGGGGAATACGCCAGGGCGCGGATCGGCTGTTTGTGCGCGTTCCATTCGCGCATCGGCTTGCGATTGGCAAGGTCCCAAATGCTCACGTGCCCGTCCCAGCTGCCGGTCGCCAGTTGCTTCCCGTCGGGCGAAAACGCGACAGCGAACACCTTGCCGAAATTGGAGAAGCGGGCTGTGCCCAGACGGAAGGCCGGCGCGCGGGCCGCAATCTCTTTTTTCGCTTTGTCCTGCACCGGAACCGCAGGCGCTTGCGCCGGAAGCGTTGCCGGCGAAACCAGAGACAAAGCGCAAACGATTACCGCGCGAATCATGACATGCACCGGTGCGAGATTGCAATTCAACCCGCTGTCTTAACGCCCACGGCGCAGCTTCATTCCAGCCTGTTTTCTTGTTCAGCTGAGAAGTGCCTCGGCGGCACGGCGTTTGCGACTTTGATCACTTGTTCGCACTTTAATGAGCCGCGCACGTGAGTAAGCGGTTCGCGTAGGCCGGTTTCTCTCCTACGCGGCGCTGATTCAGAAGGAGGTTTTCTATGAGAAAGCTCGTGTTTTCTGGTCTTTTCGCGGTCGCGGTTGTTGCTGGCTGCTTGCTCACTCCTGAGCAGGCGAGTGCGCAACGCTTTAGCGTTGGCGGCAACAATTTCCGCCTGGATGTGGGCCGCCCATACTACGGTCGCGGCTACTACGCTTGGCCGGGCTATTATGGGCGCGGCTATTATGACGGGTACTACCGCGGGAACTACTACGGCCGAGGCTACTATTACCCCGGCTACTACGACCGTTTCATTTACCGCTCGCCGGTTCAGTTCTACGTCGGACCGCGCGACTCGTACTACTATGACGGCACGTACACGGGTAGTTCCACCCCCTACATCCAACCGGCATCCGTAGCCACCGGCACGGCACAGATCGAGATTGTGGCGCCGAATCCCAACGCCCGCGTTTGGTTCCGCGGCGTCGAGTCCGGCCAAACGGGACCTTCGCACTGGTTCGATGTGACCCAGCTCGAAACCGGTCGCGCCTACTCGTTTGAGGTGCAAGCCCGTTGGATGGAGAATGGGCGTGAAATGCGCCAAACGCGCATGATCCAGGTCAACGCCGGACAAAACCTGCGCGTGGACCTGAGCCGATCCTAATTGGATTCTTTGAAGTGCGGCAGCAAGACGCCGCTTTGGATGTGGGACGTGTCTTTGGAGGCCAAGTTGTCTGCAATCCAAAGCGGCGTCTTGTTGCCGCGCTCCAAAACTGCTCTTATCGCTTGTTGGATTGAACGGAGACACCTTCTCGAATTTCCGACTCCATTTCTTGGCCAACCTCCATGAAGTTGCGTTCGAAGGCTTTGAGGTCGCGATCAAATATAGTCAGAAAGCCGCGAACGATGGTGTCCGTGACGCCGCCCCGACAATCCAGATACGATTCCAGTGTGGTGACGTCCTTGCCGCTCGCGTCCGGCCGAAGGGCCGCCCGGACATAACGGCTGTCGTGGTTGTACTTGTTGATTTTCTCGAGCGCGAGTTTGGGAAACGCGGTTTCCAGGACCAGTACCCCGCCCCCTTGATGACAGTGCAGTCGAACCTTGTGCTTGCCGAATGAATATTCGTATAGCGTGACGCCCTTCTCTTGTGTCTTTTTGAAGGCGTAGTTAAGGCTTTTCAACATCTTCTCCAATCGATCCGTGTTCGCCGTCTGAAAAACCTCCTCTTCCTCCTCGATGGTTTTCCAAAAATCGGCGAATGCGCCCAGCTCTTTGTCGAAGTTGAGAATGAACTGGCGCACCATCCCGTCCGTTACACCCCCGGTGCAATCGAGTTCGGCTTCCAGCGATACTCCCTCCGGCGGCCCTGCCAACAGAACGGCGCGGCTCAGACGCGCCGTTCGATTCCAGCGATTCACGTCCTCCAGCGGAATCTTGAAATAGAAAACGTCGATACGCAGATCCGCTCCTTTCCAATACTGCAGGCGAATCCTGTTGTTATTGCGCGTAAAGTCATACATCACGGTCCCCGACCAGAAATCGCCCGACGTCTGAAAGCTGATGCCGAGGTCTTTCAAGATGTTCTCCAGCCGCTCTTTCGAAAGCTGGCGATACACCTTGACTTTCGCGACAACCGCGCCTGGTTTTTCGGCGTCTTTTCCCGCCAGCAGTTTTTGGCCGCGGGCTGCGTCGGGCTTTTCCCGGCCGCCGTCTTGCGCGTCGCTCTTGCCTTCTTGGGCTTGAGCGGCGAGGCCGCTCGCGGCAAGCGCCAGTAGTACCAGCCAACAAAGCCGAGTCGTATGCGTCATGGTTGCACCTTGATAGGCCGGATGCGCACATGGCGCAGCGCAACCGGGCCATGGTCCGCTTGGATCATGAAGTGGCCTTCGGAGAATTCGGGGCCGCGCCAGCGGTCGCCCGTCGGAGTCGCGAGTTCCTGATTTTCGTGAACCACCTGGCCGTTGAGCACTGCCCTTTGGATGCGGGCGTTGGCGATTTTCTTGCCGTCCTGGTCAAAGCGCGGGGCGCGAAAGACCACAGCGAGAGTCTGCCATTCGCCGGGCGCTTTGCAGCCGTTCATCTTGGGCGGGATACCTTTGTCGATATGGTGATACTTGGGCTTGGCCTCGGCGCGCGGATAGACGCCGCCGCAATCGCTGGCCGTAACTTCCTTTTTCCCGAAGCTGTCGGCGATTTGGATTTCATAGTGCCCGTGAAACTTGACGCCGGAGTTGGAGCCTTTCGACATCATGAATTCGAGCTCAACTTCCAAGTCACCGAATTTACCCTTGGTGAACAGATTGCTAGTCCGTCCTTTGGGCCCATTGTACCAAGCGCCTTGGCCCGGTTTCGTCTCGAATCTGCGCGGGTTCTTGGCGTCGAGAACGGCGCTTTCGATTTCCTGCCAATCGCCGTGGGGCGCTTTCCAAGCCGCCATGCCGTTGGCGAAAAGATCGATCCAGCCTTTTTCTTGAGCGCCTGCGCGCGACGCCGCAGCAAGCGCGATCAACGCCGCCGTCAACATGCAGCGACTGAACCATGGGATAAGTGACGGCATCGCCATGGAGTCCTGAGCCTCCGTAGGACATAGCATGTCTATCAAGTCGTGTAGTCGGCATTAAGCCGCACGTAGTCGGTCGTCAGGTCGCACGTGTAGAAGGTGCAACGGCCCGGACCGAGGTTAAACAGCAAGCGCATCGAGATTTCGCGCTGGTTTTTCATGAAAGCGGAAACGGCCGCCGCGTCGAACGGCTGGGGCGTACCCTTATCGTACAAAAGATAATCGCCCAGCCATAGCGATAAGTCTCTTTCCGCGAAGGCGACGCCGGCGTATCCGGCGGCGGACACAATGCGGCCCCAATTGGGATCGGCGCCGAAAAGGGCGGTCTTGACCAGGGCGCTTTCCGCGACAGTCTTGGCGATGCGGCGCGCCTCCGCGTCCGTGCGCGTTCCCTCCACGCGGATTGTGACGAGGTGACTGGCCCCTTCCCCGTCGGACGCCATCGCGCGCGCAAGTTCCGCGCAGACCTCGATGGCTGCTTCGCGCCAACCGCGCAAGGCGTCGCCCTGGAGCGGGGCGGATTGCCCGTTCGCAAGAAACAGCAACGTATCGTTCGTACTGGTGTGTCCTTCGACGCTGATGCAGTTGAAGGATCGGGCCGCCGCCTCGGGCGCCAGCGCCTGCAAGTCTTCTACGGCAACGGCGGCGTCCGTCAGCACAGAAGCGAGCAGCGTCGCCATGTTGGGACCGATCATCGCCGCCCCTTTGGCGAAACCAGTTAAGCGAACTTCCTGGCCGCCCAGCTGCAGCGCGCGCGTGCTTACCTTGATCCGCGTATCCGTCGTTAAGATGGCGCGGGCGGCGTTTTCGAAGGAAGCGGCTTTTGGTGAAAGAAGTTGTGCGGCCTGGGCAATCCCTGGTTCGATCTTCGCCATGGGCAGAAACCGGCCGATGACGCCGGTCGAGCACACGAGGAACTGCTCCGCGCGACAACCGAGCGCCAAAGCGGCCCGTTCGGCCATGCGCCGCGCGTCGTGGAGGCCTTGTTCGCCGGTGCAAGCGTTGGCGTTGCCGGAGCAAAAAACAATGCCGCGGGCGTCCTTGCGGGGCAAGCGCTCTTTGCACACGTGCACCGGGGCGGCGCACACGCGATTCTGGGTGAAGACGCCGGCGGCGGCCGCGGGCGTGTCGCTGACCGTTAGGGCCAAATCCAAGCGATCGACATCGGCGTCGCCGCGAATGCCGCAGGCCACGCCGGCAAAACGGTAACCACGTGCGACATGCCAAGCGCTCATATTGCTCTTTCGTAGGACAGGTTTTCAACCTGTCCAGTCTGCCCGGGCGATCGTTATACCGTGACCGCGGGTGAGTTGGCGTTAGCCGCTAAGCAAGCCGCGGATCGGCGAACCCGTGCAGGCCATCCGCGGCTGGCCCGTGCGGTCGTGCACTTCCAAATCCAGGGGAATTCCCAGTAGGTGCAGCAAAGTGGCGAAGAGGTCCGGCGGCGTCACCGGCGAATGCGCGGGGTAGGCGCCGATGCGGTCGGATGCGCCGTAGACGCTGCCGGCCCGGATGCCCGCCCCAGCCAGCAAGATCGTCTGCGCGTGCGGCCAGTGGTCGCGGCCGCGCTCGCGATTGATGCGCGGAGTCCGGCCGAATTCGCCCATGCAAATGACGAGGGTGTCGTCCAACAGGCCGCGCGCCGACAAATCCGCGAGCACCATGGCGACGGCTTGATCGGTGGGCGGGGCCAGCCGGTTGCGCAGATGGATGAAGTTGTTCCAGTGCGTGTCCCAAACGGGCGAGTCGTCCGGGCCTTCGTAATGCCAGTAGACGGACACGAGCGGCACGCCCGCCTCCAAAAGTCGCCGGCCCAAAAGACAGCCCAGGCCGAACAGGTGCCGGCCATACGCCTCGCGCACCGGCGTCGGCTCGCGCTCCAAGTCCAGAGCCTGCCGCACCGCTGTCGAACGGATAAGTGCGAACGCGCGCTCGCAGTGCTCGCCCCATTCGCCGTGCGCGGCCAACGTCTCGCCTTGACGCACGGCGCGATCGTAGCGCTCCAAGAGGCTGCGGCGCTCGTGCAGTCGCGCGCCGCTCACGTCGGCGGGCAAGGTGATTTCCGGCAGGCGAAAGCCGTCGCGCTCGGCCGTGCCTTCGATGAGGATCGGGTCGAAGCGTTTGCCGAGGAAGCCGCCGCTTAGGCCGGGAAACTCGTTGACGGCCGCGTCCTTGATGACTTCGGGGAGGGCAATGAAGGGCGGGGCACCGTCAGCGGGCGGACGAAAACGCGCGAGCAGCGAGCCCAGATGCGGGTGGTCGTTGGCCGTGGGGCGAATGTTGGCCGCCGTCGACGTGTTCGCCAGCGGATGGGCGACGCCGGTGAGCATTGTGTAACCGGCGGACGTATGCACCGTGTCCGGATGCGTCACGGAGCGGAGGACACAGAGTTTGTCCGCTTGCCGCGCGAGGCGGGGAAACAATTCGCTGAAATGGACACCGGCAATGCGCGTGGCAATCGGGGATAACTCGCCGCGGATCTCGGTAGGCGCGTGCGGCTTCGGGTCGAAGGTATCGTGTTGGGGCGGGCCGCCGGTGAGAAAGAGCAAGAGACAACGCCGCGCCCGGCCGAATTGCGACGCCCCGCCATGGGGCAGGCCGGAAGCACTCCCAACCTTGCCCGCTTGAAGAAGCAGGGGCAACGACAAACCGCCAACCGCCCCCAGGCGAAGAAAATCGCGGCGAGTGAGAATCGGCCGGTTCGTCAGGTTGCTCAATTGGTGAAACATCGCAATTGCAAGCACGGTGTGTATCCGATTGAGTCAAATCATCGACTTCGCCGCGCAACAAGTGGCGAGTCGGTATCAGATTGATAAAAGCTGTTTGGTGTCTAGCGAGCCGCGGGTACTCCGCTCCCTCACGGTCGCAGCTCGGACTGGAGAGTTCACATCATTGTACATACCACCTTTTGGGGGCGTCCGAAACTGTTTGGCGATATCACAAGCGCAAGTAGAGCCGATGCTTTTCCAAATGGCGCAGGAACAGAAAACAGAATGCGAATGACAGCGCAAAGCCCGCCAGCACAAACCACAGCGGGGCGTCGCGCGGCACAAACGGCGTGATCGCTCTGTTCACCAAGATGTGGATGACATAGCCGGCCAGCGCGTTTTGGCCGAGCGTGTCAAACAGAACGAGTCTGGCACCATGCAAGTCGCAAATCCAAACGAACAGTGCATAAAGCGCCGCGGAAAAACCGGCGCCGAAGACCAGATACGAAATGCTGCCGGCGCGTTGGCTCATGGTCCAATAGTCGACCGGATAACTGGGCGCAACGAAAGGGGGTTCGATCAAGAAAGTCTCGGCGCCTTGGACCACCAGGTTCAGGCACGAAAGCCCGTAACCCAGCGCCATCAGAACAGTCCCAAATCCAAGGAGTGGCTTGAGCGATCCCGCCGCGCCGCGACTCGCCATCAAGTCGTAAGCCAGGGTGCCGGCGATCATCGGCGTGGTCCAGGTCAAAAACCCCAACGGGCCGCCGTCGATCCCCGGGCGGCGCATGACCCATTCGTAGTAAGCAAGGTGCGACAGCCACACGTGCAGCCCCGCGGACACTATCGCGAAAGCGACGCGCCATCCCGGCCTAAGGTTGAGAACAGGGAGAATCCACAGCGCAGTCACGCCAATGTGCGTCAAGGTTTGAAAGAAGTTGCGCTGAAAAGCGGTTTCGAAAAAACCTTCGACGCCGAGGTCTTCAAGCTCTTGCCACGAGCGCACGCGCACATCGATGCCATGGATGATGGCGCCCAAAAGGATGAGTCCTAGATTGCGGCGTACGACCTTGCCCACCGCCGAGCCGAAGCCGGCGGATTGCAGTTGCCGTAGAAACGTCAGGCGATACGCAAAGCCGACCGCGAAGAAGAATTGCGGCATGATCGTGTCGGCGTAGCTGCAATAGGTGTGGTGGTGCTTGAAGATCGCCGGCGTGGCGAGATAGGAACCCGCGAAATTGACGAAGAACATGCCCAGGACCGTGTAGCCGCGGAATTGGTCCAAGGAAACGAGCCGCGTTTTGCCGGTGGCCGATGCGCTCATGCTGGCTCATGCGAACATGCTTGTGAGCTTGGGTCAATGACAATTTGTTCGGAAAACCGCTCGTGGAAATCCGCCGGAGAGTGTGGTAAGTTAATAGCCCTCCCAGCAAGACCCGGTCGCTAACGCGACTCGGCTCGCCAGCGGATCGCCTACGCGACGCGGCTCGCCAATGTCAACGACGGGGGTCCTATGCCGTTCAGCGTCAAGTGTCCGAATTGTGCCATTCTCTTGCAGTTGCCGGACAACGCGGCGAACAAGAAAGTGAAGTGTTCGCAATGCCAAACGGTGTTTCAAGCGGGGGCCGGGCCAACGCCGGTGGCCCCGGGCGGTTACCAGAGCGCGCCTGCGCCGATGCCGACAACGCCGCCGCCGCCCCCGCCGCGCGACGACGACGACGACATGGATTTCGAAGACCGGCGGCGGCGGCGCTACGAGGAAGAAACCTCGCCCTTGCAATTGTCCGCCGAGGAAGTCCAATCGTGGCAGAGCGTCGCCACCGGCTTTCGGCTGCACGCGCTGGCCCACTTCCTGTACGCCGGCGGCCTCGGCATCTTCCTGTTGTTCTTCCTGCTCTCGCTGGCGACCGGCGGACGCGGCGGCGGCATCGAAGTGCTCGGCGTCATTTTGACGATGACAGGCGGGTTTCTCCTTTTCGGCAATCTCATCCTGGCGCTCATCTCCTCCTGTTACTTCCTACCGGCGAACGCGCGCTACGGCGCTAAGGCGTTGGGCATCAGTTGTTTGGTATTGGTTGTTCTGGTCTTGCTGCGGATGACGGATTCGATCGGCACTGTCTTCATGTTCCTCGATCGAATGGGGGGCGGCGCGCCCGGCTTGTTCTATGGCTCGTTCTTCGCCGCGGGCTTGTTGGAATTGTGCCGGCTGACGCTCTTGCCCCTTTTCATGCGCGCGGCGGGCTACAACATGCGCAATGGCGCCCTGGCCACCAACGGACTGATCTTGGCCATCGTGACGCCGGCGGCCACCGTGCTGTTGACGTTGTTGACCTTTCTCATGGGCGCAGTCAGCCGCGGGCCCGGCGCGATCGTGGTGGTCATGCTGTTTCTCAGCTTGGGAACGTACATTGGTTTGCTCATTTGGGGCGCTCTCATCATGCTCACGGCAGGAAGAGTCGTAAACACGCGCGCCCAATAGGGATTGAAGACATGGTCCAATCGGTGGTATGAAGAAAAAGGAGCAATCATTACGAGTTTGGTTTCGTCTAAAATAGAGAGAGGATTTGGGGAAGAAAGTGAGGCAACGGCCATGCTCCAGTGGTGCACGCGATTTGTCGCCGGCCTAGTGCTGGCGGGAACGGTTGCCGCGCTTGCGCCCGCGCAAAACGCAAGGCCGCACGTCGAAGTCGTCTTCTGCCTGGATACCACGGGCAGTATGGGCGGATTGATCAACGCCGCCAAGCAGAGAATCTGGACCATTTCCAACCAGATCGCCGGCGGCAATCCGACGCCGCACGTCAAGATCGGCCTGGTCGCCTATCGCGATCGCGGCGACGAGTACGTCACCAAGATTCTCGACCTGACCGACGATCTGGACCATGTCTACCAAGACCTCATCGACTTTCAGGCCAAGGGCGGCGGCGATTTCCCCGAAAGCGTCAACCAGGCGCTCCATGAAGCCGTCACCAAGATTTCCTGGGGCAAGGACAAAAAGACCCTTAGGCTCATTTTTCTGGTCGGCGATGCGCCGCCACATGTCGATTACGGCGACGATGTCAAGTACGCCGACACCTGCAAACTGGCCGTCGCGCGCGACATCATCATCAACACGGTGCAGTGCGGCAGCCACGCCGACACCAAGCGCTATTGGCAGGAAATCTGCCGGCTGGCGGAAGGGTCCTACGTACAGATCGACGCCAAGGGAGGACCCATCGTCGCGATCGCGACGCCTTATGACAAAGAGCTGGCCAAGATCAACACGGAATTGGCGAATTCGACGCTGGTGTTCGGCGACCGGTTGCGGCAAGCCGAGGGCAAGGCGAAAGCCAACGCCGCCGCCGCGCTGCCCCCCGCCGCCGCCGCCGAGCGCGCGGGCTATTCCAGCAAGGTCGGCAAGACCGCGAGCTACGACCTCCTCGACTGCATCAAGGACGGCAAGGTCAAGTTGGACAAGCTCAAGAAGGACGAATTGCCGGCCGAGCTGCAAGAATTGAATCTCGAACAACAGAAAGTTTACTTGGACAAGCTCACCGCCCTCCGCCGGCAATGGACGCAGAAGGCCGCCGAGCTGGACCGCAAGCGCGGCCTGTTTCTGGAAACCAAACTTGCCGAAGAGGCCCTGAAAGCCAATAACGACAGCTTTGACAGCCAGGTGCTGCTCATTCTCCAGCAACAAGCGCAGCGCAACGGCAGCGTGCAATATAAGACAATGGAAAAAGGCAAACGCTAGTAGCGGAATTCGCAAGAATTCCGGCGTCCGCGACCCCGCATTCTTGCGGATGCGGCTACGGGCGATAAACTGATGTCCCAACTGCATCTCTCTCATCATCCGTTGGTGTTGCACCGGCTGGCGATTCTGCGCGACGCGGCCACCCCGCCCCTCTTGTTTCGCCGTATGGTGCGCGACATCGCGCAAATGCTCTTCTTAGAAGCCGCGCAAGATTTGAAGGTCGAACCCCACACGGTGACGACGCCGCTTGCGCCTTGCGAGGGCAAACGGCTCGCGGAGCGCATTGGTCTGGCGCCCATCTTGCGCGCGGGTTTGGGAATGGCGGAGGCAATCCTGGAGCTTGTCCCTGAAGCACAGGTTTGGCATTTGGGCCTTTATCGCGACCACCGCACCATGAAGCCGATCACCTATTACAACAAGCTCTCGGGGCAGGCCGGACTGGACGTGTGTTACGTCGTCGATCCGATGCTGGCGACAGGCGGCTCGGCATCGGCGGCGATCGCGCTCCTCAAAGACTGGGGCTTAAAGCGCATCCGCTTTGTCGGCCTGATCGCCGCTCCGGAAGGGATCGAAGCGCTTGGCGCCGCCCATCCGGATGTGACCATTCACCTGGCTGCGCTCGACAGCCGCCTCAATGAGAATTGCTTTATCGTCCCGGGCCTGGGCGACGCCGGCGACCGGCAGTTCGGCACCGAAACGGAATAGTCTCCTTGTTGTGTATGTTTCGCGCTCACTGGGCCCGGCGAACGCGAAACGTAAACAGGAGTTACCTTGGAAACGGCCGCAGGTGATAGCCGCCGTCCACATTGATCACTTCGCCGGTGCTGAACGGGATCGCGCCCAAGACAAGCGCGGCCACGGCTTTGCCTACGTCTTGGGGCGTGCCCCAGCGCCGGATCGGCGTCAGCCCTTCGGCAAGCAGTTGGTCGTACTTTTCTTTGGCGGCGGCGGTCATATCGGTCTCGATGATCCCCGGGCGCACTTCGTAAACGCGAATGCCATGCTCCGCCAGGCGCAGCGCCCATAGCTCGGTGGCCAGCGACAGGCCGGCCTTGGAGATGCAGTAATCGCCGCGGTTGGTGGACAGAGCATAGGCGGAAACACTGGAGATGTTGACGATGGCGGGTTGATAGCTTGGCGGCGGGCTTTGTGCCAGGCGCATCATTGCTTGGGCGACGCGCTGTGTCAAGAAGAATGCGCCCTTGAGATTTACTGCTAGAACCTGGTCCCAGCTTTCTTCGGTGGCTTCGAGAATGTCCAAGCGGCCGACGGATGTGATGCCGGCGTTGTTGACGAGAACGTCCAGACGCTGCCAGCGGCCTAGCGCGGTTTGCACGAGGCGTTCGCGATCCGCGGCCTGGCCCACGTCGCCTTGGCAGATATCTGAGCCGCGCCCGTCGGGATTGGCGACTTCTGCGCACAGCCTTAGTGTTTCGCGCGCCGCTGGTTCGTTCCCGTGATAATTGATGCAGACTGCGAAACCGCTGCGCGCCAGCTCGACACAGATGCCCCGGCCGATGCCGCGGCTGCCGCCGGTCACCAGGGCCACGGGTTGGTCCGACATGAGGCTAGACTAGACTTTCCAGAAGATACTTCAACTTGCGCACCTCGGTTTCCATCGCGAACGGCGCCTCCGCCACGTCATGAATCGATACGCTCAAGAGGCGCTCGTAGTCATAGCGCTCCAGCTGGTTGATGATGCGCCCATATTCGACTTCGCCTTGTCCGACGCGGACTTGGAATCTCCCTTGAGCGCGGCCCGTGTCGCGCAGATGCACGTGACGCACGTACGGGAAGACCTCGTCGTAGCTCGCGCCTTGGTGCGGGCCGTTGATGTAGTGGCTGGGATCAAGCGTCAGGCCCAGACCGGGGACAAGCTCGCACAGGTGGACGGCGGCGGCGGGCGCTTCGGTAAGCGTGCCGGTGCGCGTGGCGACGGTCAGCACCAGCCCTTGTGTTTCGACGATGCGGACCAGGTTTTTGAGCCGCTGCACCTCGGCGTCCATCGGAGCGCCGGCGGCCGCGGCGGCAATGGTGAGCACCGACACCGTGGACATGCGCGCCAGCCGGCACACCGCTTGCATCTGCCGGTCGGCTTCCTCAGGCGTCGGCGCATCGATTTCGACGCTGAACGCGGCCGGCGTGAGACTCGGTCCTATGCGAATGCGCTGCAGTGCGGCCGAAACGTCCGCGACGACCTCGGACGGCTTAAGATGCGGGCCGTGCTCATGTACTGCGACATCGAGCTTGCTGAATTCCAGTTCGCCAATGATGCGCAAGGCTCGGTCGAGCGGACAGCGCGCGAAACACATCGTGGAACAAGCGACGAACATGGTTCCCCCTCTGATTATTGAGCTTCCGAAATCTAAACCTCGCTCAAGTTGGGTGGCTTGTATGCGCATGTAGCCGCATTCGCCAAGAATGCGGGTGACGCGCACGAGACCGGAATTCTGGCGAATTTCGCTACGAGCGATTGCATGCCACGCGATCGTTGCAAGCGGTCCGCTACTTTGTCACCAGATCCAAGGGCGGAAGGTGATACCAAAAAGAGAGGAAGCGGCAAGGTCAATCGAAATTCTCTGGACTCCATGTGCCGATTCGATTATCCGTTCATGGGCAAAGTTCGGTCGCGACCGTGAGGTAGCGGTCGTAAGATGGGCATTCTTGCCCGTCTGGTCGGACAGAAATGTCCCCCTCACCCCAACCCCTCTCCCTCAGGGCGAGGGGCGACAGTGTCGGACAGGAATGTCCGACCTACTTGGTGAAAGTTGTCCACTTTAGTCAAGTTCCACAGGTTGCCATGTCCGCCGCGTTTTTTCCTGAGAATTGGCTGCACGTGCTCGAAGAAATGGAGCAGGCGCTGGACGAAGCTGTCCGCGCCGCGGAGGAACGGGAGGCCAAACCCGCGCCGACAACCGTTAACGACGAGCGCCGGAATTGGGCGGCGGTCGATATGGAGTCGCCGCGGCGTCAGGCTCAGTCGTCCATGGAAGAGCTGGATCGCGACTTCGAGAACGAAGAAATCAGCATTCGCAATCATGTCGCCGGCGTTGCGGAACTACGCCGCCGTCTGGCAGACTGGCGTGCGCGCGTCTCATAGAATAACTCCAACGCAGACCCCACGCGGGGCGTGTGGTTCAGGTTGGGAGACTCGCCATGGCCGCGTTCGCAGTCATTCTTCCCGCCGCCGGGAAGTCGTCGCGCTTCAAAGATAAGGAAAAGAAACCCTTCGTCAATCTGGACGGCCGGGCAATCTGGCTGCGCGCCGTCGAGTTCTTCATCACGCGCCCGGAAGTCGTGCAGTGCCTCATCGTCGTTTCCGCGGACGATCAAGAGATGTTTCGCCGGCGTTTCGGCGCCAACCTCGCCTTCATGAACGTGCAGATTGCCGACGGCGGCGTCGAACGCTTTGAGTCGGTGGCCAACGCCCTTGCTCTGGTCAAGCCCGAGGTCGAATTCGTGGCCATCCACGACGCGGTGCGCCCGTGCCTGACGGAAGCGCTCGTGAGCGCGGTGTTCGCCAAAGCCCAGCAAACCGGGGCCGCGCTGCTGGCGACGCCGATTGTGGAAACCATTAAAGAAGCGGGCGACAAGCAACAGGTGAAGCAGACCGTGTCGCGGCGGGGACTGTGGCTGGCGCAAACCCCGCAAGTGTTCCGCAAGGACTGGCTGGTCGAAGCGTACGCCCAGCGCAGCAAGCATCAGAACATTACCGACGACGCGCAATTGGTGGAAGCCGCCGGCCACGTGGTGCACCTGGTCGACGGCGCTGCCACGAACATCAAGATCACTTCGAAAGCCGATCTCTATTTGGCCGATGCCATCCTCAAGGCGATGCCGAAGCCGAAGCCGTCGGGTCCGTCCGGCCCCTTCGGCGAAGAGGAAATGTGGGGCGGCCGCGGTCTCAAGTAAGAACGTTGTGCTAAGATTGCAGATTGACGACGGCAGGTTGCGCTGCTGTCTTGTGAAATCCTTCGGATCCACTTGATGCGTTGGTCCATTATTCGTTTGATCTGGCTGCGGGAGTTGCGGGACCAATTGCGCGATCGGCGCACCTTGTTCATGGTGGCGGTGCTGCCGCTCTTGTTGTACCCGGTTTTGGGTTTCGCGGTACTGCAGTTCGCACTGGGCTTTCAGCAAAAACCGAGCGTGGTCGGCATTGTCGTCGGCGCAGGCGAGAAGCGCGAGTTTCCGCGCCGCCAGCCCGACCGGGCGGGACTGAGCATGACGCCGCACTTGGCATGGCTGGCGTCGAATCCCGTTTTCCCGCAGCCGCCGGCCGCAGTGGCGTTCGCCGAAGCAGGGCATTTGGTTCTCGACTTCCCCGCGCTTCTGGACGACGGCGAGTTTACTGCGGTGGCGCGCCGCTCCCTGTTCGAACATCCGCATTTGCTTCTGGCCAAGGAAAAACTGCGCATCAAGTGGCTGGAACACTTCGACCAGGAGTTGCTGTCGGAAAAGGGGGTCGATCTCATTCTGACTGCGCCGGCCGATTTTTACGAGCGGCTGGAGGGCAGCGCGGGATTGCCGCGGCCGATTGTCGAATTCCATTACCGCCCCGGCGACGATTATTCCAAGCAAGCGAAGAATCGCATTTTCGTAATGCTCGATTACTGGAAACGGGACTTAAAACAGGCGCGCCTGGCCCGCAAGAACTTGCCTGCGGACTTTGACGATTCCTTCGAGATCCAAGAGCCCGCGCAGACGCGGGCCGCCACGCCGTCGGAGCACTTGTTCAACCTGTTCGTGCGCATCTTCCCGTTCATGCTCGTGATGTGGTCACTGGCCGGCGCGCTCTATCCCGCCGTCGATTTGTGCGCCGGCGAGAAAGAGCGCGGCACCATGGAGACGCTGTTAATCACGCCGGCCGGGCGCGAGGAAATCGTGTTGGGCAAATTCCTCACCATCTGGGTCTTCAGCACCGCCTCCGCGCTCATCAACCTCGCCAGCATGGGCGTGACGACCTGGCGCTTCAGCTCCTACTTGCCGCAAGGCGCCATGCCCGTGGGGGCGCTGTGCTGGTCGGTGCTGTTGTCGGTGCCGCTCGCCGCATTGTTCAGCGCCATCAGTCTGGCGATCGGGGCCTATGCCCGCAGCTCCAAGGAAGGGCAGTATTATCTGATGCCGCTCTTCCTCATCACGATGCCGCTCATCTTTCTCACGCTGGCGCCCGGCGTGGAGCTCAATCCGTTCTATAGCTTGGTCCCGGTCACCGGCGTCGCGCTACTGATGCAAAAACTCATGCTCGCACCTTCCTTGGCGCAAGTTCCCTGGCTGTATTTTGTGCCGGTGCTCGCCCCGGTCGCGCTCTACAGCTGGCTCGCGCTCAAATGGGCCATCGAGCAGTTCAAGCGCGAAGAAGTGCTTTTCCGGGAGGCCGAGCGCGTGGACTTGCGCCTGTGGCTGCGCAGCTTGTTCCAGGAGAAGACCGCGACGCCCAGCGCCGCCCAGGCCGCCTTTTGCTTCGGCCTCATCATCGGGCTGCGCTGGCTGACGATGGGCATGGGGCGCAACGTCGATCTTTTTGTCTTCAACTCCATTTCGCTGGTGGCGTTGGTCGCCGCCCCACCGCTCTTGATGGCGCTCTTGCTGAACACCAAGCTGCGCGACAGCACGTTCTTGCGTTTGCCGCATTGGAAAGAAATCGGCCTGGCGGCAGTGCTCGCGGTGCTGTTGTTGCCGCCGCTCGCGGCGCTGACGTTGGCTGTGTTCAGCCACTTTCCGAACTTGACCAAACTGCTTGAGGACCGGCATCCCTTGATGCAGCACTTGCGTTCTTTGCAGGAAGGCGTCGAGCTGCAACAGGGTTTCGCTTTGCTGCCTTTCTTGCTCGCGTTCGCGTTGTTGCCGGCCATTTGCGAGGAGATCGCCTTTCGCGGCTATATCCTCTCGGGACTGTTGCGTCGTTTTCGGCCACGCACTTCCATTCTGTTTTGCAGCTTTCTATTCGCCCTTTACCATATGAACGTGTTTCAGTTCCTGCCGTCCTTCTTTCTGGGTGTCGTGCTGGGGCTTCTGACGGTCCGCAGCAAGAGCCTCGTGCCGGCAATGTTCTTCCATTTCCTGCACAACGGCGTCCTGTTCGTGAGCATCTATCAGGTGCGCGCTGCGGAGCATTCGATACCTGCATTCCTGGCTACCATGTGGCCCTATATCGTGGCGGCGTGCCTCGCCGCCGCCGCGGCGCTCTTGTGGTGGCTCTACCGCAAGCCCTACGTGGAACTGGAGCAAAAGCTCGAAAAAGAAATGGCCGAGAAACAAAGATCGGCGCTGGTGTGAGCTATAACCCGATCAATCCGTAAATCCTCCCCAAGCCCACTTTCCGGTTTGGCCTGAAGCCGCCTTGCCGCTTCGCAAATACCCCTTCCAGCTGGTAAACTAGGAAAGGGCACTTCTCGCAACCGGAACGAGTCATGGAAAAAGCCGCCTTTGGTCGTGCTGCCGCCTACCTCAACTTCACACCGCTGGCCAAGTGGGGCGCGTTCGCTTGCGGCATCGGCGCCGCAGTGCTTTTCGTGGTGCTGCTCATGCTGCTGGCGTTGTTTGCCGACATGGCGGTGCATCGCGGCGAGATTCCGTCCTTCAGCAATCTGCCGGCGCGCGAGCGGTCGCGCTTCGTTGCCGGACTCGCGTTGCCCGAGAATGCCGAGGCCCTCGAAGAACGCAACGCGTACATTCGAAAAGCGCTGGCAGAATTGCAAATCGACGACCCGGCAGTCGTGCAATTGGCGCAGACGCCGAACGGGCAGCTCACCGAGCCGGACCGTGAGTTTCAGCGCCATCTGTTATGGTTCGCGGAGTTGCCGGCCTTCTTACGCGATGCGGTCAGCGACCGCGCCGGCGACATGGTCCGCGATCAGCTGCGCGCCCACATCCAAAAATACGGCTTGCAGGCGGCGGTGCACCACAATCTGCCGGACTGGGGCATTTTGGGCCTGGTTGTGCGCGGCCGTTCCGGCTTGCAAGGAACGCTGGCCGCGCCGGCAGCGAGTTGGGCCGATTGGACCTGGGCGAACGGCAACGAAGCGTACTTGCAGGGGCTGTTTCTGGTCGCAGTGCTGGTCGCGCTCGTCCGCGTCGTCTTGCATTATTTCGCCAATATGCTCGCGGCCAAAGCAACCATCGAAGCCGTGACGTGGCTGCGCAAAGAAGTCTATGAGCAAACGTATCGCTTGGGCACGCTTGCCTTTCGCGCGCTGGGCCCGAGCGAGGCCGTCAGCATTTCCACGCGCCACCTCGAAGCGGTGCACGCCGGTCTGTTCGCCTGGCTCACCGGTTACTTTCGCGAGCCGATCAAGTTCGGGCTGTTGCTCGCCTTCGCCATGCTGGTGAATTTCTGGCTGGCGCTGGCGTTTCTGTTGTTCGCGGTGCTGGTCTGGCTCGTGGGCGGCCAGATCGCCGCTTACTTCCGCCGCGAAGGCCGCGCTGCCGAACATCATAGCGCCAATCAGCTGGCTCTCATTCAAGAGAGTCTAACGCTGATGCGGCTCGTCAAAGTGTATTTGATGGAGACGTTCAACTTGGCGCGCGTGGACAAGCAGCTGGGCCGTTACGCCGACGCTCAAATGCAGCGCTACCGCGGCGAAGCGATTTATCGCCCCGTCTTTGCCTTCCTGGGCTTGCTCGCCGCCCTCGTCCTCTTGCTCGTGGCCGGCCACATCGTATTGGGAGGCCATCTCGGCGTCGCCAGCGCCCTGGTCATGGTCACGGCGCTTGTCTGTCTCTACTGGCCGATGGTGCGCTTCCTCGAAAATCGCCGCCTGATTCGCCGCAGCCGCCATTCCGCCAAAGCATTGTTCGATTTTCTCGATCGCACCGGTAGCGTCGGCCAGGATACGCAGGCCCGCTTCCTGTCTCCGTTGTCGGACCGGCTTGAATTCGACAACGTCACACTGCGCGAACCGGGCAGCGGGCGCAAACTGCTGCATGGCGTGAGCCTCACCATTGGGGCCGGCCAACAAGTCGCACTGGTTGGGTCTGACGATATGGAAAAACACGCGCTGGTTTATCTGTTGCCGCGCTTCCTCGATCCAAGCGGCGGCCAGATTCGCATCGACGGCCTGAGCCTGCGCGGCGTAACGCTCGATTCCCTGCGGGCGCAAATCGGCATGGTCATGCAGCACAACCTGGTTTTCAACGACACCGTGGCCAACAACATCGGCTGCGGCGACCCCGCCTACAACGTGCGCAAGATCATCGACGCCGCCAAGTTTGCCCATGCCCATCAGTTCATTCAAAAGCTCCCGCAAGGCTACGAGACGCCGATCGGCGATCTGGGCCACGCTCTGAGCACGAGCGAAAAATACCGCATCGGTCTGGCCCGCGCCATCTTGCGCGATCCGGCCATCTTCATCATTGAGGAGCCGTTAACGCCGATGGACGACGACTCGAAAGCCATGGTCGACGATACGCTCAACCGCGTCGTGCCGGGCCGTACGGTGATTTACCTGGCGCATCGGCTGTCGACGATTCGCAGCTGCGATAGGGTTGTATTGTTGCACCAAGGCCAGATTGAAGCGGACGGCGAGCACCGGGGATTGTTGGCGTCGAGCGATTTGTATAGGCACTTGCAGTATTTGGAGTTCAACGAATTCGCTTCAGCGGCTGCCCCTGTGGCAGGTCCCGTGGGCGCGGCAAGCGGGCAATAGTCAAAGTAGTAGGCACACTCCGTGTGCCGTCCGCCCCGAACGGCACACAGAGTGTGCCTACTACATTCCCGGCTGACTACTTTTCCAGGTTCTTGACCAGCTCGGCGATGCGCTTGCTGTCGCCGCCTGCGTCTTTCACGGTGTCAATGGCGGCGATGGCGCCTTTCCGGTCCACGACCACAGTGACCCGCGCAATCGTGGCGTTGCGCACCACTTCGACGGCGTTGCCCGCTTCATCGACGCCCTTGGCTTTGCCCCCCTTGCCGACGTTGATGCCGAACATCTTCGCTAACTCGCCCTGCTCATCGGCAAGCAGCGTGAAATTGAGCTTGTGGTGTTTCTTGAACAAGTCGTGGGTCTTGGGCGAGTCGGCGCTGACGCCGACCACTTCGACGCCTTGGCCGCCCAGCTTTTCGATGTCGTCGCGGAAGCCGCAGGCTTGCTTGGTGCAGCCGCCCGTGAAGTCGGCGGGGTAGAAGTAAAGAACGAGAATCTTCTTGCCGACGATCGAGCTCGACTTCCAAGTCTTGCCGTTTTCGTCCACGCTTGTGAGGGCCGGCAACTTATCGCCTACCTTGAGCTTCTTGTCGCCGGCGCGGGCTGCGCCGCTGACGGCCCAAAACGCGACGCCCACGGCCAACGCTAATGCAGCGCATTTGAACAACAGATTCATCGAAGTTCTCCCAAAAAGGTGCAAAATTGCGAATCAGGTTGATCGCCGCTTACAATAAGCCCAAGGACGGCCCTCGTCAACGGCCTCGTTTAGACTAAGCGGCTCTGGTGCTTATTCATCGCTCAACTGGTCTGGCCAAAGCAACATGGGCCGCGATAGGATCAGAGGTCAGAGGTCAAGAGTCGGAAAGTGGAGGAACCATGATCGGCGTGAACATGAGCCCGCGCGCGTTTCTGGACCGAGTGAGCCAGGAGCTGGGCCGGATCGAATCCAGCCAGGTGCAAGCGCTCGCGGACGCTGTATTTCACTGCTATAAGAACCACCGCTTCGTTTTCGTGATCGGCAACGGCGGCTCGGGTTCCAACGCCTCGCATTTTTGCGAAGACTTGGGCAAAGGCACGCTGCGCCGTGAGGACTTCGAGAACGACAAGAAAAAGCGCCTCAAGGTTCTCAGCCTGACCGACAACACGCCCTACATTCTCGCTTGGGGCAACGACGAAGGATTTGACCGCGTCTTCGTCGAGCAGCTAAAGAACCTTGCCGGCCCCGGAGATCTCTTGATCGCCATCTCCGGCTCGGGCAACAGTCCCAACATCCTCCGCGCCGTCGATTGGGCCAATCGAAACGGCCTCGTCACTTTCGGCTGCACCGGCTTCGCGGGCGGCAAACTCCAGAAATTGGCTCAGCAGAACTTGCACGTTCCCCTGGACGACATGGGCATCGTCGAATCGATCCATTTGACGGCATTCCACTGGATCGTCGATAATCTCCATGGCAGGATCGGGCTGGAGCAGTAACACTGTTTACTTTGCGCGCGTTTACGTTTCGCGCTCGCGCCGCGTTTGAAAGCACAAATCCATGAAGCTTTGCAGTTTCGGCATGCTGGGATTTGTACTGCTTGTCTCATTCACCTTTGGCGGCGACAAACCCAACACCGGGACCATTGTCGGCGCCATTCGCTATCTCGGTGAAGTCCCGCCCGACGTCAAGATCTCGACCACGGACGGCGGCACGATCTACCACAACGATCTCGTCGTCGATCCGAAAACGAAAGGGCTGCAGCATGTCGCCGTGATTCTGGAAAAAGTCCCCAAGGCCGACGCGAAGGTCAGAGCTGCGCTCGTTAAGAGGCGAGATGCCGTTGTCGTCGATCAGCGCGACATGGTGTTTCTGCCGAGGGTGGTGGCACTGCAAGAGGGTCAAAAGATTCGCTTCGAGAACAACGATCTTTCAAACCATGGGGTCAAGGCAGATTCCACGAAGGAAGAAAACAAGTTCGACGTGGTCGTGCAGCCGAACATGCCGTTTGAGTTTCATTTCAAGGCTCAGAAAAACCCCGTCGTGATCGGCTGCCAGCTGCATGCCTGGATGCGCGCTTGGGTCTACGTGTTCGATCATCCCTATTTCGCTTTGACGGATGCGCATGGCAGATTCCGCATCGAGCGCGTGCCGCCGGGCAAGCACACGCTGATATTGCACCATGCGGACAGGGGTCATCGAGAAACGCTGAGCGTGGAAGTCCTGCCGGGCAAGACTTCCGAGGTCACGCTGGAGTGGAAAAAAGTAGGCAAGTGACCGCGACCCGCTTCCTCACGGGCGCGGCTCTGACAATGTCGACATCGCAGCCGTAGCCGACGCTGTCTATTTCTTCTCTTCCAGCTTCTGCCAATTGAGTTTGAGCGGCGCCGCGCGGCGTATGGGCAGCGGCATGACGCCGGCGTCGATGCCGGGCTGCACCCCATTCGGATTGAAGCCGCCCTGTCCATACGGATTCATGAGTGCCCCGACGCCCGCGCCGGTCATGTTGGGCGGGTCGGCGGGTTTGCGGCCGTCGTCGATGAAATGCTGCAAGGTGCTGCCGAAGCCGATCATGTTGATGGTGCCGTTCCGAAGATCGAGATTGAAGGCATAGAACTGAGCGGCGCTGTTGGAAGGCCGCGCGCCTGGATCGAAGATGACTTTCCCAGTGCGCTTGTGGATGCTCTGTGTGAGGGAAACCCAGCGATTGCCGCCCGCGCCGCCATTGATCAACTCGTTGTAGCGGCTGGAGAAGAGCAGCACCGGCAGCTGGTCGAATTGCTCGAGCACGATCATCTGATTGTTCAACGGCGTGTAGCTGTGCCAGGCAAAGTCGCCCGCCTTCCACGTAACGGTCTTGTCGCCTGCCTTTTTTTCACCCGGCAGGCGCTGCAGGGCGAGCACCCAGCCGTTGACCGGAGCACAACGCAAACTGTTGCTGAAGTTATTGGCGAGCACTGCGCCGGCCACCTTGGTGGTATCCACGGCCCGATTGAGGGCCACATAGAAGCGCTCGGCGTCGCGCAATAACATCGGGCGCTTCAAGTCCTTCAAATCTTCTTGGCCAATGCGGCCGTGTAGAACACTGCCCTTCAGTAACTCCCGGCCTGTTTCGGCTTCGAGCGCGACGATTGTGCCGCTGGGCTCAATGACGCCGGTCAGGGTTGGATCCTCGGTTTCCAAGACGACGGATTTGGGCGCGAAGGTTTTCGTCCACACGTCTTTGCCGCTCAAAATGTCGTAAAGCCGCAGCGTCGTGCCGTCGGCTTTGGGCGACGCGGACAGGATGCGGCGGCCGAGAATGCGCACTTTGTTTTGATAGACGCCGCCGAAGTCCGGGGCGTTGATTTCCATGCCGTCCGAGGCGCGCAGGACGCGGCCCGATCCGGCGGCGCCGTCCGAACTGTCCACCAGAAACAAATACGCATCGTCGCCGAACACGCGCGTGCCGGGGCTCACATCCGTCTTTTTCCAATGCATGCTGCCGCGGATGGGATCGAGCACCAAGAGGCCCTTTTGCGTCACCAGGGCGACGTATGAGGCTTGCACGGCGCCCACGTGTCCGATCGGCGAACGCGTCCGTTGCCCGTTGAACTGGTTCCAGATGATGAGGTCCAGATAGCCGTCCTCATCGGGCACCACTTGCTGCGCGATCATGCCGGGCTGAGAGGGCAAGCTTCCTTCCACCAGCGGCTGCTGCCAGAGGATCTTGGCGTTGTCGGCGTCGAGGCAGTAGGCCATGGCGCCGACCTGGAAGACCAGCAAGTGGCCTTGGACCTGATAGAAACGGAAGCGGGCGTTGGGATGGAACGCGGTGTTGCTGTTTTGTGCTTGCTGATAGAGGTATTTGAAAAACTCGAGGTTGATTTTCTCGGCACCGAGCGTTTGCTGCCAGCGCACGCTGTTGTCCGTCAAGTTGACGAATCGAAGCTGCGTGTTATTGGCGACGCTCGGATCGAGGATGAGCCGATGCTGTTTCATGAGCGGCGTCAATTCGCCCTCAGGCTGGAAGATAAAGCCTTGCAGCGACGTGTTGAAAGTGGAGGCGGGCAACTCGCGCGCAGCGATCTTGGCGCCCGACCAACTTATCGACGACTCCTCCAGATACGGGCGGAAACGCGGATCAGTGGCCAGGTCGTTGAACAAATCGGCGCCGGTCCGTTGCCCCGTTTTGTCGGTGCGGACGGCCACGTTGGCGAAATCGCGGTTGAGGTCGCGATAGTAGGCGGCGGCCAACTTCATCGAATCCACCGAACCCTTCTTTTCTTCCAAAAGGGCCAGCGACGCCAAGGCCCGGCCTCCGAACTTCGGGTCCTTGCGGTACTCCGGACCGCGCAACTGCTGGAGGTTCAGCTCCGCCTCCAGGAAGGACGCCCGGTCGTTCCGCTCCATGATAGTATCGGCCAATTGCAAACGCGCTTCGCGGCCGACCACGAAGGGCACGTCAAACATGCCGACAAAGCTGCGAATCGCGTCGAGGTCCTTCCTGGCCTCGACCTGTTTCCATTCTTCCTCGATTTTGCGCTCGAGCGGGGCGCGCTGCTCCGGAGTGGCTTTGGCGATCATGGCGGAGACGCGGCCGCGCAGCCATACGTGCGTCGGCACTTTGTGCGTCGGGTCGTCGAGCGAAGCGACGCCGCCTTCCTGATTGTGTATGGGCAAAGCGCCGAACTCGCGGTACATCTGGAATGCATCGACCAGATTGCCTTGCGCCTCGCGACCCTGGCCGACGATGCGGAAGTAACGCGCCAGGCGCATTTGTTGCTCGGTCACATTGTCCGGCACGCTGCAAAGTTGGCGGTATTCGTCGAGGTACTTGTTGCTGGCGTTGTTGAAATCGACTTGCAACAGATCGGTCAAGGCGTCGTAGAGCCGGCTCTTGGCCCGGCCGGCGAGCGGATCGGCAGGCTTGCGGGCCAGCGCCAATTGCAAATCGTCCACCGCGCCTTGGACCTGGCCGTCGGCCAGCAGCAATTCGCCGCGATCGACGAGCTTTTCGGCATTGTTGGGATCGGCTTGCACGGCGGCGTGAGCCAGCTGCAGCCGGGCGGCCAGCTGCGGATACGCCACGATTTTCGTCGCTGTCTGCGACAAGACCGCGCCTTCGTAGAAGACCAGGTTGCCGGGGGCTTCGACGGCGGTCTTGGCTCGGTTGTGCGCTTTGACCATGCCGCGATTGATGTCCACGGCCATGATCTCGCCCTTTTTCAAGGGCAAATAGTAGATGTCCTTGGCGGCGACTCCTTGGCCCGACGGCATATCGGAGGTCGGCAGATACCAAAGCTGGCGGCCGTCTTCCAGACTGAGGGCGCGAACAGCCGACTTGCCAACGATCAGCACTTTGCCGTTGTAGACGCCGGCCAGGTAGAGGTCGTTGTCCGACTGCTTCTTTTTCCACACAGGCGTGCCGTCGCGCAGATTAATGCAATGCACGGAGCTGGCGTCCGGCGCGGTGAATACGACCCGGCCTTCGGCAAGGACCGGCGGCGTCGAGTGCCAATTGGACGCACTGGTCGAAAAGCCCTTTTGTTGCGGGAATGGCTGGGGCTGGGGATTGGGCATCGTGACCGGCTGGGGCGAGTGCTCGCGATACGGGTACGACCACACCAAGCTGCGCGTCAACAGGTCCACGCCCAGGACTTCGCCGGCATTGGTCGGGCAAACCAGGATGCCTTCGCCGTAGCCCAGATGGACGGCGTTGACGCGCCGGCTCACATCGTGCGTGATGCGGTGCTGTTGCTGCACCCAGCCCAGCGACTGGATCGGCTCGATTACGCTGGGCCTGCTCGGTCCCGCCATCTTGTAGGGATCGATGCACACCAGGCGCAGCTCGCTATCGCCCTGAACGCCAGTGTTTTTCTCGTTGAGCACATAGAGCTTGCCGCCGACGGAAATGGGCACGCCCAGAAAATGGCTGTCGGCGAAGGGATCTTCCTTGCTGCTGGGGCCGCCCAGTTTCCAAATGCACTTGCCGCTGATGAGGTCGATGGCGAACAAAGAATTCTGCATGACGAGCGGCTTGACATCGGCAGCTATGTTGCCGGAGTTCCAAGAATATTGCTGAACCTGATCGCCCGGCGCGGGCACTGCCAGATCATCGACCGCGTACACCAGGCGGTTGTCGGTGGACAGTGTGCCTAAGAGCGAGTTCTCAAAGACGATGCTGCTGAAGCCGGGCATGGCGAAATAGCGCGTGAGCCAATTCTCCAGCGTGGTTTTCATCTTCGTGTCCGACAGCACGTTGGCGAGGGCGCCGTCCAGCTCCGTGGTTTTCCAGGCGATGCTGCCGGCTTTCTTCAGTTCGCCGCTGTACGGGTCCTTGTCGTCCTTGAGGTAAACCGCGCGCACGTCCAGATGCGTGCGATAGATGAGCCGGTTGTTGGAGGCGATGGGGAAGAATCCGGGCAGGACCGGCATGTTGCCGTAGCCCTGGATCTGGCTGATGGCGCTATCGACACGCGTTTTGGCTTCGCGGCCTTCGTCTTCGACTTCGCCGTCATCGTTCTTGTCCAGCACCAGCGGCCGCTGAAACACGATCATGTCCAAGAGCGGCGGGCTGCCTTGCGCTTGCGCGGAGTGGGTGATATTGCCGCGGATGTACGGCCAATCGAACGGGCTGGCGATTTCAGGCCGCGGGAATTCGTCGAGGGCCTGTTGCAGTTTGGCAATGGGATAGAGGTCGTCGCCGATGGCAAGGCCCCCCTTGTCGCGCAGCTTGGCTTCGAGTTTCTGCCAGGTGTCTGTGTACTTTTTCATTTCCTCGGCCCGGCGAAACGCCAGAGCGGCCTTGAACAACGTCAGTTCGTCGAACTTGACCCGGGCCGGGTTCATCTGCAGAAGCTTCTCGTAGCGCAGGGCTGCCATGAAGAACTGGCCGCGGTCGAGGAAATAGGTCGCCAACAAATCGTTGGCTTCGATGCCCGCCTTGGTGTGCAGAAAACGCGTGGCGACTTCGGCCAACAGGTCGCGGTTGCCGGTGGATTTCGCCTCATTGAGCTTGTTCTGCGCCACCGCGCCGAAGCGCTGCTCATAAACGTCCAGCCCTTCGTCCGACAGGGTGCCCAACAGGTTATTGGCTTCGAACTTGACGCTGGTCCAGCGGAGCACTTCGCGGCCCGTGGGATCGATCTCGCGGAGTTGGACGTAAAAGTCTTCCTTGTTGTCGAGAATGAGTTGCACGGCGGTGATGGCGTCGCCCCATTCCTTGTCGCGGATGGCCTCGCGCGCGACGTTGATGTACTGGCGATATTCGGACTTTTCGATCAGCTTGATGGCACTGAACTGCGAAGCGCTGCCGGTCTCTTTTTTGGGAGGGGGTGGTTGCGCTATCTTTTTGCCGCCGCCGACAACGATTTGCCCCTCGGCCGGTGAGGACAGAAAAACGCCGGTGCACAAGCCGACAAACGCCGCACAAGAAACCGCCGCCGCGAACCGACTAAGGATCGCCTTCATAAGCCACTCCAACAAAGTCAGAGCCGCGCCCGTGAGGAAGCGGGACACCGTCAACATCTAAGGATATTGTCCCAAACACGCACAGCACGGGCAAGGAGAATCGACGCGCCCTTACCACGGGCGAAACCTGAAAACTCGTGCATCTATGGTAGAACGATGTTAGGCTATCCCCCTAACACGAACACATAGGAGCCGCGCACGCTAGTAAGCGGTTCGCGTGGGCCGCTTACTAGCGTGCGCGGCTCCTCAACACCAGCCCAACGCGCGAGCAAGGGCCTGTTCAGTTAAGACGAACGAGGTCGCCCCATGGAAATCGTGCACTGTCCAAATTGTCATGAACGCGTGCAGGTGCCGGAGGAGTATTTCGGCAAAAACGTAGTGTGCCCCAAGTGCCAGAATGCGTTTACGGCGCAGGCGGCGGAGTTGCCCGACACCTCGAGAGATTACGTCAGCGCTGAAGTGTCGCCGCCCAACCGCGTTCGCAAACATCCTAACAAGGGATTGCTGCAAAAGCGCCGATTGACCGATGACGAATACCAAGACGTGGATATCTCGCTTCCCGCGAGTCAGCAACCCCCGGCGCCGATCCTTGAAAGTCGAATGATTAATGCCGGCGCCGCGGGCGGACTGGCGCTCATTATCGTGGCGGTGGCGTGGTTCGTTATCGGCCTGGCGGCGGGCGTGATCTTCTACTATCCGCCCATCTTGTTTGTCATCGGCTTGGTGGCGATGCTCAAAGGCGCTGTTTCGCGCAACTGAAACCGAATCGACAAACGACTTGGCCCGATCCCGCTATCCTCCTAACAGGCTCTGCACCGCAGCGCGGGTCTCGGGGCTGAAGCGCGACATTTCTTCATCAGTCAACAACTCGTTGGCCTGAATGCGCGTTAATTGAAAAAAAGCCGTCGATCGACGCGGATCGTTGAATGCGTCCGCCAGCTCCTGGTCGCGCTCTTCGATAAGCTTGAAAACAGCCAAATAGCGTTCGTGGCTGGACTTCTTGGCGTCGGAGGCGAGACGGACAATGTCGAAAAGCACGCGCTCGCAAAAGCGCTCCAAAGCGATCTGCCGAACTTGACGAAAGACCTTCCAATCTGCTTCACTTATGGTACGCGACATCATAGGTACTCCCGCCGGAGAGAGAAACATGCTTGATGTCATTCTGGGGATTTTTGGGATCGTCGCGCTCGTGGGCGTGTTTCTCTTGGTTGCTTCCCTCCTTAGTGGCCGTAAGCGGAACCGCGCACACAGATCGGAAGATGACCCGTCCGCTGGCTACTGGAGCGGGGCAGGCGGCGCGGATCCTGGCCCTCGCGAATGAGGTTTTTGGATTCGTCATTTCCTCTTTCCTCGATTCTTGGCCAATCGCTCAATGCGGCTATGGCATCCGGCGCTTAAGAAGCTCCTTGGCTCGCGCATTCCCCGTATCGGCCGCGCGACGAATCCAATCAAGCGCCATTTGCTCGTCCTTTTCCACGCCATGGCCTCCGGTATACATGGCAGCGAGAGAGAGCATGGAGTCCGCGTCGCCCAGCTCGGCAGCCTTGCGATACCACTTCAAGGCTTCCTTGTAATCTTTCTCCACATATTTTCCCTCATAATAGACGTGACCAAGGGCGCGGACGGCGAGCACGTTCTTTTCGCCGGCAGCTTTCTTGAGTACAGCTAGCGCCTTGGCGGAGTCCCGTTTGACGCCGGCGCCTGCAAAGTAGAAACTGCTCACGTCGAGCGCCGCCTCGACGTTGGAGCCCTCCAGGTAGATAAGCCCGAGGTCCGACATAGCCGGCGCGTGCCCCAGCTCGGCCGCATGCCGCAGAAGCTTCAGACTTTTCGCCGGATCGCGCTCAACGCCTTCCCCACCGAAATACAAGTGAGCGAGACTGGTGATGGCCCAGACGTTTTTTTTGTCGGCGGCTTTTTGAAACCACTCCGTCGCCTTGGCCAGGTCTTTTTCCACGCCATGGCCTTCGCGATAAAGATGGCCGAGGTTGTTCATCCCTTCGGCGTTTCCTTTTTCGGCGGCCAACCGATAGTAGCGCTCGGCTTCTTGAAAACTCTGCTTGACGCCGAGGCCGTGATAGTGCAGCCAACCGATGGAGGCCAGCGCCGTTGCGTTGCCATGGTCGGCGGCTTTCTGATACCACGACAGCGCCTTCGCGAAGTCGCGCTCGCCCGCTAGACCGTCGCGATCCATGCCGCCGAGCCGCTCCATGGCGTGCGCGTCCCCCTTTTCCGCTGCCAGAAGAAACCATCGGCGGGCTTCCTTTGTAATCGTCTTTCCACCGATCCTAGCGCCGACGCTTGAACAACGCCTCAAAGGATTGCGGCGTCATCCGCGCGAAGTGCGCCAGTTCCCATCCCTGCTCGCCCAGGAAATCAAAGATGGCCATGCGAGTGACCCAATCGACGTCCTCCCACCCTTCCTTGAGTGGCGCCTTCAATGCTTTCGCCAGTTCTTTCCAACTCTTGGACCTGATCTCCTGCTTGGAAGTGAAGAAGAGCAGGTTTTCGCCGCCCAGTATCGTGCAATACTCCCACTTGGCGGCGTGCTTTGCAGCTTCTTGCGCCGGCGCGCGTTCGTAGACGCCAATGAGCCAGATCAGCCCGCCAAACGCCAGGATGACGGCAATCGTGACGGGCCCGGACCGGTGCAACCGAATGGCATGGTTTTTCACAGCGACCTCCGAAGGTTTGGAAGAAGTTATTTGACTGGACCGTTTGTCAGTTCGGCACGGCGCCAGCATGCCGGAGCGTCAAGTTGCCTGGCGGTTCGCATGCCTTGGCGGTGCTGGTTCCGGTTTCGTTGGCGTAACACCGAACGCCGGGCGGAGGAATCGGTTGCTTTTCCGTGTATGCCCACAGGGCGATTGCAACGATGACGCCAAGGCAAGCGCTTGTAACAACTCCCCAGATGATCAGTCTTCTGGACATTTGGTGATCGCCGGACATTTGGTGATCGCCGGAATAATGCCGCCAAACGACGAAACCCGCGGCCGGGCCAGCACTTTGAGACTGTGTAGTCGTGATTAGGATCGATACGGATTCTAATTCGGTATCGAGTACAGCCTACCGGGTACTGGCAACCGAGGCGACTTTTCACATTTGCTCCTATGCACCAATCTGAAAAGTTGGGGGCCATTAACTGATGCAACTTCCTTGTTCGCATGGAGTTGCAGATTCTCACGTCACTTTTCAGTTTTTTGCTATTTGAAGTGTGGTTCCCAAAACGCAAGCAACGGCGTCAAGGACCGTTCCTTCATCACGCAATTGTTAGTGATCGTTAACAAACTAGTTGACGCATCCAATTAGCCAAACCACGGCGGCATCTCCCCCGGCGGCGGCAACTTCACCACCGACAGGCTGCTGATTTGCGGATGGCAGCGGACTTCTTCCAGGGCTTCCGGCGGCGGCGGATTGTCCAGATTGAGGACAGCGATGGCTTCGCCGCCCGCCATTTGCCGGCCCACGTTCATCTGCGCGATGTTGACGTGGTGCTTGCCGAAGATGGTGCCGATGAAGCCGATGAGGCCGGGCACGTCGCGGTGCGTGAAAATGAGGAGGATGCCGTCCATGTGTGCATCGAGGTGGTAGGGGCCGAGCGTGACCAGGCGCAAGAACTGGTTGCCGAAGAGCGTACCGGCGGCGGTGTAGGTCTTTTTGTCGGTGGCGACGTCGATGCGGATGAGCGTGCTGAAGTCGCCCTTCTTGGGATTTGATTGCTCCGCGATCTCGATGCCGCGCTCGCGGGCCAACAGCTCGGCGTTGACAATGTTGACGCCCTGGTCGAGGTGCTTTTCCAACAGGCCTGCCGCGAACGCCGCCGTGATGAGCCTGGTGCTGCGGCGGGCGACTTCACCCCGATAGGTGATGTCGGCTTTTTTGATCGTCCCCTGGCACATCTGCGCGTGCAAAAGTCCGAGCCGGCGGGCCATGTCCACATAGAGCCGCACTTCGTTCAGTTCCGTGCGATCGACAGCGGCCATGTTGACCGCAAAGCCGATAACGCCTTTGGTGAGATAGTCGACCAAAAGCTGAGCCGCTTCCAGTGCGACCGATTCTTGGGCTTCGACCGTGGCGGCGCCCAGGTGCGGCGTGACGACGACATTGGACAGGGCCAGGAGCGGATGATCGGGAGAAGGCGGCTCCTCCACGAATACGTCGAGCGCCGCGCCGGCAAGTTGGCCGGACTTGAGCGCTTCGGCGAGGGCTTCCTCGTTCACGATGCCGCCGCGGGCGCAGTTGAGAATGCGGGCGCCCGTTCGCATCTGAGCGATCTCTTTGGCGCCGATGAGGTTGGTCGTCTCGGGCGTCAACGGCGTGTGCACTGTCAGGAAATCGACGCGCGGCAACAACGACGCCAAATCGGGGACAGCTTCGATGCCGAGCTGGGCGGCGCGGTCGGCGGTCAGGAAAGGATCGAAGCCGACGACCTTCATGTCCAGGCCGGCGGCACGGCGGGCGACCTCGCGGCCGATGCGTCCCAGGCCGACGATGCCGAGCGACTTGCCGGCGAGCTGGGTTCCGACGAACTTGGAGCGGTCCCATTTCTTGGCGTGCAGGCTGGCATCGGCGGCGGGAATGTGCCGGGCCAGGGACATGAGCATCGTGATGGTGTGCTCGGCGGTGCTGACCGTGTTGCCGCCTGGCGTGTTCATGACGACGATGCCCTTGCGGGTGGCGGCGGCGACGTCGATGTTGTCCACGCCCACGCCGGCGCGGACGATGGCCCGCAGCTTGCCGGGATTCTCCAACAGCTCCGCGGTCACCTTGGTGCCGCTGCGGACGATCATGCCTTCGGCTTTTTGGATGGCATCCCCGAGCGCGGCGTCCTTGAGGCCGGGCCGATTGTCCAATTCCAGACCGGCGCGCTCTAAGAGGTCCAGGCCGTTCGCTTCCAGTTTGTCGCTGATGAAGACGCGGGGCATGTATGCTTTCGGTTTCTCGCTTGCGTTTCGCGCTCGCTGCGTGCCCTGCGAGCGCGAAACGCGAGCGGCAATTGCCAAGTTCAGTCATTGGCGGCGAACACCTTCTGCGCCGCGGCCAGGCCCTTGCCGAGCTCGCCGGGATGGCCCAATTCCCTCAGCACCAACTCGACGCCGGCGATGGCTGCCAGAATGTCGAACATGTCGATGTAGCCCATGTGCGCCAAGCGGAAAATCTTGCCTTTGAGCTCGTCCTGGCCGTTGGCGAGCTTCAGGCCGTACTGTTTCTCGAGCTTGGACAAAAGGACGGTGCTGTCGATGCCGGGCGGGCTTTTCACTACCGTTAATGCGTTGTTTGGAGGGTTGGCGAAGATTTCCAGACCCAGCGCCTGAAACCCTGCACGCGCGGCCTGGGCGGTGCGTGCTTGCCGCTTCCAGATGTTCTCCATCCCTTCGGCGATGATCTTTTTCAGCGAAACACGCAGGGCACGCACCAGCGTGTGCGCCGGTGTGTAAGGCGTGTCGTTATTCTCCAAGTTTTTGCGCGCCTTCTTGAGATCGAAATAGAAGGCGCGTGGCGCTTCGTTTTTGTCGATCGCTTGCCAGGCCTTGGCGCTCACCGACACGAATGCCAGGCCCGGCGGCAACATAAGCGCCTTCTGCGAGCCGGTGCAGCACAAGTCGATGTTCCAGTCATCGACCCGGCACTCCATCGCGCCAAGGCCGCTGACCGCGTCCACGAGCAAGAGCGCCGGCGTCTGGGCGACGATCTTGCCGAAAGCCGCGATGTCGTGGCCGACGCCGGTGGACGTTTCGCTCAAGGTCGAGCAGACGGCCGCCGCGTCCGGGTGATCCGCCAACGCACGCTTGAGCTGATCCGGCTGCACTGCTTGGCCGTAGGGGACGGTCACGTTGATCGCTTCAAGACCGAAGGCTTTGCAAATGTTCTTCCAGCGTTCGCCAAAGCGGCCGGCGATGAGGCAGATCACTTTCTTCCCCGCCGGCACGCTGTTGACCAAGGCCGCTTCGAGGGCGCCCGTGCCGGAACTGGTGAGCGGAATCACCGAGTTTTTCGTGCAATACACTGTCTGCAGGTCCCGAAGGATTTCGGCCAAGAGCTGCCGGAACTCGGGCGTGCGGTGAAACTGGACCGGCTTGGCGAGCTCGAGCAGCGTTTCCTCGGGCACTGGAGTTGGACCGGGGGTCAAGAGACGAAACTTCATGAACGGGACGCCTTTCTGTTTCCGAGTCGTTCCAGACATTATAGGAATGACTCGTGCGCATAGAAAAAGGGCAGGCTGGATGTCCCAGCCTACCCTCTGACGATTGTTCGAGACGGATCAACGTGCAACGACTATTGCTCCGTCCAGATCGAACTGAATGCGGACGAAGCGGCGGATGCCGTAGTCGAACTCGATCTCGTTACGGCGCACGTGCACCCGGCGCGGCGAACCGTCCAGCAAAGTAAACCGGACCGTGGTCGGCTGATTGTTGACCGGATTGAGCAGCGTCACCTCGTAATTTCCAGGCTTAGCCTGGAATGATTTGGCGAACTGTTCGAGGGTCATCGCGCCGTTTGCTTGGGGGAGCGGGGCCGGCGGGGCCTCGCCAGGCACAGGCTGCGGCGGTTTCGCGTCGGGCTGCACTACCGGCGGCTCCGTCTGCGTGGGCGGCACGAAGAGCCGCGACTGCGGCGCCAGGTAGACCGGCCCGGATGGCGGCGGATAATAGCTGGGAACGAACATGTTGACGAAGGGAGCGCGGACATAGACGCCGGGGCCGCCGACTTGTACGCGCACGAACGGCGCCCGCACGAACACTTGAGCGCTGGCCGCGGACGCGAACAACAAGGAGGCCAAACCAGACACTAAGGCAAAGCGTTTCACACTCATGAGAACGTCCCTTCTTGTTTACGGTCCCTCGACCTACGCACTAATTCATTATCCCTCGCGAAAGGGAAGGTGACAAGGCATTGTCAAAGAAACGGACTCGCAAACCCAGTGCCGGCCGTGCCAAAAGGTTGCCGCGCGGCACGCCGGCCGGTGAACACCGGCCCGTGCTTGTGCAGCAGGTCTTGCGCGTGCTCGACGCAAAACCAGGTCAAGTTTTCGTCGATTGCACCATCGGTTTTGCCGGCCATGCCGTCGAATTGCTGCACCGTGTCGGGCCTGGCGGATTGCTGATCGGCATCGACTGGGACGCTGACAACCTGCCCAAGGCGCGCGCGCGTTTGCAGGCGGTGGGGTATCCGTTTCGGCTCATCCATGGCAATTTCGCCTCGTTGGAGACTGTGCTTGCCCAGTTGGACATTGTCCATGTGGACGGCATACTCGCGGATCTCGGCATGTCCAGCATGCAGGTGGACGACGCCGAGCGTGGGTTTTCTTATATGCGCGACGGCCCGCTCGACATGCGCATGGACCGATCGCACGGCCAAACGGCGGCGCAGCTCTTGGGCAGAATCTCGGAAATGGACTTACGGCATGCGCTGGCCGAGCTGGGCGATCATGCCAATGGCGCAGCGCTGGCGGCAGCGATTTGCGAAGCGCGGGCGCGGGAGAAATTCATACGCACGCGTCAGCTCGCCGACTTTGTGCTGCGCTTTTTTGGTAAGACCAGTTGGCGTTTGCGACAGGAAAAGCGACGCTGGCAAACGCACCCGGCGGCACAGCTGTTTCAAACGTTGCGAATCTTGGTGAACCGGGAATTGGGGAACCTGGGCAATTTGCTCCGTGTCGCTCCATCTTGCTTAAAGCCAAGGGCTTGCGTTGCCATTATCGGTTTTCACAGCGGGGAGGACCGATTGATTAAGAGGGCCTTTCGCGAAGATGCCGCCAAAGGCATTTATGCAGAAATGTCGCAAGAGCCGATGAGTGCGGACTTTGCGGAAAAGTCTTCCAATCCGCGTTCCCGATCGGCCAAAATGCGCTGGGCGCGGCGTGCCGTTTGATGGTCGCGTCCTCTGTGGCCCAGTCTGCGAACGCTAAACGGGAATGAGGTTTTTTGTGTTATCTTGGTGAATCAATCGTGGGAAAATTGCCCTTGGTTGAGAAATAAGCTAATACTTGAAAAGCACGATGCGCTGAAGTGCGCTCGTTGAACCCCTGCGCCCCGGCCATCCCTTGAGACGTCGAAGTGGCCAAGTATCGATGTTCCCTCTTGGTGGTGGATGACGAGCCTTACATCCTGTCCACCCTGTCGGCCCTTTTAGGCTCTGAGTTCGAGGTCCTCACCGCGGACGGCGGCGAGACTGCGCAACGAATCTTCGAGCAGCGCGACATCGACTTGGTTCTCACCGACCAGAAGATGCCGCGGATGAGCGGCGTGCAGTTTCTGGAATGGGTACGCCGCAATTACCCCAAAACGGTCCGTCTCTTGATGACCGGTTTCGCCGAATTGGAAGAGGCGGTCGACGCCATCAACCGGGCCCAGATTTATCGTTACTTGTTCAAGCCGTGGCGCACGGCGGAACTCCTGGAAACCCTGCGCAACGCCGCGCGCACTTTCATGCTGGAACGCAGTCACGAACAACTCTTGGACCAATTGCGGCAACTCAACCTGGAATTGGAAAAACGCGTCGCCCAGCGCACCAAAGAGCTTGAGGAAACCAATCACGAGCTGGAACAAAAGAACAAGATGCTGGAAAAGCTAGCGCTAACCGATCCTTTGACCGGCTTGCCCAATCGCCGCGCCATGGATCGACTGGCCGAGCGCGAGCTGCGCCGCCGCGAACGTTATCCCAGCTCGCTCACCATGGGCCTCATTGATGTGGACCATTTCAAGGAAATCAACGCCCGTTATTTGCTGCCGGGCGGCGACAAAGTGCTTATCGACTTGACGAAATCGCTGGGCGGCTCGCTCCGCACCGTCGACTTGTTGGGACGCATCGGCGGCGAAGAGTTCATGGTGATTGCCCCGGAAACCAACATGGAAGGCGCCCTGGTGCTCGGGGAGCGCATTCGCACCACGGTCGAGAATACTGAATTCACCTACAAGGGAGAAACCATCCCGGTGCGTGTCAGCATCGGCTTCGCGGTCGCCGAGGACGGAGTCGAATCCGAATACGATCAAATGAAACACACCGCCGCCGCCGCCTTGGCAGAGGCCAAAAACACCGGCCGCAATAAGTGCATCTACTTCTCCATGCCGCCAATCCCTTTTGAGGCCGCCGGCTGAAAATCGGCTTTTGCCGCCTAACCGGCCCTTTTTTCGTGCTATGGTTCCACTGAGCACACCGCTCAACCCTCGGAACAGACATTCCTCGAAAAGCTAAACCCGTCGCGAGGCGGGGGCGGAAAGCCATGGGCCTCTTTTAGGAAGTCGAGAGGTCGCCAGGCTGCCGAAAGGACCGGAACAATGAGGCGCACCATCCCGTCCGCGTGGGCCGGCGCATTGCTTGCGCTGGCAACGCTGGTCAACGCTGGGGCCGCAACAGAGAAGAGCGCAACGCCCTATTCCCGGCGCAATCCCATCGTCGAAGCCGTTCAAAAAACCAAACACAGCATCGTCACGGTGAAAGTGCCGCGCCAAAGCGGCGGCAAAGACCTCGTCGGAACCGGGGTCATCCTCGACGAGCGCGGCTTCATCGTCACCAATCGCCACGTGGTCGGTTCGGCACGCAGCGTCAAGGTAGTGCTTTTGGACGGGTCCGAAAGCAAAGCCGAGGTCGTGCTGACCGAATCGGCGTACGACCTCGCCGTCTTGCGCGTGCAGTCTGCCAAGAAGCTGCAAGCCCTGCCGTTGGCGCCGGCCGACGATCTTCTGATCGGCGAAACCGTCATCGCGGTCGGGCATCCGTTCGGCTACAGCAATACGGTGTCCGTCGGCATCATCAGCGCTTTGGAGCGCGAGATCTCGATGCCCTCGGGCGAAACGCTGACGGGACTGATCCAAACCGACGCCAGCATCAATCCGGGCAACTCCGGCGGCCCGCTCCTCAACATCAACGGCGAGCTGATCGGCATCAACGTGGCCCTGCGCGACGGCGCTCAGGGCATCGCCTTCGCCATCAACGCCGGCACGGTCAAACAAGTGCTCAGCGAAAAGCTGAGCGCCCTCAAGATCGCCGGCGTTTTCCACGGGCTGGCCTGCAAAGAAAAAGTGCTCGGCGAATCAGGCGATCGCCAGCGCGTCTTTGTTGCCGCCGTACACGGCGACAAGGAAGTGCACAGCGGCGACGAAATCCTCGCGGTCGGCGAACGCCGCGTCGGCAACGCCTTCGACGTGGAACGTGCGCTTTGGGACAAGAAGCCGGGCGAAACGGTGCACTTGACAGTGATGCGCCAAGGCAAAGAGCTGACCATCCAGCTTACATTAGCGCCGAGCGACGTCGCGGTCGCAAAGTCAAAGACTGAAGACTGATCGTTTACGTTTCGCGCTCGCTTCATCGCGCCGAAGTAAGGAGTGAGCGCGAAACGTAAACGTTAGGCGCTCGTCTTCTCTGTCTGGGGCTTGGGTTCCAATTCTCCGTTGGGCGGCACAGGTTTCGCCGGCTCCTGCACGATCACCTGCTCGATGCTTAAGTCTTGCTGCTCCGGCGTCGGCCTTTCATCTTCATGCTCCGTGCCCATCAAGTTCGCCCAGGGACGCCAACCCGGCACGTGGTAACACACCGCTTTCACGCCGGCCATGATCGGCATCGCCAAAAACAAGCCGACAATGCCCCACACCAGGTCCCAAAACAGGCAGGCGATCATCACCGTGGTCGCGTTCATCTCCATGCTGCGGCCCATGATCAAGGGCACGATCAAATAACCTTCCACAATGATGATGACCCCGTACAGTATGGCAACGACCAAGGTGGTGACCGGGTCGGCGAAAATAAAGGCATCGAGGAGAGGCGGCACGCCCGCCAAGAGCGGTCCCAGGTAAGGAACGTAGTTCAGAATGGCCAAAAGAATAGCCCACGTCCACGCCTGGCGCAGGCCGGCAAATTGGTAAACAGCGCCGATGACGACGGCGAGGCCAAAGTTGATGATGGTCCGCCACACGAGATACGTGCGCACTTGCTGGGCCATATCCAAAAGCACCGCGCCGGCCTTGGCGCGCACCTCTTCGCTGGGGCCAAAGATCGCGATGACGCGCCGCGTCAGCATCCTCCCTTCCAATAGCAGAAACAGCAAAATGAAGAGGATGAGGATCCACTGCCACAGGCCGTTGCCGACGTAGTCAACGGTCCATTTCAGCATTTGCGGCGCGGCCTTGGTAAGCACCTCGTACGCGCGAATGTCTTCGACTCTCTTCGGATCGAGAGGAAATAGTTCTTCGTCAAGCGGCCAAGGCCAGATTTGCTCCAGCTTGCCGCGAAAGTCGTTGAAATACTTGATGATCTCCTTGTCGGTGCTTGGAAACTGCTGGGCCATGCGCGCAAAGGCGACGCCGAACACCATAAAGATGAACAGGTTCAAGAGCAATAATCCCACAATCACCGTGAGGCACGACAGTGTCCAGCGGATCTTGAGCTTAGCGTGCAGCCATTCCGCCGCCGGGCCCAAGACGGCCGCCAAAAGCAACGCGATCACGATGGGGATGAAGACGGTTTGTCCCAGGCGCAGCGCAACGACGGAGCCCAAGAGGATCAGGATGTTGATGCCGACGCGGGTGGCGGTGTTGGTGGGGAAAGGAATCATGACTATCTATTGTTGGCATGAAATCGGGCAGCTTGCAAGGTATTATGCAGCAACATCGTGATAGTCATCGGCCCGACGCCCCCTGGAACCGGCGTGATCGCCGACGCGACTTTCTCCACCGCCGCGAAGTCCACATCCCCAGTCAGCCCGCCCGGCAACCGGTTGATGCCGACGTCCACGACGACCGCGCCCGGGCGCACCATGTCTGCCTTCAAGAAATGCGTTTGGCCGATGGCCGCGATGACGATGTCCGCCTGCTTGGTGATTTCGCCGAGCCGTTCGCTCTTGCTGTGGCACACAGTGACCGTGGCGTTGGCGCCTGCCGCCTTCTGCATGAGAATAAGCGCCAATGGTTTGCCGACGATGTTGCTGCGGCCGACGATGACCACATGACGGCCCTCGATCGCGATGTTGTTGCGCAAAAGAAGCTGCTGGATCCCGAGCGGCGTGCACGGGAGAAAGCGCGGTTTGCCCATTGCTAAGAGACCAAGGCTGTAGACGCCGAAGCCGTCCACGTCCTTCTCGGGGCTGACGGCTTGCACAAGGGCCGCTTCGTCGATCTGTTTGGGCAGCGGCAGTTGCACAAGGATGCCGTGCACATTGGCATCGGCGTTCAGCCGTTGCACCAGCTCCAAAAGCTGCGCCTGGGTGGTTAGTTCCGGCAAATCGTAGAGCCAGCTTTCCATGCCCACTTTTTGGCATGCCGCGCGCTTGTTGCGGACATAAACCTGGCTGGCGGAGTTTTCACCTACAAGAACCGCCGCCAATCCGGGCCGCACGCCGGTTTGTTGCGCAAACTTTGCGACCTCGGCGGCGATCTCCGCCTGCATGGTTTGGGCCAGTTTCTTGCCGTCAAGGATCAATGCCATTCTTGCACCATCCGGACAGATTCCCGCAGTTGCCGATGTTGCAAGTGGCAAGAACGGCTCGTTCTTGCCACTTTTTACCCCCTGTTGGCAAGAACGGGAGAATTGTCATAAACTATTTATTCAAAACAACTTGCAAATCGCGAAAACACTCGTTCTTGCCAACTCGTGCATAGGCATACCCCCTCGATTGTTACCAACCGCTAACAAGTCCTGCAGTTTCAACTGTCCACTGTTTTGCCCTCGGCATACCGCTTGAGCAAATCTGGCAAAACCACACCCGATGGTCCTTGCAGAGCAGTGTCAGCGTAACTCGTTGCAACGGTGGCCGTTAGGTTAATCTCTATGATCCGGGCGTGATTCGCGCGCGCCCAGCTGACCAGGCCCGCCGCTGGATGCACCACCGCGCTCGTGCCGATCACCAGGAAGCACTCGCATGCGCCGACCGCCTCTTCCGCTTGACGCCACACGTCGTGCGGCAACATCTCTTCAAACCAAACCACGTCCGGACGCAGGAGGCTGCCGCAGTCTTCGCACTTAGGCAAATCCGGCAGCGGCTCGACGCCGCGGTCGGTCGTCAGCCGGCAACCCGTGCAGCGCACCAGGCGAATCGCGCCATGGATTTCGAGCACGTTCTTGCTCCCCGCCGCCTGGTGCAGGCCGTCCACGTTTTGCGTGACGAGTGTGAAGTTGCCGGTGAGCCGATTCTCCAAATCGACTAAAGCCCGATGGCCTGGGTTGGGCTGCACCGTGGCCAAATTGGCGCGGCGGAGGTTATAGAAGCGCCAAACCAGTGCCGCGTCACGCTCGAAGGCGCGCGGGGTGGCCACGTCCTCGACGCGCTGGCCTTCCCACAGACCGCCCGCGCCGCGAAAGGTCGCCAAGCCGCTCTCGGCGGAGATGCCCGCGCCGGTCAAGACCGCCACGCGCCGCGCCCCGCGCAGCAGGCGCGCCGCGTGCTCCAATTGCTCTTCCATCTCACCTCGACCATCATCGTAGCGGAATCCGCGAGAATTCCGGTCACGGCGACACCCGCATTCTTGCGAATGCGGCTACACTCGCCTGAGTCAATACCCTTCTTCTTCCTCGAGACTACGCTGACGCCGCTCATACCAATCGTCGTCTGCCGGCCGCCGCTCGTCGCGCGACTCGTCGAAGTCGGACGCATCGGCCCAAAAATACTCCTTGACGTACGCCCGGCTCAAATGCAACGCCACGATCAAGGCGTAGACCGACGTGACGAGGACGATGACGACGTAAATAATGGTGGTAATGGTGACGAGGAAGCGCGCATCCTGAATGCCGGGAATGCCGGCCATTTGGAAAAACCGCGACATCTGCGGGGCGACCAGCACGAAATAGTAAATCAACTGCGCGACGGCGGCGAAGATGTAGATCCAGGACAACAGAATGGTGCCCACGCGGCAACCGTTGCTGCGCCGCAATAAGCCAATGGCAAAGACGAGCAGCAGGACCGACAAGAGCAAATAGAAGACGGTGTTGAACACCTGCGTGACATGGTGAGCGGGTATGTTCTGTTCCAGGAATCGTTCCATCGCTTTCGCGTTGGGATCGTTGATGAAGTCCTCGCCGACGAGCATGATAACGAGGCCGCAGAACTGTAGAAGCAGAAGGAGGGACGCGACGACGATGTTGATGACCCCGATGGCGGTCACGGACGCGAGCGAACGCGGCTGAGCCATTGTGCGGACCTTGGAGATAGGCGGCGGAAGAATTCTAGTGCGTTTTGGGATTGTTGCAAGTGAGGCGCCCAGCGGCCGACCGGTGCCGGTACAGGAACTGTGCGGCGCTGGTTGCGAATAAACTGACCGCTTGCCCTTGACCGTATCTTGGCAATTCCTTCTAATCTCCGGATTCCTGTGCCTCCAAGGAAGGAGAAACTCCCATGTCTCGTTTGCGCTTTGAATCGCTCTTAACAATGTCGCTGGGCTGTGCACTCTTGATCGCCGCCGGCGGACAAGCCGGCGACACGCCCGGGAAGGTGGCTTCGACACCAACCGCGAACGCGATTGCTCCAAGCGCCGGCAAGAACGCTTTGATTCGTTCCGTCTACTCGCTTAGCGAGTACGGAGAAGACCCGCAACTCGGCCAATGGATTGCCGACACGATTCCGCAAGTCATCGAACCCGGAAGTTGGCGCATCACCGTTGCGGGCAGTCACCCTCAAGGGCACCTCAGCTACTTCGCGCCCGCGCGGATTCTGGTCGTTCACCATACGCTCGGAGTGCAGGCACAGGTGGATGCATTTCTAAAGAGCGTAAAGCAGGCTTCGCCGCCGCACAAACTCGCTGCGAAGGGAAACGCGCCGCTCCAGCCGATTTCGACTACCGGCAGTTTTGCCGTCATGTCGGACAGGAATGTCGTGCCCGCTCAACATGCCGTTGTGCCGTCGAGCAAACCGGCCGACCCCGTCAACATGCAGAAGGGAGTCTATCCCGTGCCCGCGCCCTTGCAGCAGCCCAAGCATCTGTTCCACCTCGTGCTTCGCTACGAAGGAGAGGGAGTCGTTGACGCCCAAGTAGTTGAGCTTTTGAAAAACGTCACCGGACAGAATCCCGCGACCAGTGAGAAAACAGACAAGCCGGAGCCGGCAAAGTCTTCGCAGCACAGCAACATGTTCAACTTCATCATCCGGTACGAAGGCGACGGCATCATCGACGCCAACGTGGTTGAGCTCTTCAAGAGCTACCTCATTGAGGCAGGCAAGGGGCAAAGATGGTCGAGTCCCGTGGAGCCGGCGAAAAACGCTTGTCCGTTGTCCACGACCTGCCCGCCGGCTGTTTTGCAAAGCCCGAGCGTGTACGGTAACCCGACCGTGAAGCCCACGCCGATCCCCAAAGCGCCGACCTCCACACCGTAAAACTTCCTCACCTGCTTTTCGTTCGGCCTCTTTGCGTGACAGAATCAGGTTCAGATTCTCGCCTGCTTTGGCCTCGATTTTGCTCCAGACGAACTTTTCCGTGATTTCCATTGGTGTCCTCCTTTGCCCAGAACCACCATCCGATTCCCGGCGAATAATGCCGCCGGAAAAGCCAAACAGCGATGATTGAATTGCTCGCGGGGTCTCATTCCGGTACGATAATCTGAGAAAGTTGCGTGAGTGGAGATCGCTATGTCCGAACTGACACTAGAGACTTTGGCGAAACGAGTCGAAGCCTTGGAGCTCGCATTGGCAGTCCAAACGTCGACTCGTGCTCGCAAAAATTGGCGCAATACTGTCGGCATGTTCGGCGACAGTGAGTTCATGCGTGAGGTTGACGAAGAGTGCCTGCGCATGCGGGAAGCGGAGCGCGCAGCGGCGCGAAATGGGGAGTCTCCGGAATGATCCTCGTCGATACGGATCATGCTACTTTCTTCAAGTATCCCGATAGCGAACGTGGTCGCCGACTGATTCAGCGCCTGAATGCGATCCCGCAAACCGAAGTCGTGGGTGTCGCAATCGTTACAGTCGAGGAGCGCATGCGAGGATGGCTTGCCGTCATTGCCAAAGAAAAGACGGCGCATCGGCAAGTCTCCGGCTATCGAGAGCTTGCCAAACTTTTTGAATTCTATCAGGAGTTCGAAATCGCACCATTCGATGAATCTGCAGCACGAAAGTTCGACGACTTGCGTGCTCAACGACTGCGACTTGGCACAATGGACCTCAAAATCGCGGCAACGGCATTGGTCAACGATGCAGTCCTCCTTTCCGCCAATCGACACGACTTCGAACGCGTGCCAGGGTTGCGCGTAGAAAACTGGCTGGACTAGCTTATTCCAACTCCTTAATCCTCCCATTTCTGCAACAGCCCCGCGTCCACCAGCGCGCGCCGCACTTGCGGCTCACGGCTGAAGCCGTTGAACGAGATGCTGCCCGGTTCGAAGATGTGGAACGAAAAGATATTGTCCGAGCCGCGAACCCGGCCGTACCAGTCGCGGCGGGCTTGGAAGTCGCGGGCGTGCATCAGCGTCGAATCGTGGCAGCGCATGCAGGAATTGCTCGACACTTCGATGAAGCCGCCTTTGTAGTTTTTCGGCACAATGTGGAAGGCCGCGTTGGTAGTCGGGGCAAAGGCCTCGGTCCCGTCCGCCCCTTGCTTCCAGCCCTGACCGAGCGCCGACTTGAACGGCGTGGCTAAAAGCTTGCGGACCAATTCATCATCGATCGCCGGCAGGTGACTGGCCAGCGCGGTGACGTCGAAGATCACGCGGTCATGGTTGTTTACGAGCCGCAGGGACTCTTCGCGTTCCAATTCGCCCTTGACGATCTTGGCCAATTCCGGCCGCTCGCGCCAGTTCGGAACCAGCTCCTTGATACGGGCAACCAGCTCGCGCTCGGTCGTGAACGGGCGGAATGCGTTCATGATCCAGCCCTTGTCGGAGCGCGTCCGCGTCCTTAGCTCGAATGCCCAATCGTGGCCGTCGGGATCAGACACCAGCAAGATTTCGCCGAAGACGGTGCCCGCGGGATATTGCCAGCGGAAGCTGGCCGAGCGGTCGCCGGCAATGCGTTCGCGCCACCAGAGGATGGCTTTGCCCGGCGGGATGCTGACGAAGCGAAAGGCCTTGAAGTTGGGACTCTCGTGCAAGCCTGCGGGCGAGCTCCATGGAAACTCGCGATTGGCGTTGCCGAACGGCTCGCCGCGGATGGCGCTGATGTTGTACGAAGGGCTATGCACGCCCGGCAGCCCGCCGTCCCAGTCCTGATATGCGTGCGGCATGACGGAGTCGTCGTAGAAGATGAGGTCTTTCTTTTTCAGTTCGTTAAGCCAGGGATCGTTGCTCTTCGGCCAAAACGACAGATATAAGGCATGCGTTTCGTCGTCGAGCAATCGTAGCCGGGGTTTTTCGTTCGCCGATAGACTAGAGGTGCACAAAGCCAGCGCCGTGAACACTAGCCCGACGCGCAAGCGAGGGCCAGTGAACGAGACAACAATATCGCGCGACATGGGAATCCCTCCTGTTGCGAAATCCAAGTTGAAAAAAACAAACGTGTTGGAGCGCCATCGCTGTGGCTCCACGGCTACAGTGGCCCCGTTGAGTGTGTGGGAGGCACTCAGGTGGGAAAGGGCAACGCTCGGAGGCACTGGAAAGTGGGCAGGTTGCGGCGTGGATTCTCCAACTGCCGCGGCCTACCCCAATGACCCGAACTTTCCAGATTCGAGAAAGTTAACATCTGTTAACTTGCCCTGATTTACGGACGAGAAATCAAACGGCAAGAGCGCGAATCTAGAAAAAATGTGACGAAAGTAGCGACTGGAAGGTTTCCAAAAAGCGTCAGTTCACACCTGAATTTTCAATTGGCAACTGAAAAAAAGTAGCAGTTGTGACGTTCGCCATAACCGAGGCTAATAGACTTCCCCCGCGACCCCGCCGCCGGAACCGCCGCCTTGGTCGGCGCCTCCATAGCGGAAGTGCCAATGCTCTGTTGTACGGAATAAGGACAGTTCCTCCTTGGTCAGCCCATAGTGCTTGAACCAAGGCTTGCCCTGCACTTTAACGATCTCGTCGATTTGATGGACGCGCTGGACGCACTCGCCGCGGGCAAACTGGTCGCGGGCGGCGAAGCCTTCTTGCAGGAAGTACTCTTTCCAGAACGCGCGGCCGCCCAAGACGCCGCTGGCGCCGGCCTTCACCGCCATTTCCACCTGTTTCTTGTACTGCGGGAAATCGACCCCCGCGCTTAAGAGCACCCAAGGCGTGGCACTGGCCTCGTCCAGCTTGTGCAGGTTTTCGAGGAGTTGGCCGTCGGTTTCGTGGCCAAGCGTGCCGGGGAACTCCGCCTTGTAGACGTCGCAGTGCCGGCTGAGAATCTTCGCGCTATCGATAACCGTCCGCGCCTTGCGATCAAGCAACGTCTTGCTGTCTTTCTTCTCGCCATCGAATGGGAAGGCGACCGGCTCCAAGAGCATGAGAATGTCGAGTTTCTGGCATTCCTCGTACACTTTCCGCACCAGGTTGAATTGATGCTCGGCGCTCGTTTCTTCCGTCGGTTCGAAAGGCGCTAAGAGCTTCACGGCATTGGCGCCCATGCGCTTGATCTTGGCAGCGCTCCAACCCGATTCGATGGCTCCCATCGGCGCGCCCCGGCTGTTCTTCTCGCCGCCCGAGCGCTCGACGCGCACCAACAGGCCCACGTCGCGCGGCAACGCGAAACTGGCGACGGTGTTCCAAGCGCCGTAGTAGGCGTCCACCAAGAGCGCGCTTGCGCCGGGCGCTAAGCAGCGCGCCAGGTGCACTTTCGCTTCCACGATTTCCAGATAGGTGGGTTCGCGGCTTTCACCTTTCCTTTTCAGGCTATCCTTGATCATCGTGATCATGGAGCTGTTCTGGTCCAAGGCCACCATGGTCAGCGTGCCGCCCGGATTGCTGATGCACTGCAAGCCGCGCAGCTTACCGGGCGTCAGGTTGAGGCCGAGTAGGCGGGTTACGCTGGCGGTTTTGGTGTCGGACATGGCACGCCTCTTTCTCTCTTGAAGCCTTCGAGTGTATCCTTGGGATTATAGAAATCTGTGAAGCAGCCGCGTATACTTCATGTAATTGCCCGCCCGAGGCTATTCTCCCGCCAAGTGCACCATTCCGAGGTGTTGATGAGACGATTCTTCCTCACTGCAGCATTCTTGTTCCTTCCCGCAGTGTTCTCTTTCGCCG
>JAKEHV010000337.1 GCA_022614915.1 Gemmataceae bacterium | reverse complement strand
TAAGTACCAACGCTCCAGCCGAACGGGGTGATCCTTTGCCACGGTGTCAAGAGAATGGTCAGGTTTTGTCGCCTGCATGATGGATTGCCTGAAAAGGCGGCTGGTACATTCGTGGCAGCAACTCTTGTTCCACTAGGAGTTTATTACCATTATTGCTTGGTCGCTTGCTGTGCGCTAGGAAAATCTTTGGTTGGCACGCGACCTGCGTTGCATCCCATCACACTTTGGACCAGGGGCGAAGGCATGCTGACTTGGCACAAGCAACATGAGCTGCGACAACATGATCGCAGACCGGGAATCTTGGTGGTGGATGACTTCGGCTGCGTGCGCGACTTGTTGCGCATCGTGCTCCAGCATGCGGGCTTTCGTGTTTGGCTCGCCCAGGATGGGCCGCAAGCGGTCGAGCTCTACAAGGAACATGCGTGCGCTATTGATTTGGTTGTCCTGGATCTGGCGCTGCCGGCTTGGGACGGCCTGGTCACGGCTACTTGTCTCACTCAAATCAACCCAGACGTGAAGTTCTGCATCATCACAGGAACGCAATCCGAATACACTCAGCGCGAGATCCTGAGCTACGGCGCGTTGAAGGTGTTCTACAAGCCGTTTCCGCTGGACAAGTTTGTGGCAACCGTGCAAGAGTTGACGGCCGAACTGGCCGTCGCCTGCTAGAGGTCTTTCTCGAAGCGCGTCAACGTCTCCTGTCCCAACAGCCCCGGACCGCCCAGTTGCGTGTAGTGGCCGGTGAGTCGTGGTCCCGATTCGATCTGATAGACGGAGATTCCCGCCTGTCCCTGACTCACCCAGGACATGCTGAACACATTGCCCTTGCGTATGCCGATGCCGACGTAGCCGATCGCCTTGCCTCTTCGATAGGTGACGAAATACGCGTCGCCGCGCCGCTCGAACACCGCCTCCGCTGTTTGCTTGCTGCCGTCGATGTCGATGGATTCCGCGCGGTAGGTGCCGGATAGGTCCGGCTCATCGATCTTGGATCGGACGCGTTTGCACACAACCAGCAGCAGATTCGCGCCGGGCTTGGTCTTGAATTCCTTGGGACGCTCCTGTCCCAGTGCGTCGTAACACAATCTCAGAGTGTCGCCTTCCAGCGCGAAAATGCCGAGCATCACTTCACCCCGGTTTTGACCCTGCTTGACCACCGCGTTGAAAGTCTTGGGGCTCTTGGTCGGATCGAGCTTCACTTGCCCCATTTGCAGGATTTTGTTGTTCGCGCGGATGAAAAACGTATCGGCGCCAAAGAAGAGCGTGCGGCCCTTCAGCTCCTCCGGCATCGTTTTCTCGCCGTCCTCTTCGAGCGACTCGAACTGCCACGCGCCTTGGAGCTTGATGAGTTCCTGATGGGCGGCCAACTCGCGGGCCGAGGGCGGCTCGATTTGGCTGGGGACAAGCGCCGCGAAGAGGCCGAACAGTTTCGTCAGTCCCATGGGGGCTCCTAGGTGCGTGAGAGCGCGCAACGACACGAAGTCGCACTGCGGCCTCTATGCGCTTTGTAACAGAGTGCGCGTTCCCGGAAAAGAGAAAACGGCGAACGTGGCGAAATCAGCACGCCATGTTACGATAGAACCGCGCCGCGCCTGCTCCATTCACAAGACTTCATCTAGCTGTCCAACAGCAGGAAATCATGAACGCAAATCGGTGGACGTTGCTCGTTGCACTTTTGCTGTTGCCCGCCGTCTGTGCTCAGGAGTCGATGCCTACAAGTACCAAGGCGGCGGCTCTCGTCGCGCCGAGGATCGGGAGAGTACACCGTGCGATTGATCGACGGGGACTGATTCGCGGAACCCTGATTGCGCCACTCTTCAGATCGAGAAAAAGTGAAACGTGACTTGTGTCGCCTTAAGTAATTGGCACGAAAGGATTTTATGTCATCCAACATCAACCACTTTTCAAATTGGCTGATAGGAGGAAAATTGAAATGTGCCGTCACTTTTATCTTTGTCCGAAAGGGGGATCTTACCGGGGCCAGAAAAACAGCCACGTTACAAGGCCAAAAATCGGCAACAGCAAGATGATCGAATAAGCCATGTAGCCGAAGAATGACGGGGTCCGGTAACCCATGGAATCGGCAATGGACTTTACCATGAAATTTGGTCCGTTGCCGATGTAGGTGTTGGCGCCCATAAAGACCGCCCCGCAGCTAATAGCCGCGAGAATGTGCGGCTTTGCCGTCATCAGCGAAAAAAAGGGCTGGTCGCCAGCCGCTATGGTCCCGAAGGTCAGATAAGTGGGCGCGTTGTCGAGAAACGACGATAGGGCGCCGGTGTACCAGAAATATTGCCATGGCGCTGTGATGCCTAGTTTTTCCCCATGCCCTCTAAGAAGTTCCAAGGCCGGCACCATGGTGATGAAAATCCCGATGAACAACACCGCCACTTCAAGAATCGCTCCCCAGTTGAACTGATTCTCTGCGCGGTAATGACCCGGCGTGAACAACAGCGACGACAGGGCCATGGCAATCATCACAACGGCGGGCCATGGCCGTAGGAGTGTCAGATCGGGGCATTGGAAGAACTGCATCAGGAATTGCTGCACCTCTTGGGCAAATGCTTGCGATGTCAAGAGCACGGCGGCCAGGATGCCCGCCAAGAAGATAAAATTGCGCTTGCCGCGCAGCCGCAACGGACCGCTTTCGACTATTGTGGCGGGAGATGAGGGCACATTGGGCTCGCGGAAATAGGCGATGCCGTCCCAGACCAGAAACAGACCGAGCACGCAGCCGTTGGCCACCGCCCACTGGGGCCAAAGCTGGATGGTCCAGAAGAAATCGATGCCGCGCAGGAAGCCGAGAAACAGCGGCGGGTCGCCCAGCGGGGTCAAAAGTCCGCCTAGATTGCTCACGGAAAAGATGAAGAACACTGGCAGATGGCGGTTGTAGATCCGGTGAGCATTGATGCGCAAGAACGGGCGGATAAGGAGCATGCTCGCGCCGGTGGTGCCGACGAGGTTAGCCAACACCGCTCCCGCCGCGAGAAGGAATGTGTTGGCCATGGGCGTCGGCGCGACATATCCCTGCAGCACGATGCCGCCGGCGACGGTATACAGCGACGCCAGCAAGACGATGAAGTCAAGGTATTCGTCCAGCGCGTGTGTCAGCGCCGGCATGCCGTCTTGACCCTGCCATTCCTTGAAATAGTAAAGGTAGGCCACAACCGGGGCGGCAAAGAGCAGCGACACCAGCGCTTTGCGAAAATTGCTGTGCCAAAAATGCCCGGCAACGAGCGGCAAGATCGCAATCGACAGGAGCAAGCCCACGAACGGCGCCACCGACCATACGTGCACATCCAACGGATCGTCCGCGGCCCAACAGGCGCCAGGCCAGACCAGCAACCCCGCCAACACGAGCCCGACGCGCGCGCAAGGGACTGTTAGCGCGCATCGAGCAAACACGAGCCCGACGCGCGCGCAAGGGACTGTTGGCGCGCATCGAGCAATCGCAGACCGTAGCATTCCACGTCTCCTCATGGAGAGATTCGTTCATACCGTCTCGGCATTTCCATTCATTATTGAAATAGCCCCAAGCCTTTCCATGCGCGGAGGTCGGCGAACGGCGCTAAAGGGTCGATCGGACCGGGCGACAGGCTTGGGGCCACGGCAAGACGCGCCGGAAACTGCCAGAGAGGAATGAGCGGCATGCGCTCGTACAAGTGCGCGTGGATGCTGTGCTGCACGTCGCGAACGGCCGAGAATTGGCGATGGCTCAGCGCGGCGCGCAAGAGACTTTGGAGCGCGGCGTCGTTCTCATAGCCGAGAAAATTTGAGCCGCCGGGTCGCAGCGCTTCCGG
>JAKEHV010000336.1 GCA_022614915.1 Gemmataceae bacterium | reverse complement strand
GGGCGCGATGTTGGTCAGGGTTCCCGTGGGATGCATGTGGCAATGTTGACACTCCTTGCCCTGTCGGCGGGCCGGGCTGTCGAGCCATTCCGAATAGGTTGTGTAGACCGGCGCTCCGAAAAGGACGCCCTCATGACACGAGGCGCAATAGCGGCTCTCCTTATAGAAAGGCGCGTGCACGAAGGTTTCGCCGGCGCGGACGGCGTCGTCGAGCGGGCCGAAGAAGAGCTGCCGCTCGTCGCTGGGTCGCAAGAGGCGATAGCCGTCACGGCCAAAGCGCGTGCCGAGCTTATCGGTAGGCGCATCCTGAATCTTGTGACAGTAATCGCAATGAACGCCGCGGGCCGCGACATCCTTGGCTGCGCGGACGTCGTAGCTTAAGTCCGGGCTTGCCAAAGTCGGCGCATGGCAGGCAGCGCACACGCCCGAGCCCAACGGATGCTCGGCCATGAGGTTCCAGTTTTGGCGAGTTCCCCTCACCCCCAACCCCTCTCCCTGAGGGCGAGGGGAGTCGATTGCACTCCTCACCCCCGACCCCTCTCCCCGTGGGGGCGAGGGGATAGCAGATGTGCCAGCAAACAACGCGAGGAACTTGGGATTGGTCGCGCTGTGGGCGTGAGCGCTTTGCTGCCACTCGCGCACGATGTCGCCGTGGCAGTTGCCGCAGTTGTTGGGTTTGCGCGCATCAGCCATTGGGTCGATCCAGTGATAGTCGGGGTTGTCCTCGGCGGGAAGAGAGGGCAGCTGGACGGTCAAGTTCGTTGTTGCGGTGAAGCCAATGCCGAGACCGGGTTTGGAAGCGGTGAGGCGCTTGCCGTTGCGAAAAGCGATTTCGAAGCGGCCAAGTAAGTCTGTCCGTAGCGCATGTGGATCGCCTTGCCAGCGAATCTGGGCGTGCGGCACGGGTCGGTTTTCATCGTCGAGTACGCGGCCCGGGCGCTTGTCGGAATCCTGCAAGAAGTAAAAGAACAGAACAGGGGCGACAAGAAACACAAGGGCGATGCGCTTGGAAGTAGTCATCGGTGGACGACTGCTCTTAAGCCGGGGCGCTTTCGGCATGGACGCCGGGCCGCTGTTCCAGCGTCTTTTGCGTCGAGCGAGTGCCCTCACCAAGCAGCAGCAAGAGAGGGCTGGCGATGTAAATCGAACTATACGTGCCGATGATGACGCCGACCACCATGACAAAGGCGAACAGGTGTACGCCCGGCCCGCCCCAGGCGTAGAGCACGAATACCACGAGCCAAGTCGTCAAAGACGCCAGCACTGTGCGGCTGAGCGTCTGGTTGACCGAATCGTTAATCATCTGCGGCGTCAAGTCCGGGTTCTTGCCGCGGACTTCGCGAATCCGGTCAAAGACGACGATGGTGTCGTTGACCGAGTAACCGACAAGCGTTAGCAAGGCGGCCACGGCTGGAAGATCGATCTTGAAGTCGTCCAGGCCCAAGATGTCGCCGACAAAGGTGCCGTGCAGGAAATAACAGGCGGCGATGCAACCCATGGTGATGAACAGGTCGTGCACGAGGCAGACGACGGCGGCGAGACCAAATGTCCAGTTGCCGAAGCGGAACCAGAGATAGACCATGATGGCGACCCAACTGGCGAGGATGGCCCACATGGCGCGATAGCGAGTTTCGGTGGCGAGCTGGCTGTCGAAGTTTTCCAGGCGATCGGGGGCGGGGCGGTCCGCGCATTCCTGCTGGGTTCTTTCCAGCGCTTGTTTGACCTTGGCCTCGTGCGCTTGCTTGAAGTCCGCTTCAAACTTGATGCGCATGACATGATAGCGGTCCCCAAGGGACTTGCCCTCGCCGTATAGCTCGTACGACGGCAACTTGGTTTTGTCCGAAACGTCGAAAACGCGCATCAATTCGCGATTAAAGAGCGCCTTGATGAAGCCGGGCGAATGCGTGTCTTTCTTGGTTCCCAATTCGTCCTCGTAAAAGCGCAAGCGCGTCTCGCGGTTCGCGATCGGGTCGAAGCGCATGTACACTTTTTTCATCAGCGGCTTGCCGTCTTCATTGAGCAGACGGTCGAGAGTCGCTTGCACAAGCTCGGTTTCCTTTTCCGACGTGCGGACCGTGAATTTCGGGCTCTGGTTGGCGGCGAGAGGCTTTTGGCCTTCTTCGGTTTTGGAAGAGCCATAGATTTGCTCGATGGACGGGTCGTTCATTTTCTTGGCCCGGGCCGTGATGTCGTCTTCGCGCCGTTGTACGACTGCTTGCAGGTCCTTTTCATAACGCGCCATGGCTTCCGGCGTTTCCTTTTCCGGCTTCGTTGGATCAGGAAACGGACTGTTGGCCAGGTAGACGGTGCGGACAGTCTGGCCGCCGCCCGGATCGGAATACGTCAGAGTATAGCGAAAGCCGTGCGAGCCGACTTCTTCTTTGGCCCTCACATCAAGCCATTTCTTCTGATTCTTCTCGTTGAGCAACTCGCGCAGCTCCGCCACGGTCACCGGTTTGGTCAACTCGCCGCCGTAGGCAGTGCCGCCGACGAAGTCGATGTTGAGGTCGTTGGGCAATCGCGCGATGAACAACGTGATGCCCAAGACGGCCAAGGCGATGGTGGTGACAAACATGATCTTGCGAATGCCCATGAAGTCGATGTCGGGCTTGGCGAAAAAGCGGAACATGCTGAGCTTCTTAAGCCAGCCTTTCTTTTGCCAGTAATCGAAAATGGTGCGCGTCAAGAAGAGCGATGTAAACAAGCTGATGATGAGGCCGACCGTGAGCGCGACGCCGAAGCCTTTCAGCTGGTCATTGCCGACGATGTACAGGACGATACAGGTGAAAATGCTGGACAAGTGTGTGTCGATAATGGTGGGCAAGGCGCGTTCGTAGCCTTGCCGAATGGCGACGGGGAGCGTGGCGCCGCGCTCGCGCTCCTCGCGCAAGCGCTCGTAGATCAGCACGTTGGCGTCGACGGCCATGCCTAGCATGAGCACGATGCCCGCCAGACCAGGGAGGGTGAAGGTCGCCTGCACGGACACCAAGAAGCCGACGGTGAGGATCAGATTGGCCAACAGGGCAATACTGGCGACCACTCCGGCGAAGCGGTAGTAGATGATCATGAACACCATGACTGCGAGGAAGGCGCCGCCGATGGCCAATACGCCCTTTTCAATGGTGTCCTGGCCGAGCGTGGCGGCCATGGTGTTTTCGCTGACCGGCTGCTGTTTGAGCGTCGCCGGCAATTGTCCGGCCCGAAGGATATTGACCAGGCCGTCGACTTCTTTCTGCGTGAAGCTGCCGCTGATCTGGCCGTGCGTGCGGATTTCGCTGTTGATCGTGGGCGCCGACATTACCCAGCCGTCAAGGATAATGGCGAGGTGGCGTTTGACCTGCGATTCTTCCGAGCCGGAACCGGACGGGACATTTTTGCGGGTGATGTTGCCCATCAGTTCGCCGCCGGCGGTGTTGAACGTAAAGGCTACGGCGGGGCGCAAATCCTGATTGTCAGCCTGCGCTCTGACCAGATAGCTGCCGTCGAGCTTCGGGGTGCGGAGTTTCTTCGTGGGGTCGGCGGGATCGATTTCCGGATCGCGCGTGAGGACGAAGTATTCCCATTCCTTGCGGCGGCGCTCTTCGTCGGGCTGGTTGCGGTCTTCGCACTTGCGCGTGAAGAATAAGGCGCCTTGGAGCATTGG
>JAKEHV010000335.1 GCA_022614915.1 Gemmataceae bacterium | reverse complement strand
CGTCAAAGAGCGTTTTCCACTGCGCTTTGTCCTCCTTGCTGTCCTTTTTTGATTGCCCAAAGACGAAAGGCGCTTCGCCGATGAGCGCGGCCAATGCCAGAAACGCGACTCCTCGTAGGCATCTCATCGAGCCAACCTCCTCGTAGCAGTTATGCGACGACAACAATGCGCGTCTTGGGCGTTCCTGTCTTGCGCGCGAACGGCCGTATAACCACTTCAATTTCGTTTCCCAAGGCATTCAGAAATCGGAAAAGCCGGTCGGTGGAAAACCCATCGAGTTTGCCGCGCAAGAGCGCCGACACTTTCGGTTGATCGATGCCGAGAACGGCGGCGGCCTGTGCCTGCGTCAGTTTTCTCTCGTCAATTTGATTGCTGATGCGCTGCACCAACTCCGCCTTGGCCAATAGTTCTTCAGCGTTAGGAAATCCCAGATCAGCGAAGACGTTTCCGCTGCTGGGTTCAGCCATTCTCATCAGTTTTTTTTTCTTGAGACTCTTTCCACGCTTCATAAATCTCTTCCGCGGCTCTTAGACGAGTTCGAACAAGATCGATTTCGGAATTCGGTGTCTTCGCGCCCTTCTTAGATTTCTTTTGAAAGGCATGCAGCGAACCCAAAACAATGAATGGAACATTCAGCAAATCACTTTCTCCGTTCGTTATTCATGATATGCCACAACTGGCATAAGTACAATGCTTCTATCAGGAATCTAATCCACTAAAGCCGTTTTCAATTGTGGGCGCCAATGGCCGGCCTTCGCGTCATACGCCCCGAAGCCCGAGCAAAACTCCCAATACGCCCAGTTGAAGTCGAGCCGTTCCGCTTCCCGCGCCACGAAGCGCGTCCAGCGGGCACGCGATTCCATATCGGCTCTCTGGTAAGCGCCGAATTCGCCAAGAAAGACGGGCCGCTTATGTTCGCGCGCCCAGGCTGCCGCCTTCTCCAGTGACTTTTTCACCGCCGCCTGTTCCGTTTCCGTACCGCTCCAGGTGCGTCCCTGCCACTTCTCCGAACCTTTCACCCAGCCCGCCGATTGATGCGTGAATTCAAAGGGATCGTAGTAATGCACTGTGAGAATGAGGTTGCGGTCGTCCGGCAATTCCAGCTTGTCCAGGGCGCGAATCGAATTCCACTGGCCCGAGCCGACGATAACGGGCCGTGTGGGGTTCGTCTTTCGAATCGCGGCCAGCAGCTTCGGGATCATCGCGTTCCACTTCGCTTCATTCAGTTTTCCGTTCGGCTCATTCAATAGCTCGAAGACGACATCGGTAGGACGGTCCTTATAGCGGGCGCTTATTTGCTCCCAGAGCGCCTCGAGTCGCGGAAAGTGTTCGTCGGGCTCACGCATGATCTCGTCATAGTGGTGCACGTTGATAATGATGCAAAGCTTGTTTGCCAGCGCTTGGTCGACGGCCCAATCGACACGGCGGAAGAAATCCTCATCGATGGCAAAGGGCGCGGACTTTTGCGCGTGCGCCGACCAGCGCACCGGCAGCCGCACCGTCGCGAAGCCGGCAGCCTTGATTTCCTTGAAATAATCCGCCTGGAGCGTGACGCCCCAGGCGCCTTCCTTGGGCGCTTCCAAAGCGTTGCCGAGGTTGATGCCCCGGCCGAGCTTTTGGCTGACGGCAAAGACGTCCGCGCAAGCGCCGCCGGCAAAGAGCGCGAGCAATGACAAACAATGGAGGTATCGCATCAGTCCTTCAAGGTGGAGGCGGCTTTATTGTGGACGTAACTTCGCTGCCGGTCAAGCATGGCGCCGCCAGTGTGACTTCGACCTCTCGTGCGGCTGGTATCGCATTTGGTCGGCATGGCAGCTACAATCCGAAGGAGGAGAACAACATGGTCATTATCACTTTTCAAGACCCCGAAACGCAAAAAGAAGCGTTGGGGTTTCTACTGGGCCGCTATTCCGGATTCGTCTTGAAATCCGGCGAGCACATCGTTCCCGAATCGGCCTTGAAGGCGCTTGCAGAGCAGAACTTCGTGTTTACCGTGCGGGGGCATGCCGATGAAAAGCAAGTGGCGGCGCTACGAAGTGCTGCTTCCGCGTCGCTTCAACGACGGCCGCGCCGTGCCAAACGCCTTGCTGGGCGAAGCAGTCAATGAGATCATCGCTTGCTTTGGGGCGGCGTCTTTTGAGAGATTTCGAGTGGAAGGACGATGGCGATTCAAGGGCAAACTCTTTCAAGATATCCTCGCTCGCCTAGTTGTCGACATGCCGGACAAGCGTCCTAACCGTCAGTGGATGAAGAGATTCAAGGCCAGGTGGAAAACGCGACTTGAACAAATCGAAATCTGGATGGTGAGCTACGGAATCGAAATCGAGTAATTGCAGACACGATTCAGCCAGGGCGCAATGTGCGCAATGGTGCATTTGCAAGCGGACAAAAAAGCGGATTGCGTCCTCCCCGGCGCAACCCGCTCGCAATCGAAAATCATCAATCAACAATCCAAATCTCACAATTCCCAGTAGCGCTTCTGCCCCGCCGCGATCAACAGGGCCCGCTTGACCGCTACTTCGACCAGTTTCACCTTGTAAGCGTTTTGCGAAAGCGGCTTGGCGTCCTGGGCGGCGGCGCGACCGGCAGCGCCGGCGGTCGCTTCGGTGATGCCTTGGCCCGTGATGGACCGCGCGGCGGCTTCAGAGACATGCGGCGTCGGCGCGACGTGGCCGAGCACCACGCGCGGATTGCGGACGCCGCCGTCGCCGCGCTCAAAGGAGACAGCGGCTTGCACGAGCGGCCAATCGTAGGCCTGTTTGTGACGCACTTCGTAGCTGGCGTTGGCGAGATTGCCCACCGGGATGGTGACCTCTACCACGAGCTCGTTAGCTTCGAGCGTGTGTTCGCGCTCGTTGTTGGCGCCGGGAGCGCGGAAGAAGCGAGCCAGCTCAACGGTGCGGCGGGCGTTGGGGCCTTGCACCACGGCGCTGGCGCCCAGCGCAACGAGTGCGGGGGCAAGAGTCGAGGGATTGACGATCACGCAGCGATGACCTTGGGAGAAAATGGCGTGGTACTTGTTTTCGCCGTCAAGGGCGAAGCAACGTTGACCGGTCTTGAGGAGGCAGTTCGTGTGCTCGTCGCGGAAGTACCAGCAGCGGTTGCGCTGGCAGAGATTGCCGCCGAGCGTGCCCATGTTGCGGATTTGCGGGCCGCCGATCTGATCCGCCGCGTCGGTAAGCGAAGGAAAGAGGCGCTTGAGCTGGGCGTTGTTGGCGATGTCGGCGAGCTTGGCGTTGGCGCCAATGCGGACGGACTTCACGTCCACCGTGATGCCGGCAAGCGCGTTGACGCCGCTGAGCGAAACGACGCGTGCCGGTTGCGCGACGTATTCCTTTTGCAGATCGTGCAGATCGGTGCCGCCGGCGAGGAGTTCGGTGTTGCCCCAGCGGTTTTCGAGAAGGGCCACCGCCTGCTCGGGCGTCGTGGGACGAAAGTAGGTGAAGTTTTTCATGGTTGTCGATTCCTTTTAACCACGGATTACACGGATAGCACGGATGAGTGGTTCTTTGGCAGGACGCTTCACCGTGCTAATCATTTAGTACCCGTTCTGATTCGTTTTTCATTCTCACCAACCACGGATTGCTTGGATTGCATTCCAACTCTCTCATCCGTGTTATCCGTGCAATCCGTGGTTTGAACTTACTTTCTCCTAGCTAAGGCGGCCAAGACGCGCTCGGGCGTGAACGGGGCATGCTCGACGCGGACGCCGATGGCGTTGAAGACAGCGTTGCCGACGGCGGCGGCGGTTGAGATCGTGGGCGGCTCGCCGATGCCGATGACCCCGCGCTCGGGCATGTCCATCATGTGCACGTAAATCTGCGGCATGTCCTGGATGCCGCCGAGCTTGTAGAACTCCATGTCGGGATTGACCTGGCGTCCGGTGGCGCGGTCGTAGATGCACTCTTCGAAGAGGGCATAATTGACGCCCATAATGACGCCGCCGGCCACTTGCGATTCGCAGCACAGCTTGTTGATGAGCAGGCCGCAGTCTTGCACGGCCCAGAAGCGCGTGCAGCGGACCACGCCGGTTTCGGTGTCAACCTTGACCTCGGCGACTTGCACGCCGCCCACGCCCTGGTCGGATAAGCCGGCCGCCCAATCGCCGTTCGCCTGAACGGGGTTCTGACCCAGCCGGGCACACGCCTGTCGCCACGGGGTGCGCTCATTATTGGCGCGATTGAGAATGCTGCCGCGCTCGATCACCAGGTCGCCTGCTTGCGCGTTGAGCCGTGGCGCGATGGCGGCGAGAAAGGCGGTACGAGCGGCCTCCGCGGCGTTCAGAACTGCCGGCGCAGTGCCTGGACAGGTTGTGCTGCCGCCCGACGGCGTCGACGGCCCGTGCTGGCTTTCGCCGATCTGCACGGTGATGTCGGTCGGCTCCAGGCCGAAGATTTCTGCAGCGACGATGGCGGTGACAGTGCGTTGGCCGGTGCCCAGGTCCTGCGACGAGGATTGAACCAGGACGGAGCCGTCGGCGCTGATGGTGATGCGGGTGGGGTTGGGTCCGCGGCCGCCGCCGCCCCAGGTGTGCAGCCCCATGCCCAGGCCGGTCTTGACGACGCCGTCGCCGCGGCCGGGTGGATGCCAGGCGCGGTCCCAATCGCACATTTTGCGGATGATCTCAATTTGGCTGCGGTAGATCGAATTGCGCCGCGCCATGTAGGTGTTGGGCGCAGTTTTGAGTGCGTTCGGGTCATTGGGCGGCAAGTTGCGCAGCCGCAGCTCCATTGGGTTCATGTTGAGTGCGGCGGCCAGATCGTCTAACGCCTGATCGGTGAGGATGCAGTTCTGCGGATGGCCCGGCGCCCGCATGGCCCGCGCGGTCTGCACGTTCATGCGGACGATCTGGTGCCTCCGTTTGACGAAGGGCACTGTCACATACACATAAGGAAGCAAGTTGAAGTTCACCGTTGCGCCGCCGCCCACGCCCGGTGAGCCGTAGCAATCGACTTCGAAGGCACGGATGTCGCCTTGGCGGTTGCCGGCGACCTTGACCGTGCCGTAAGCGCTCGGGCGCTGGCCGCCGACGGTGACTTCCTCGGCGCGGTCGAGCATCAGTTTCACCGGAGCGCGGGTTTTGCGGGCGAGTTCGGCGCAAACCGTGCCCTGGATGTCGGGGCCGAACTTGCTTCCGAAGCCGCCGCCCATGTAGTGTGTGATGCAACGGACGCGGGCCGCGGGGATCTTGAAGTTTTGCGCGAGCTGGTTCGCCGTATTCGGCACCGCTTGCGTCGATGCCCATACGGTTAACTCCGACTGGTCTTGGTTCCACTCGGCGACTAGGCCGTGCGATTCCAGGCACTGGTGGCTGATGACCGGCACGCCGTACGTGCCTTCAATCTGATGCGACGTGCCCTGATACGCTTGCTCGTCGAAGTTGGCGGTGGCAAAATCGCCGCCCGGTTGAGCGTTGGCGGGATTCTGTGGGCCGTTCGGCGGACTGCCGACGGTGCCCTGCCCCGCGCCCAGGCGCCGCGCGTCGGCCTCCTTAACCGCGTGCGGCAACACATCATAGTCGACGCGCACCGCCCGCAAGCAATCCTCGGCGTGCTCTTCGGTATCGGCGCAGACGCCGAGGACCTCGTCGCCCGCGAAGCGGCATTCGAAGCCGGCGTTCCTAACAATGTGAAACGCGCGAAAGCCGGCCACCTTTTCCAAGGCGGCGGTGTCGATGCTCTTGATGCGGGCATGGGCGTGGGGACAGCGCAATATCCGGGCATGGAGCATGCCGGGACGGTTGATGTCGTAGCTGTATTTGGCTCGCCCGGTCGCTTTCTCCGGACCGTCGAGGCGAGAAACCTTTGTGCCGATCACCCGGCGCGTGGTTGGCCATGGCATGGTTGAATTCCTCTTTGGGAGACTGTTTCTTCGAAATCCCAAATCTCAAAAGGCAAATCACAACAAATTCCAAGACCCAAACAACAAATCTCAAACAAATCCCAAAATCGTTTGTATCATTTCTTCTTTCCTTTTTGGATTTGTTTGTCTTTTGTTTGTTGTGTTTTGGATTTTGCTTTGTTAACCGCGTTTGGTATTGCACAGCGAATAGATGGCGTCGCGCATTTGCTCGTAGGTGCCGCAGCGGCAGATATTGCCGGCGAGGCCTTTCTCGACTTCGGCGGGCGTCGCCTTGGGATTCTGCTCGAGGACGGCCTTCATGGCGACGACGAAACCGGGCGTGCAGAAGCCGCACTGCTGGGCGTCGAAGCGGACGAAGGCGGCGGGTACGGCGTCGAGCTTGGCCCCCTGGACGAGCGATTCTGCCGTGCGGATTTCCTTGCCCTGCGCTTCGAGCGCGAGCATGGAGCAGGCGTAAACCGGCTTGTTGTCGAGGAGTACGGTGCACGCCCCGCAGGTGCCGCGGTCGCAGACGCGCTTGCAGCCGGTCACGTCGAGGTAATTGCGCAAGGCGTCAAGCAGGGTGACGCGCGGCTCGACAGTGCTCGACATTTTGCGGCCGTTGACTTGCAGGGTGATTTTGACGCCGGCGGGCCCCATGCCGGGGACCTGCTGCGCCGCCGGCGGCTGCGCGGCCTGCGCGCTAGGCGCCGCCGCCGTGCCCAGCGCGGTGGCGGCCGCCGCCGCGCCGGAGCCTTTCAAAAACTGCCGGCGGGACAAGCCGGTCGTTTCTTTGATGTCGCTCATGCTGTCCCTCCCTTAGTGACTCGTGGTGCAGGCATCTGGCCCGCACGGATAATTCCAACCACGTCATACTAGACGCAGCACGCTCCACAGAGCATCACGGATTGTATGAGCAAAGAAGAATGAAAAGCAAATCGAAAATCGAGAAATCTGAAGCAAAGCCAATCGAACCGGACGGCGGACTATTTCTCGCTTGGAGGGGCTTTCGGTGGCCTGATTGACTTGTCCGTCGCGTGCGTCTCTGTGAAGCGCACGTAACCAAGCGGGGTGGCTTCGTTCTCTGTGATCTTGCAGTTTCTCGTTGCGTCCTTCTGGTAAGTAGCCGTCTTGCCGCTGATTATCCGGGAATTATACATCGGTCCACCACAGCGAACCGTGCCACGTGCAATTATGAGACTGTTCATCACTCCGCGATCGACAGTAATGTCTCCATAGCTGACGATGATGAGGTTCAAAGCATCCCGTATTTCGACGGAGCCACCGGCGAAGATCGCGTCGTGACCCAGGATCGGCGAAGTGATTCGAACGGACCCAGAGGCAACGATGAGCTTCGTGGCAGTTTGCGGCGTTTCATCGATTTCGACTTCTTGTGCGCGTATGAATACAAGCCCATTCGCGTTTTTCGGGATCTTGGAGACTGTTTTCCCACTGATTAGAAGTGGAAGCGAATCCAATTCCCAAATCCTTGACTTACTTTCGTCAATTCCTTCTTTTTTCTTCAGATCCCGAAGTCTGACTACAAGTCCTCGGCTTGCCGTCCAAACAGCCTCGTCGTGCTTTCCCTTTGGCCAAGTGGTAAGAAAGCGAATAACTTGGTCGAGCGCGCCCTCCTTGATCAATTCATTCAATTGCTTTAGCGATTGACGGTCAAAGTGGTCGAGAATGAGACTAGCGCGGCGTACGACTTCCAGCTCGCGAGACTGCAGTGCCTCGCGAAGGAAATCGGCAGTCTCGGGGCGGTCGAGAAACCACTTGGTCGCGCCCTCTCGTTCGTTGAAACTGGGACTGGCCAGTTGCTTAATCTTGTGGGCGATTTCCTCGGAGTCCGGTGCTTGAAACAAAGACACGGCGGGAACAATCAGAATCATCAGACGATTCAACAATAGCATGGTCACTCCGGTTGATGCGAAGTGCTTCACGATGGATTTTCATTAACTATCTGATCAATAATGCCTGCCCAGTTTATGATGTCCAAAGCACCTCCAAGCTCAATGTAGGCACCATTGCCACCACCTGCAGTTCCGCAAGTGTTGTTGCTAAGAGTACAATCAATGAGCCTTGTCGTTCCACCTTTCACATACACTCCTCCGCCTTTGCCCGGCCCGCCGTCTGGAGGAAATGCGCGATTACCGGTTATGCTTACGTTTGTCAGTGTCGCGGTTCCGTCACTGTATAGGCCACCACCCCAGTTATCTGCTCTGTTGTCACGGAGAGTGGCGTCCGACATCGTCAACTGTCCCACGTTGAAGATCCCGCCACCAAGTCCAAAGCGAGCGCGGTTTGAATGTATCGAAGTTCCCGTATCGATTGTCAACTGTGCCGCATTATACACACCACCTCCCCAGCCGTTTGAGTTATTCTCGTAAATCTGCGAACTGTGAATCCATGCTTGTCCGCTCACGTTCGCGATGGCACCTCCATGATCATCACCTTGGTTGTTATCCAGCGAACAGTCTTCAATGATGAGTGTGCCTTGGTTGCTTATTGCCCCACCTGACTGCAATGCATAATTGTTGTGCAACACGACGTCAAATAGATTCAGGCTTCCCAAGTTTCGAATGCCACCCCCGAATTGCTCGACGCCACGGCTGATTGTGAGTCGATTGATAGATACGGCGTTTCCCGCGGCGATTTCAAATACTCGAAAGAATGGAGCGGTTGGTTTGCGCATAACCGCCAGAGTCTGTGGGCTAAGACCATCGATGGTGAAATTGTTCTCCAGGGCTGGCAAAGGAGTCTCGAGGCTGATTGAGTAGCCAAGCGGTCCTCCGCCATCTGGTGCAGCTATGAGAAAGTTAATGGTTACATTATTGTCCGCCGAGGCATTGCCTTCCTCAATCGCGGCTCGCAGGGACGTATTCCCTTGCACGTCCAATGCGAAACCGTCAAGCATGACATCGGGCGTGTCCGCAGACGTATTCACCGTGAACACTGCTGGAACAGCACGATCTTCGAGGATTTCGACAACTGGTCGGAATCCTGGTCGCACACGTTGTCGCGATTGAGCGTCTTTGCTCCGAGGATCGACAAAAAGGGACGCGATGGTCGCCACAAGTCGCGAAAACATGGGGTTTCTCCGCGATTAGAAATGCCGATCACGAACCCCCAGAAGAGGGAAGCATCGTGCTCATTGAGATTGTACAACCAGCCGTAAGGAGAATGCAATGAAAATCGGAGAAGGGGGTCACGCTTGGGCAATTGTTTGAGCAATTCATGACGATTCTGTGATCTCCGCAACGGGCGGCGGCGACAAAAAGAATTGTTCGACCATTTCCGCCGAGGGCAGCGACGGAGCAGAGTCGCCGCTCACGCCCTGCAGAATATGACTGACGCGCTCGGAACGGTAAAACGCGCAGCGGTCGGCGCCGTAGCAATGGACGTCGTGCGGATGGAGGAAGCGGCCGATGCGGCCCCACTTGCTTTCCACAAGGATCAGCCCGCCGCCCACGAAACGCACCACGCCGGTGTGGCTGATGGCGCCGCCCGCGTCGCGATACACCGCCACGTCGTTCGGTTTGGGCGCTTCCACTTCGTCATAACCGTTGTCTTCGAGAATGACCGGCACATCTCTGGGTTGAACCCAGAATTGGCCGCCGGTGAACGTCCAGCCGTGACAATTACAGTGTTGCCAGCCCTGGCTGATTTGAATGACGTTGCCGGTGAGCTTGAGCGAGTGCAGCAAGTTGGCTTGGCTGCGCAGCTGTTCCGGAATCACCTTGGGATGCGCCGGATTCACACGCACCATCACCTCAATCGGCCGCCCACGATCGGAGCAAATCGGATTGTTTTCGAGCGGCTGAAAACCTTCTTTGCGATCCACAAGGAAGTCATCAATCTCCGCGAGAAAATCTTCGGCGTCGAATTCCTCTATGTGGAAGCTCTCTAGCGCCAGGTAGGCCGACGCCAACGGCGTGATCAATAACAGCGCAAGCATGGCGGCCCAGCGCGCACGCGGCCGCCGCAACGTCTGCCATACGCGCGCCGCCAGCCGGCCAGCGCGAACGGCAGGCAAGAAGAAGAAACAAAAGTAAGCGGCGGCGAACAACAAGGGACTAAGCCAGGTGCCCAGCGGTTGACCAAGCCACCAGGCCGTGACCCCAAGTCCCACCGCAAGAACGCCGAGACTTGCAAACAGCGCGTGCCAGTGCCACGGCAGAGTCCGCCCGCGATTGTGATAAACCAGCCCGACGCCCGCCAAGAGCAATCCCAAAACGCCCAGACAAACGAAAGCGACAAAGGCGGGTAACCAGACCACGAATGTGCTGTTTTCGATCATTGTTTCCATCCAAAGCAAGAGGCGTGAGTCGCGAACTACCCAACCAAACCGGCCCTTGCTTGGAATGTTCCGAAGATGAGCGATTTCTAAGGGGGAATGAGAACGCTTTCATCACGTCACTGACGGAGGTGAACACTTCAAGGCAGGCCAAGGTAAACCTACGTCGCTTTTCATGAAGAATCCGTTAAAACGCCAACCTTGCAGTCAAACGAGCCAGGCACGGTTGGAGTAGCGGGAACTTGCGGACTTACTATGATGCGCTGGTTCCACCATATGCAATCGCGCGCGCCGAGTAAGAAACACCAAATTGGGGCCTTGTGCGGCCCCGCGCCAGGTTCGCGGCGTCTTGCCAAGGCGGAAAACTCTGCCCCGTCGACCAGGGTTGCCGAATTAACGGCGTCTTCGGAATTGGCGGTCAAACTCCTATAGTCCACGCGCGCGCCGCACCGATGATAGATGCACCCCAAAACCGGGGCAATGCCGGCGCTTCGTGGAGGGTGGGCCAGATTCAGTAGGACAGGTTTCCAACCTGTCCGCTTGAATTCGTAGCCGCGCACGCAGTAAGCGGTGAATTCGACCGCTTACTGCGTGCGCGGCTCCGAATTCAACAACTAAGGCCCGCCCGCCCTTGCAAACGTTCGTGGGTCAGACGATATTCGGCCCACCCTACGATCATCCGGGACGCAGGGAGGTGCCCTCGGAATGTTCCGTTTCCTCGGGCGACTCACAGCCACGTATCCCAAGACTTTGTGTGTCGTTTGGGCGGCGCTGGGGGCGGTGTTGGCCCTCATCGCCCCGCATTGGGACGCCCGCGCCCACGACGACGACGTGCGCTTCATCCCGGAACGCTTCACCAGCGTTCGCGCCTATCAACTTCTTGAAAAAGCCTTTCCGCAAGATGTCTTCGCCAGTCAGCTCGTCTTCGCCTTCGAGCGCGACGAACAGCCGCTGTCGCCGGCCGATCTGCAGCTGGTCGAGCAATCGACGAAAGACCTCGAAAAGCTCCGCCAGGACTCTCCCGAGCTGAAAATCGGCAAGATCGTGTCCTTCCAAGACGGCATCGTCGGCTGCCGGCTCACCTCCGGCGATCAACAGTGCACCCTTGTGCAAGTCTCCTTGGGCACGCCCTATCTCGCGGTGGCCACCATGACCGCCGTCGAACGGGCGCAAGCGATCGTGCGTCAGCGCCTCGGTGCTTCCGCCAAAGACGGCCTGCGCGTCTACACGACCGGCGCCGCCGGCATTGGCCATGACCTCATCAAAACGTGCGGCGACAGCCTGGAAGACACGACGCTGGCCACGGTGATTTTGGTCGTCGCCGTGTTGCTCCTGGTGTACCGCGCCCCGTTGCTCGCGCTCGTGCCGCTGGCGACCATCGCGGTCTCCGTATGGGTGTCGCTCCATTTATTGGCGCTCATGACGCTTGTGCCGGGCGTGCAGCTTGTGAACATTAGCCGCATCTTCGCCATCGTGATCCTCTACGGCGCGGGCACGGACTATTGCCTGTTCCTCATCGCGCGCTACCGCGAAGAGTTGCAAGCCGGCCATGCCTTGCCCACAGCCTTGGCTCGCAGCCTGCAAGGCGTGGGCGAGGCGCTCACCGCCAGCGCCGGCACGGTCATGGTCGGCTTGGGCCTCATGGGACTCGCCGAATTCGCCAAGGTGCGCTATGCCGGGCCGGCCATCGCGCTCAGCCTCGGCGTGGCCCTGTTGGCCTGCTTGACCCTGACGCCCGCGCTTTTGCGGTTGCTCGGCCCCATTGTCTTTTGGCCGCGCCGCGCTCCCGTGGGGCAGACATTCCTGTCTGCCGGCCAACAAGAGAAACGGCCCCATTTGGGCAGACAGGAATGTCTGCCCCACGTCGGCCTTTGGGATTGGATCAGTCACAAAGTGGCGGCGCGGCCGGCGCTCATCTGGGCCAGTGCCATGCTCATTTTGTTGCCGCTCGTTCTCCTCGGTCTGCAAGTGAAGCCGAATTATCGCGCCACCGGCGAGTTGTCGGCGGATTCGGAAAGCCTGCAAGGGTTAGCCGCCATCCAACGCCATTTCACGGCGGGTGAAATCGGGCCCGTGACGATCCTCTTGGCTTCGGAAAAAGACTGGGACAGCCGCGAGGGACTCTTGGACATCAACCACCTAAGCCGCGGCTTCGCGCTTCTGCCGAACGTTGCCGAGGTCCGCAGTCTGACTCGGCCGTTGGGGATGGCGATGGTGGACCTGACGCCTACGCCGGGCGTGGACCATTGGCTCAATCGCGTGCTGGAGTATCTGGACCCGATTCTTCAAGGCTTCCGCGAAACCATGCACGCCCGCGCTCGGGAGCACTATGTCGCCCGAATCACCGAGGAGCATGACGGCGTGGAGCGACAACGCTATGTCACCCGTTTGGACTTGATCCTGAAAAGCGATCCGTTCGAGCCGGAAAGCACGGCGACGTTGCGTCTCTTGCAGACCTGGCTGACCAAAGAGCTGCCGCGCCACAGCTTTCTGGGCGACGTGCAGGCGGAATGCTACGGCATCACCGCCACGGCGCGCGATCTGGCGGAGGTAACGGAAAAAGATCGCCGCCGCGTCAATGCCTTCGTGCTCCTGGCCATTCTGGGCATACTCCTGGTTCTGGTGCGCAACGGCTGGCTGGCGTTCTATTTGCTCGTGACAGTGCTCTTGAGTTATTTCGCCGCGTTAGGCGCCACGGTGCTCGCGGGCTGGCTGTGGACGGGCATGCCGCTCACGCACGTCGATTGGCGCGTGCCGTTTTTCCTGTTCACGATTCTCGTCGCGGTGGGAGAAGACTACAACATCTTGCTCGTCAGCCGGGCACTGCAAGAGCGCAAGAAATGGGGGGCGGTCGAAGGCATGCGCCGCGCCTTGGCCAAGACCGGCGGCGCCATTACTTCATGCGGACTCATCATGGCCGGCACGTTTGCCACGCTCATGCTGGCCGGCCTCAATACTCTCATGCAAATCGGCTTCGCCCTGGCCTTCGGCGTGCTTATTGACACCTTTGTGGTTCGCCCATTGCTGGTGCCCGCCTTCGCGATGCTGTTTTGGCGCGACAAGAAGTCCTCCGCACAGCAGGAAACGCCGGCGGTGTTGCAGTTGCCACACCAGCCCGAGCAAATCCAACAGATTCCAAAGGATTGGCGCAAAGCGGCTTAATGGACGCCATTTGGAGTGCTGGAACTAAAGCGCGCTTCGTCCAGGACACTTCAGCAGCGACCCACTTTTCGAATCGCAAAAAAGTGAAAAGTTGACTGTGACATCACAACTCATTACTGATAGAGGGCTTGCTGCAACGGTGACCCCCCAACTTTTCAAGTTGGCGAATAGGAGAGAAAGAGAAAAGCGGCCTCAAAAAGGTGACTTGCGACCTTATTCACGAAGTCAGAGACCCAAGTCTTGCCAAATTACCATTGTAACGCATTTCGTCGGGCTGCGACGCAATTAACTTTTCGGTAGTTGGTCAGGACGGTTGACCTAGCGGAGTGGCCTTTTGCGGCTGGTTTTGGACTTCCTGATCGACTACATCAATCCATCCCTGATAACTTTCGTTTTCAAGTTCTCCAGCAAGCGCCGCACGTACGGACGGAGGTCCGAAGAATAGACGAAGCAACAAATCCATAGCGCGCTGTTGGATTTGTCCACCTGTCTCCCAACGGGATACCGTTTCCTTTGCGACTCTGAGGCAATTTGCCAATTGCTCTTGAGTTAGGCTAAGGCCCCTGCGATACTCGCGAATCTCTTTTGGGGTCAACAACCCGGCTTTTGTGCGTAGTGCGTCAGTGACCTTTTCGCGAGACTCATCCGACAGCAATCTAGCGTGGCACTCTCCACACTCAAAAACTTCAAGATATGGAACGACAATGGCGTACGAGCGGCCATCGTGCTCGCGCTCTGTCTCATACGTCACAACAGCGCGAGTAACGGCTTGCTTTCCGCAGGTACGACATTTCCAAGGAAAAGGTCGCAACTTCAAACTCCGTTTCTTCATGGGTGCGCGTTCAGAAGATTCACGCTGGGTGTCTCAGGGTCTGTTTCATCTTGTTTTTCGCGGCTCTTAGCAGGATTTCACGTGCCCAAGCAGCCAATCCCCTAGGATCGTCTGCTACTGCGCCGCTTATGAGTTGCTTCTGCTCGGTTGTCATTGGAATGCGAATGTCGGTATCCATTCGCAATGCCGGGTCTTTCTTTGGTCTTGCCATGGCGTTATTGTAGACATTTTTTTTCAGAAAAATCAAGCCATCACTGTTGATATGTAGTCATGTATTGTCTACAATAACTCGAGCGGATGAATGACTCCAAATGAAAAAGGGCCAGGGGCGATTGCGCCTGGCCCTTGTGCATTTGCCGGTAATGCAAGGCTAATCCTTCTGTCCGCCGAGTTTGCGGAAATAGCCGCGCACTTGGGCTTCGGCCTCGGTGGGGATGCGTTGGCGTTCGATGGCTTCGGGCGCTTCTTGGACGGCTTGCTTGAAAGCGCCGCCCACTTCCTTGGCAGGTATTTTCTTAAATGTCCCTCCCCGGCTAAATCCTGTAATCTTCTGCTGGCCTAAGGGATCGACTTCGCCTTTCTGCCGGCCATCGACGATTTTGCTGTCGGGCTCGTCACCGACGGGCCGGACGCCGCCGGGCTGTTTGCCCTCGCCCATGCCGTTTTTGAGCATGTTGGGATCGCCCTGGCAGGCGGCCAGCATTTGCATGCGCGCGGCTTCGAGCAATTCCGCGTCGCGTATCAGCCGGCGCAATTCATCCTCGGAAAGCTCGATTTCTTTCAGTTTGTCCAAAGCGGCCTTCATGAGCTTGCCGGCCTTGAGATTGTTGCCGGCGCCCATGCAATCTTTGCATTCGCCGAACAGGTCCGCCAACTCTTCCAGGCCCTTCATTTCCTCGGCCTCTTGCTCGAGCTTTTCCATCTCGCGCGCCAATTCCTCTTTGTTGATCTTGCCGTCTTCGAAGTCTTTCTTGAGCTGATCCTTTTTGTCCTTCTGATCGGCAAGGCGCTTGAGCTTGTCTTGCAGCTCTTTGAATTGCTCGGCCAGCTTGTTCATTTCTTCCTTGTTGAGCTTATTCTCTTCCAATTGCTTTTGCAGTTTCTCGAGGATGTCCTGGGCTTTGTCGAACTTGCCCTTGGCGAGCGCGTCTTCCAAATCCTTGGCCGGACCGTCTTGCAGTTTCTTGCCGAGCTTGTCGAGGGCCAGTTTTTCCAAGGCCTTTTTGAGGTCCTTGCCCAATTCGGTTTTGTCCTTGAGGTCTTGGATGCGTTCCTTGATCTTTTCTTCGAGATTGCGCATGTCCTGGGTGCGCTCGCGGACTTGATCTTTGTTGTTGGGATCGAGCGGCTTCTGCAACAGTTTGTCCCATTCCTGTTCGAGTTCCTTGAGCTTCTCTGACTTCAGCTCCTCGTCGAATTTCTTGGACGTCACCTTGCGCAGGTTTTCGAGCTGTTCTTGAATTTCCTTGGGGTTGACCGTGGTGTCGAGGCGCTTGCCGTTATTGTTGTTGGCGGTGCTGAAAGACGGATTGAAGAAGCTGGCGGCAAACGCAAGCAGTCCGGCGCACACGGGCATGAGGCCTTTTTTCCAGCGCAGGCTGATGGGGAATCGGCCCGGCACGTCGAGTGTTTCCACGCGATGGCGCACGTCTTCCAGCAGGGCGTGACCGGCGGGGCTGTCCGCTTGCTCCACGGTGAGCAGGGAAAACGTGGTGACGCGTTCCTGCAGATCGAATTCGCGATCCAAGGCCAGCGAGGCTTCGACGAACTGGGGCGCGCGCAGGATCGACCAAAGGACTGCTGCCAAGGTGCTGCCCGCCAGCACTCCAGCCGGAATGCCCCACTGCGCCCAGCCCCCGGCGGCGACGCCGAGGAACGGCCGCGCCACAAACCACACGGCGCAAACGCCCAAGCCCGCGGCCCAATAGAGCACCAGCGTCTCCAACAGCTTTTGCCACAATAGACGGCGGCGGACCCGCTGCACTTGTTTCTGGATCAAAACCCGCGGCGTTGGCGACATGATCAACCTCCCGTGATGCGGGAACAAAGCCACCCTATTATCCGATTCCGACGAGCGAAAAGCCAGTAGAGTTTTCCAAAACGCACAATCATGCCAGAAAGTCCGATAGCCGACGACTGGCGAAACCAACCGCTCCGCTTCTTCTACGTTAACAAGACGCCAATCCGGCCAAAAAATCTCACCAAAGCGCGTATTGATTGTCATCCAACCACTTCCAATATCAATAGGCACGGATTTGCGACGATCATAACAACATTGCAGCCAGCGAAAAATAGAAGAGCAGGGTACAAATGTCAGCTAGCGCCAAGGAAATGGGTCCAGCGGCGATCTTTGGATCCAACCGCAGCGCATGTAAGAGCGCCGGAATACTCAGTCCAATAACACACGCGGAAACGAGCGAACCGAGTATACCCAGTCCGATGACCAGCGCGGCCAGGGGCTCACCGCGCCATACCCAGACAATGAGCGCGACAGTCAAACCGCAGCCTGCCCCCAAAAGAAACGCGGTGCCCGCCTCGCGCCATAACGCGCGCAAATACCACGTAAGCGTGGGCCGGATGTTGCGCAAAGACTGGATGGTAACTGTCATCGATTGCATGCTGACGCTTTCACCCAGTCCCAAGACCAATGTCAGGAAGAACGCCAATACCAGGCTCTGCGCGAGCGTCATTTCGAAGGCACTGGCGAGCAATGCGCACAGTGTGCCGCTGGCGATGGTGGCCAGCAGCCAGGGAAAACGGTAGCGAAAGGCGCGAATCGGGCTGGCGTCGCGCACCTGGGCAAGATGGAAGCCCAGCGCTTCGAACAGGGAATCCGCTTGCTCGCGCTCCGCCATGTCGAACATCTCTTCGGTGAAGAAGTTCACGTCGACTAGGCCAATCATGCGGCCGACTGTGTCGACCACCGGAAACGCCAGCAGCTTGTGCAGCACGAAAAACTCGCAGGCGTCGCTTACCGTGGCGGAATCCGGCACGGCAATAACCTTGCCGATCATCAGCTCGTCGAGGCGTTTGTCCAAGTCCGCGGTCAATAATCGCCGTGTCGGCAAGACTCCGACGAGCCGCTGTTCGCCGTCGAGCACGTAGAAATAGACGATCTTCTCGCCGACACCTTCCTGCCGCAACCGGCACAATGCCTCGTTTACTGTCATCTCCGGACGCAGCCTGGGATAGTCCGTGCGCATGTGCCGGGTGATTGGATCTTGCAGAAGGTGTTTGGGAAGTTCGATGGCCATACGGTCCGCGGCGCGCGCTGTTAGAACTAGGACGCCGAAGAGTCAAACAAGCCATTGACTTAGCGTTTGTCCCAAATAACGGCTATCCTTGCCGATCTTTAATCTTGCGCAACTTGAGAACTTACCTGGCCGGGAATAGGATTGATTAGCCTACCCTCGCACTAAAAAGACCAGCCTGCCATGCACACGGGAAACAACCATCCCGATCCCGACGACATGTTCTCCGACACGCGCATGACGTTCGGCGAGCACATCGAAGACTTGCGCAGCCACCTGTTGCGGGCGATTTACGGCTTTGTCATCGCGGTGCTGGCGTCGCTCTTTATCGCCAAGCCGGTGCTGTACGTGATTGCCGCTCCGGTCGAGCAGCAACTCGGCGTGTTCTACGATCGCTACAACGCCGAACGGGCGCGGGAAATACAGAAGATGCTGGACAGCAACGCCTTCGAGAACCAGCGGCCGACCAAGTTGACGATTCTCTTGCCGATAAAGGAATTACGAGAGGTTCTGGGTCTCGCGCCGAAAACTAGTCCGGTTCTTGAGAAGGTAACAAGGGCGTACGACTCTCTACTCCTGCGCCTGGGCGTGGCGGACTTGGTCAATTACGAGGAGATTCCGGGCGCCGATTTGATAAGAGTGGGACTTCTCGTCCCCAATATCATGGAACTGGTGCCGTCGTTGCAAACGATGAACAATCTCATGCGCCCGCCGCGGCTATCGACCCTCAGCGTGCAGGAAGCGTTTATCGTTTACTTCAAAGTGGCGCTCCTGACCGGTCTAGTATTGGCGAGTCCATGGGTGTTTTACCAGATTTGGTCGTTCATCGCGGCGGGGCTTTATCCGCACGAAAAGAAGCTGGTCAACATCTATCTGCCCTTCAGCCTCGGCCTGTTCCTGACGGGCGTGCTCGTATGCCAGTTCATCGTGCTGCCCAAGGCGATTGCCGCCCTATTGTGGTTCAACGAATGGCTCGGCCTGCAGCCCGATTTGCGCCTGAACGAGTGGCTCGGGTTCGCCATCTTCATGCCGCTTGTGTTCGGCATTTCGTTCCAAACGCCGCTTGTCATGATGTTCGTCAATCGCATCGGCTTGTTCGACGTCGAGTCCTTCCGAAACAAGCGCCGCATGGCCTGGTTCGTGATGGCGATTTTCTCCGCGGTCATCACCCCGTCGACCGACGCCTTCAGCATGCTGTTCCTGCTTGTGCCGATGGGCCTTCTGTACGAACTCGGCATCTGGTTGTGCACCCTGTCGCCGCCTTCCTCCGATTCCCTGTGGGAATCCTCTGAGTCGGAAGAGATGATCGAAGTATAATCCAGGAGTCAGGGGTCAGACGTCAGGAGTCAGAAACCACCCCCCTGATTTCTGACTCCTGACCCCTGACGCCTGACCCCTGACACCTGACCACTGACCATGCTTCCACGAGTTTTCCTGGTCGGCGCCGGTCCCGGTCATCCGGGGTTGGCGACCTTGCGCGCGGTGGAATGCTTGCGGCAAGCGGATGTGGTGATTTACGACAAGTTGACGCCGGCGGCCCTTTTGGATTTCGCGCCGACGCACGCGGAGAAGATCGGCGTCGTCGAGCTCGGGGCCGATCATGTCGAGCGCAGTCAACCGACCCAGGACTTGATGCTCGCCCACGCAGGCCAAGGCAAGATCGTAGTGCGTCTGAAAGGGGGCGATCCATTAGTCTTTGGTCGCGGCGGCGAGGAGGCGCAGGCACTCCACGCGGCCGGCATCCCCTTCGAAATCGTCCCCGGCGTCACCGCGGCCTTGGGCGCGGCGGCCTTCGCCGGCATCCCGCTTACGCATCGGAAACACGCCAGCGCTGTCGCCATCGTCACCGGCCACGAAGATCCCGGCAAACCCGAAAGCGTCCTCGATTGGCAGGCGCTCGCTCGGTTTCCCGGCACGCTTGTTTTCTACATGGGCATCGCCCGCCTGGAACGCATCGCCAAAGCCCTGATCGAAAACGGCAAGAACCCGCAAACACCGGCCGCAGCCGTTCATTGGGCCAGCACGGGCGCGCAGCAAACGATCGAAGCGTCGCTCGCCGAGTTGCCGCTCGTAGCCAAAAACGCCGGCATCACGCCGCCCGCTTTGATCATTGTCGGCGAAGTGGTGTCCCTGCGACCGGAAGTCGCCTGGTTCGAACAACTGCCGCTCTTCGGCAAGCGCGTGCTCGTGACGCGGCCCAAGCAGCAAGCCGGCGACCTGGTGACCAAGTTGGCGGCACTGGGCGCTGTGCCGATCGTGTTGCCGGCCGTGGAAATCCGTGAACCCATGGATTGGGCGGCTGTGGATCGCGCCATCGCCGATTTGCAGCGCTACGACTGGCTGGTCTTCACCAGCGCCAACGGCGTTTATGCCTTCCTCGGCAGATTGCTGCACCAAAGACGCGACCTCAGGGCTCTGGGACAAACGCGCCTGGCCGCCATCGGGCCCAAGACCGCGGCGGCGCTGCGGAGCTTTCATCTTTTTGGGGACTTGGTGCCGGCCAAGTATCAGTCCGAGGACCTGGCTGCTGCGCTTCTGGAAAAGATCAAACCCGGTGCGCGCATTTTGCTGGCCCGCGCCGACCGCGGTCGCGACGTACTCAGGCAGGAACTCGCGAAGACTGGCACCGTCGAGCAGATCGCGGTTTATGCGCAGGTCGACGCCATCGAGCCGAATCACCCGGCCCTGGATCAACTGCGGCGCGGTGAGATAGATTTCATCACGCTGACCAGCTCCAACATCGCCAAGGCGATTCTCGCCGCGCTGGATGATGCCTGCCGGCAACGCATCCTGTCCGGACGCACGCGACTGGTCAGCATCAGTCCGGTTACCAGTGCGGACATTCGCGCCCTGGGCTTGCCAGTCGCCGTCGAAGCCAAGACGGCAACCAGTGACGACATGATCGAAGCATTGATAGAATGGCAGAAAGGGGGGTAGTTTCCTTTGTTTTCAAGTACATGGAGGTCTAGTATGGCCACTCCCTTACAATCGCTCATCCAATCCGGCACCAAGCTGTGGCTGGATTCCGTCGATCCGGAACTCATCGCCCAGAACCGCGCCTTGGGCGCTACGGGCGCAACTTCTAATCCGATCATCGTCGCCGACCTCGTCAAAACCGGACGCTTCGACGCCGACCTTGCGCGCCTTTTGCGTCAAGGCTTGAGTGATGCCGACATCGCTTGGGCTTTGACCGATCAGCTCGTCCGCCAGGCACAAAAGGTGTTCGAGCCGGTTTGGCAAACAACGAAAGGCAACGACGGGTACGTGAGCTTTGAGCTCGACCCGCTTTTGGAAGATCCTGCCCTGAATCTGCCGCCGGAAGAGCGCACCCGGCAATACGTGGAGCTGGGCAAAAAGTGGAGCGCGGGGCATACGAACCGCATGATCAAGGTGCCCGCGACGCCGGCTGGTTTGGCGGCGCTCGAAGACCTGGTCGCGGAGGGAGTGACCATCAATGTCACGCTGATTTTCACGCCGCGGCAATACACGCTGGCGCGTGATGCCGCTTGGCGCGGCGCGCAGGAGCGCAAATCTCTCGAACTTTTCAAATCGGTCTACAGCATCTTCGTCAGCCGCGTGGACGTTTACACCGAGGAGCATGTGCCAGACCTGTCAACGAAGGCCCAAGGGCTGGTTGGCATCGTCAATGCCAAACGGATTTGGCAAATGAACCATCGCTACTGGGCGGATAAGAAGCTGCCGCTTCAACAAGAAATGATCTTTGCCAGCACCGGCACGAAGAAGAAGTCCGATCCGCCGTGGAAGTACGTCGAAGCGTTTGCCGGCAGTGACATCGAGACCAATCCGCCCGCCACCAACGTCGACGTCGAGAAGAGCGGCCGCACTTTCACACGACAGGTCGATGGGATGCCTCCCCAAGACGTGCTCGACGAGATCGAACGCCTTGTCGATCTTCGCAAATTGGAAGAGGTGCTCATGGCGGAGGGAGTCAAAAAATTCGCCGATCCGCAGAAAGCGTTATTGGCGCTCATCGCGGAGAAGCGAAAGAAGCTCGGTGATTGATAATCACCGAGCAAGCATCCTTCCTCAACGCCGCCGATGTATCTGGATGTTGCCGCCTTCCACAATGCCAGCCGCGGAAGCCCAATCGATGCTGTCGTATTGGAAACCATCGGGTCCGGTGATGAGGATGCGGAACTTGTCCTCGCTACGGACGCCTTCGCCGTTATCCTCGATGATCACGGTGAAGGTGTAGCCGGTGCGGCCGTTGACGCGCGCCGCGCCCGTGATAATGCCGACCCTACCGTTTTCCGAGATGGACAGCGACGTAATCGACGTACTCTCCAAGTGAAGGCCGTGCTGGTGATCCCAGTACTCGATGTCGCCGTGAATCTCAAACCGCCCGCGGCTTTCCTTCGAATCGACGTGAATATCGAATCTGCGCAAGCCGTCGTCGAGGCTGCCGGACCCCGTGATTTTGCCGGCGACACTCGTCGTCGGGGCAACCAAAATCGTCGCCGTGGCGACGTTGCTGACCGTCAGGCCGTCGTTGGCCCTGTAGGTGAAGCTGTCCGTGCCGTTGAAGCCGCTTGCCGGAGTGTACATGAACGAGCCGTCGCTGTTTAGGGTCAGGCTGCCGTTTTGCGGCCCGCTCACCAGGACCGCGGCCAAGGCATTCGCTTCAATGTCGGTGTCGTTGCCGAGCACTCCCGCCGCCGGCACGTTCAGCGTCACGCCTTGAGTCGTGCTGTAGCTGTCGTTCACGGCGACCGGAGCGTCATTGACGGAATCGACCGTGATGCTCACCGTCGCCGTGTTGGAGTCCAGCTGTCCGTCATTGGCCTTAAAGGTGAAGCTGTCCGGACCGTGATAGTTTTCAGCCGGCGTATAGGAGTAGACGCCCGTCGTCCCGTTGACCGTCACGACTCCGTGCGCGGGACCGCTGACAAGGGCATACGTAAGCGCGTCGCCGTCGACGTCGGACGCGGGCAGGGTATCGGTGAGCGTCGTGTCTTCGTTCGTGATGCGCGTCTGGTCTTGGGCGCGGGGGGCGTCGTTGACCGCATTGACCCAGATGGTGACCGTCGTGGTGTTGCTGTCGAGCGCGCCGTCATTGGCCTTGTAGGTGAAGGAGTCCGTGCCGTTGCAGTTGCTGTTGGGCGTGTAACGGAACGAACCGTCGCTGTTGAAAGACAAGCCTCCGTTACTGGTCGTGCTGACCAGGACAGCCGAGAGCGTGGCGCTGTCCACATCGGTGTCGTTGCCGAGCACACCAGGCGCAGCGACAGTCAGCGTGTTGTCTTCGTCAATGCTGTAGTTGTCCGGATTGCCAACCGGGGCATCGTTGACCGCGTTGACGATGATGTTGACCGTTGCCGTGTTGGATTGGGCGAGCCCGTCCGTGGTTTTGTAGGTGAAAGAATCAGGGCCGTTGTAGTTAGCCGTTGGTGTGTACGTAAACGAGCCGTCGCCGTTGAACACCAGGGCTCCGTGGGCCGGGCCGCTGATCAAAACGGCGGACGGCAGTATGTCGCCCTCCACGTCGGTGTCGTTGGCGAGCACGCCGGCGCCGGCCCCGAATGTCGAGTTGAACACGATCGATCCGTGGAGCGGCGGGTCAAGGGTGTCGTCGAAATTGTGGTTCTGCTGAACGAAGCTGGCGGCGAAACGCGTGACCGTCGAGCCCGGCCCATAGGCCACGTCGTAAATCGTGAATTGCCCGCGCAGCCGGTTGAGGCCGCGGCTATAGCCGGACACGTCGAGGCCCGGTTCCGTGTCCGCCTGGAACGGAAAGCGCGTCGCATTGAGATAGACGCCGGGCGTGAGCGGCACGCTGCCCGGTGCGGCGAAATTCAATGTCCAACGTTCGACAACGCCAGGCGGATCGACCAGGACTTCGACGCCGTTGTCGAAGTTGGTCCGGGCGGAGAAAGCCGCGGTTGCAGGCGTGAAGTCCCAGATTAGTCCCTGACCGATGAAATCGCCGGGGTCGCTGAACATGTGCAGCCGCGACACCGGCGACGCGCTGATGACCAGCGATCCGTCTTCGTCGACGCTGTACGCATCACTCACCGCTACGGGGGCGTCGTTGACCGGCTTGATGGTGATTTCGACAGCGCCGACGTTGGAAGCGCCATGGTTGTCCGTGACGCGGTATCCGAAGATGTCCGGCCCGTAGTAATTCGCATTCGGCGTATAGGTCCAGGTCCCGTTCGCGTTCACGGTCACGCTGCCGTGCTCGGGGGCAAACTCGGGTGGGGAGGAGAAGGTGAACGGATCGCCCTCAGGATCGACCGCTGTCAACTGGCCGCCGATGGCCACGTCTTCGTCGGTGGTCACGCGCGTGATGATCGGTGTCGGGCGCGGCGCATCGTTGACCGCGTTGACCGTGATGGTCACGGTGGCGATGTTGCTGTCCGCTCCCGCCGAGTCGCGCGCCCGGTAAGTGAAGGTATCGGTGCCGTTGAAGTCGAACCGCGGCCGGTAACTGAACGAGCCATTCGCATTCATGGTCACCAAGCCATTGGCGGGCTGCGCTACCAGCACCGCGGTCAGCGCTTGTCCTTCCACGTCGGTGTCATTGACCAAGACGCCAGGCTGCTGAATCTGCAGGATGATGTCTTCGGTCGCCGTGAAGGCGTCGTTCGCGGCGACGGGTGGATCGTTCACGGCGTTGACGGTGATCGTGACGGTCGCGACGTTCGAGTCGGACTCGCCGTCGTTGGCTTTGAAAGCGAAGCTGTCCGGCCCGTTGTAGTTCGCATTGGGCGTGTATATGAAGGCGCCGGTTGTGACGTTGACTTGCACGGTGCCGTGGGCCGGAGTAGCGACAATGGCATAGGTGAGGTTGTCGCCGTCGGAGTCGGTGGCGACGAGCGTGCCGGCCAGAGCCGTGTCCTCGTTGGTGCTGGCCGACTGGTCCTGGGCGATGGGCGCGCGGTTGCCGGCCAAAAGCTCGTAGCCGCCGATGTCGGACGCGGCGCCCTGCGGCCGGCTGATGCCGCGCTGATCCGTGGCGGGCGCGGTGGCGGTGTTGGCGGCGTCGATGGCCGGACTGCCGGGCAAGAGCGCCCGGGTTTGCGTCGGCCCGCCGTTGTTGGCCAAGCCGCCCAGTCGGGGATCGACGTTGAGGATATCGGAAGCGAGGAAGCCGCTGGCATCGGTGGAATTGCCGATCAGGTTGTGACCGAGGCTGCGCACCTGACCGTTGATGTCGGGTCCGCTGTTTACGTGTGTGTTGAGGGCGATGATGGAGTTTTCCAGGGTGACGGCGCCAAGGGTTGAGGCATAGATGCCGCCGCCGCGCGAGCCGGCGGAATTGCCGGCTATCGTGCTGGCTTGGACCGTCAAGGTTTCGAAATTCGAGATGGCGCCGCCGAAAAGCGAAATGTTGTCCGAGAGCGTGCAGTTGGTGAGCGTCAGATTGCCGCCGCCGTTGTTGTCGATGGCGCCGCCCTGGCCGCTGCCCGTGCCGAATCTCGCCACGTTGCGCGCGAAGGTGCTGTTGTCAATGGTCATCGGCTCGTGATTCATGATGGCGCCGCCGCTGATCGCCGAGTTGTCCACGAACGTGCTGTTGCGAATCGTCACCTGCGCCGGCGTGCCGCCGGCATAGATGGCGCCGCCGCCGTTGCTGGCCTGGTTGTTTTCGAAACGGCTGCTGTCGATGGTTAGAAAGCCATTGTTTTGGATGGCGCCGCCCAATCCGAAGACTAGGCCCGGCGCACTTCGCGGCGCCGAGTTGTTGGTGAAAAGCACATTGGTGATGTTGACGGCGTTGAAGAAATCGATGCGAATGGCGCCGCCGCGATCTTCTAACGTGGACGACGGGCCTATGCCTTGGGCGATGCCGCCTCTAAGGTGCAGATTTTCGAAGTTGACCGCCCGGCGGTTGCTGGAACCGCCGCCGATCGGCAAGTCGAAAATCCGGTCGTTGAGGCCGGCGGGCGAATCGGCCATGATAATGCTCGCGCCCGTGACCGCCCCGCGTATGGTCAGGTGATCCGTGATGTCCAGGTCGCCCGTTACGGCCAGAGCCTCGCCCGAGCCGACGCGCGTCAGCGCGAACGTTCCTACCGGCAATTCGATGGTGTCCGCGCCGGCGAGAGCGTTCGCCTCCATGACCGCCGCCCGCAGCGACGTGTTGCCGTTCACGTCGCGCGCCAGTCCGTCGCCCAAGTTGACGTCAATCGTGTCGAGCACCGTGTTGACGAGGAAGATGGCGGGCACCGTTCGATCTTCGAGGCATTCCAGGACCGGCCGAAAGCGCCGAGGCCGTTTGCCGGTGGAGTGCGCGCGGGAACGGTTAGACGAGTGGCGGGGATTCTGGAAAAGAGTCATGGTGTACTCCCTGGGCACGGACTGAACAAAGTAAGAGAAATAGTTTCTAGAAATCGGCGCCGGTTACGCGCGGGCTAATGACGACTTCGCCCAACTGTGCAACGCCGGTATGAGGCGCTTGGAAGGTTGTTTTGGTGGGCCAGCCAAGCTGCTCCTGTGCTCGTACTAGGTAGGTTGCTCCGGGAATCAGGTGGGGAAGCGTGAGCCAGCCTTCCTTTGATTCTGTTGGCTCGTAGTTGCTGCCATATAGCATCGGGGATCGAACCGTCAGGCGGACCTGGGTTCCCATCTGCAGCGATTCGTTGATGTCATCCCCGGGCCGGAGCACTAACTCCACCATCAGCTTCGGCCGGGTTACGGGCTTGCGGTCGAGGTCGAGCAAGCGCAGCTGCGCGGAAACGCAAGGCGCCAAGCGCACTTCGGGTTCGTCTTTCGACCTGGCGGGCAATTTGACTTGCGCGCCTTGCTTGGAGTCTGGGTCGAAGATCCAAACGGGCACGCTCCCGCCGGGGTCGCAGCCAGGCAGCTCAAATCGCCCGGCTCGGACCAGAACGGGGTGGCCCTTCGACTCCATTCCGTACGTCATGTAGTTTGGCGTGAAGAGCAACCCGGACGCCACAGGCCTGCCATCCGATCGCAGGACGCGCCCGCGCAGGGTCACGCCGCGGCGCAATGCAATGGCGAACACCTGCGGTTCGGCCGCTGGCGCTAACTGCAGCGGCAAAAGGGCATCGGGGAAATACGGCGTACCTCCCTCCTTGCCGCCCAGGAGAACCCCGGAGTTGGTCTCAACAGGGATGAAATCCGGCGTGGCGGCCTTCACGAGCAGGTGTCCGGTTCCGTCAAAAACGGCAAGCTCAAAGCACCCGTCCGGACGCGTGCGTGCATCGCGAGTCCAGCACCGGGTCGATGGATCGGGCCGCCTTGGATGGCGCGTCAAAGAGGACTCGTACTTTATGGCAGCGCCGGCCACAGGCTTGCCTGAGTCCGCCTCCGCGACTTGGCCGCGCACCAGGACACCGCGCGGCAAGGATAAATCGGACTTGTGCCGCACCGCGCCGGCGGGCCATTGCAATCGTTGTGATACGACCAGGTAAGGCATCTCCGACGGCGGATAAACCCAAACCTCGTAGCTTTTCCCGGGAAACGGCCGCACCGTGAAGCGGCCGTTCTTGTCGGTCTGCCCTTCCGCTCGGCTTGCCAGAATTGGGGCGCTCTCGGGCGTGGTTTGGGCAACCACGGTGACACCGGCCAAGGGCAGGCCAGTGTCCTCGGCAATGATCCGCCCTTCCAAAACGCGCGGCGGCAGCGCGCGCAGCACCGTCGCCTCCGCCTTCTCGGTCATCCCGGTCGAAAGTGTCAGCCACTGCGTGGCGAAGCGCACGTCGCGGACCTGGAGATATGTCTGCGTGTGCGGGCCGATGCCGTGGAGTGTGAAATAGCCCTCGTCATCCGTGGTCACCGGATTGGGCCAGCCCGGCAGTGGGACAGGCGGCTCCGAGTAATGCAAGAACACTCCGCTTGCACCCCCGCGCGCCATTCCCAACACGTGGATCTCCACCCCTCCTGCGGGATGGCCCTTCTGGTCGATTAGCCGAGCCCGGATGGACTGGGCCGGTACAAGCTGGACCGGCAACGAATGCTCGCTGGCCGTCACTCGGCCTGGGTCCGCCATGCTCGAACTGAGGGCGAATCCCGGTGCGCTGGCGATCGCGTTCAGTCGGTAGTGCTCTCCGGTTGCTTGGGGCACGGTGAGGCGAAATTGGCCCTGAGCGTCCGCACTTCCCTCCCCGAACAACTTCATGCTGAGTGCATTCGACCTGTCGAACTCGCCCGCCCGGGGATACTCGGCCGCGACGACGGCCACGCGCGCGCCGGGCAGCGGCTTGCCGTCCGGGCCGACGACGCGGCCGTTCACGGTCATCTCTTGGACGCGCTGTTCTGCCTTTGGCGCCTCCACAACATCGGGACCATTTTTCGGAGCTTCGGGAAACTGCGGCGTCGAGCTCTCGGGCGGCGGCCGAAAGTACAACACCGTCGCGGTGCCGGCCAGCAATATGGCGACCAGCACCGCCGCGCCTACTTTGAAGCGACTAGCCATCGACTGGAGCAACCCCTCCGCCAGGGCGACGGCGTTGGCGGCGTCGCTGACCGCCTGGCCGGCGACGAAGGCCAGGGCGGCGCGCAGCGTTTGGACGAAAACGAGCGCCGGCACTGCGGCGCCGGCGCCTTCTTTGGCCACTTCCAGGCCGCATAAGACGGCGGACAAAGTCACACCGCGGCGCGCCAAGCGAGTTTGCAACACCTTGCGCGCCTGCGCCAGCCGGCTCGACACCGTGCCTTCTTTCCAGTCCAGCTCGCGCGCGGCTTCCGACTTGCTCTTGCCCTGCAGGACGCACAAGACAAAGGGGGTGCGGTACTTTTCGCCGAGACGTTGCAGCTCTTCATCGAGAATCGCTTGCAGCTCGCGCCAAGCATGTTCCGACGCGAGACGCTCGCTCTCGGGTCGCGCGGCTTGGCTTTCGCGCTCGCGCCGCCGCGCCGCGCTTTGCCGCGCCTTGAGCGCCACGCGATAGGCCACGCCGTGCAGCCAGCCGGCCACGGAGTTCTGCCGCCGGATGGATTCCGCTCGGCGCGCCAACACCAGGAAGGTGCCCTGAAACGCGTCCTCGGCGTCGTGCTCGTGGCCCAAGACATGCCGGCACACGCCGTACACCAAGGGGCCATGACGCTGCATGAGTGCGGCGAATGCGGCCTCATCGCGCTCGGCGGCAAACTGCGCCAAGAGCTGGCCGTCCGACAGGTTTTTGGCGGCGTGTGTATCCAAAAGTTGGCGCAAGTGCAACAACACGCCGGACTGCTGTTCCGCCATATCCCGATGTCTTTGTCCGCGGGTGTGTGGGCAACTGGGAGATAGTTCCCGCGGATTGGTAAACGGGTCTGATTTTGTTGACTGCGATTCCTAACGTCGGTGGGAAGGAGAATTTTGCCATAGGGCGGACGTGGCTGCAAGCAAGAAATGCAGATTCCGCTACGTTCGAATTGTCGTAGCCGCATTCGCAAGAATGCGGGGTGAGCCGTTTCCAAGCAGGCGGGATCGGCGACGCCTCTTGTCCGCGCTCTTTATAATGCAGGCGGAACAGGACCGCGGACGAGGCCACAATTCCGTTCATTCCGGTCTTGACAGCTTGTTGCAAGGTTTTGGCGCGGCGCGCGTCGTGGAGGATGGTCCCTCTTGCCCAGGCCATCCGCTTTGGCGTTTTCAGGTTCAAGCCGGGCAAGTCGAAGAAAGGGCACAAAAAAGCGAATCCGCAAAACCTCCCCAAGTTGTGGGCTTTTTCTCATCTTGGAGGCGCACCCTGCCGATACCACAACTAACCGTGGTGCATGACCATAGGCGGCATGGTCCGGCGAGAGGGCCGGCACCGGGCGGCCTTTGCGACACCATCCGCGAGGTGTGACCCGCACCCCCCGCAGGGCGCGACCCCGAGTAGACCTCACCTGCACGTGAGGAGGCGGCAATTCGCCAGGCGAGTTGCTACTTTCACGCGGCGGAGAATTCCCCCTCTGGCCGCGACACTAGCCCTTGGTGGCGGGACTGGATCCTGGCTGCGGCGACCCGCACGGCCCGGTCAGGAACAAACGGAACACTTATACTGGAGTGCCTGCCATGAAAAAAGTCTTTACCACCGGCCAAGTCGCGAAAATCTGCAAAGTCGCGCCACGGACGGTGAGTAAATGGTTTGACTCCGGCCGGCTCCGCGGCTACCGCATTCCCGGCAGCCAGGACCGCCGCATTCCCCGCGAGCACCTCATCAAATTCCTCAAAGAGCACGGCATGCCCTTGGGAGAATTAGAGGAAGAAGGGCTGCACAAAATCCTGATCATCGGCGCCGACAAGCTTTTCGTCGAGCGCGTCAAGGAAACGTTGCCCGAGGCGGACGATTACAAATACGAGCTGGCCCACAGCGGTTTCGAAGCCGGCATCCAGGCCGAAAGTTTTCATCCCGATACCATTATCATCGACCTGGCCATGGGCCGCAGCGAAGCCTTGCAGATCTCCAGCAACCTCCGCCGCAATCCCGCTTACGAGCAGACCCTGATCGTGGCCTTGGCCAGCGAAGACGAAGCCAGTCCCGAAAGCCTCGTCAACTTCGGGTTTAATGAATCGTTCAAGAAGCCGTTTGACGTGGCCCTGTTGGGCGAACGGATCAAGACGGCGGTCGAAGAGAAACGCGCGAACCTCTAAGAAGGCAGGCGAAAGTGGATCGGCCAGGCACGCGGATGCCTGGCCGATTTTTTTTGCGCTTAGGTTCGCCGATGCCGTTTGGCGAGCGGCGGTTCGAAGATCTCGCGCAAGAGAAAGGCGACGCGCAGGTTGCTGCGGTCGCGCAAGAGTTGATGCAGTTTCTGCACCGCCTGGGGGACCGGAGGCCGGGCCACGCTGCTGAGCACTGGCGAATTGGCGGCCGTCGGAAGCGGGCTTAGTGCGCTCGCCGCTTTTTCGAGTCTCTTCTCGAATTCGCTTATTCGCGAGCTGGTTTCAGGCGGGAGCGCCAATGCCGACTTGGGCAGCGTTGCCTCACTCCCGACCCCTCTCCCCTGTGAGGCGACCGGAGGTAGCGTCGCCTGTGCCTGCTTTTTCCCCTTAGTCCCCAGCCGAGACAGCGCTTCTGCAATATCCGCCTTGGGACGCGGCACGACATCCGGCGGCGACGGCGGCGGCTTGGGCCGCGTCTTGGGCGGCGCCTTGCGCTGCGTGGGCCGTCGGACTTCTTCGTAGGTCATTTCCGCGTGCTCAATGCGCTCTTCCGGAAATTGCGGCGCGCCTTCTCGATCCGCATCCGGAGGGGGCGGAGGCGGCGCCGGTCGCTCCTGTTGCCGGCGCGTTTTCTCCTCTTTTCGATCGGCGAAGTGCTTCACGAGCCCGGCCGCGACGAGAACCAAAAGAAAGACGACCTTGATCCAATCATCCATCGTTGCTCCCTTCTGACCGCTTGCTTATGCGCGCGGCTCCTTGATCCTAACTCGTGGGTGGGTTTGTGCGGCTGTTGCCCTGTCCGCCGCCGGCGATGGAACTGCGCATTTCGGTGTCGGCTTGCACGTTGCGCAGGTTCCAATAGTCCATGACGCCCAAGTGTCCGCTGCGGAACGCCTGCGCCAGGGCCAGCGGCACTTCTGCCTCGGAGAGCACGACCTTGGCCCGGTTTTCCTCGACCAGGGCCTTCATTTCCTGCTCGCGGGCGACGGCAGCGGCGCGGCGCTCTTCCGCCTTGGCCTGAGCGACGCGCAGGTCGGCGGCAGCCTGGTTCGCCTGCAGCTCGGCGCCGATGTTCGCGCCTACGTCGATTTCCGCGACGTCAATCGAGACGATTTCGAACGCCGTCTGCGCGTCGAGAGAGTTCTTCAAGACGGCTTGCGAAATCATGTTGGGGTTGGCGAGCACGTCGGCGTGATGCTCTGCGGAGCCGATGGCCTTGACAATGCCTTCGCCGACGCGGGCAATAATGGTTTCCTCGGTGGCGCCGCCGACCAGCCGATCGAGCTTGGTGCGCACCGTCACGCGGGCGCGGGCCCGAAGCTGGATGCCGTTCTTGCAAACACCGTCGAGCGTGGGCCTGCCCTTGGCGGGATCGGGGCAGTCGATCACCTTGGGATTGACGCTGGTCTTGACCGCGTCGAGCACGTCGCGGCCGGCCAGATCGATCGCCGCCGCAATCCGCCACGGCAGCTCGATGCCGGCCTTGTGGGCGGCGATGACGGCGGCGGCGGTCTTGGGCACATTGCCGCGCGACAGATAATGGGCCTCCATCTCTTGCGTGGTCACTTTGACTCCCGCTTGCACCAGCGAGATTTTCTGGCGGACGATCATCGAGTAATCGACGTTGCGCAGCTTCATGCCGACCAGATCGAAGATGCCGATGCTGGCCCGCGTGAGAAAGCACTGGATCCACAGCCGCAAGAAGCTGAAGAAGATGACCAGGAAGAAGATGAAGATGATCGCCAGCACGCCGACGCCGATGAGCATCCACTTGTTGTCATCCAGCCATTTGCTGCCGGATTGGCCGACTTTGTCCG
>JAKEHV010000007.1 GCA_022614915.1 Gemmataceae bacterium | reverse complement strand
CGTGGCAGCGGGCGCAGTGCACGGTCATGCTGGAAAACGTGGACATGGCGTTGGCGACCATGTCGTCGCGATCCAGGTTGCGCGTCTTTTCCTTTTCGACCGTGCCTTCGCGCAGCTCGACGTGGCCGACAAAGTCCCACGGGCCGGCGACGACGAAACCGGTGGCGATGATGCCGTCCGGATCGTCTGGAAAGAGCACGTCGCCCGCCAACTGATAGCGAACAAAACGGCGATACGGAAGATCTTGGTTGAATGCGCGGATGACCCAGTCGCGGAACAGCCAGGCCCACAGCCGGCGTTTGTCCTTGTCGTAGCCGTGCGTATCGGCGTAGTGGATGATGTCGAGCCAATGCCGGCCCCAGCGCTCGCCATAGCGCGGCGACGCGAGCAGCCGGTCGATGAGCCTTTCGAACGCATCCGGGGAAGTGTCCTTGAGGAATGCGCCGATTTCCTCCGGCGTCGGCGGCAGGCCGTGCAGGTCGTACGTCACGCGGCGAATGAAGTTATGGCGTTCTGCGGCCGAGCTCGGCTTCATCCCCTTGCTTTCGAGCATGGCCAGAATGAAGCGGTCGATGGGGTTGTCGCTCCACTTTGCGTCTTTCACTTCGGGCAGCGCTGGACGCACCAAGGGCCGAGCGGACCACCAGGAGTCGCCTTCTTGGGCTTTGGCGTAAAGCACGATTTCCTTTGGCCAATGCGCGCCGTCGTCGATCCAGCGCAAAAGGTCGGCCCGCTCTTCCGCGGGCAACGGCGGCCGCTCGCGCGGCATCTTCGGCTTCGGCCCGCCGATCATTTGGCCCAACAGGCTTTTCTTGGCATTGCCAGGAATGACGGCCGGTCCCTTGTCGCCGCCTTCCAACAGCGACGCCCGGCTGGAGAGGTCGAGGCTGCCGCGCGACGTGTCGGGGTTGTGGCACTCCAGGCAGTTCTTTTTCAAGGTGGGAGCGACGCGCTTTTCGAAAAACGCGTCCTTTGCGTTGGACGCAGCGTTTTGCGCGACACTTATTCCGGTGAGCGCCAGAAACACGGCAAAGATACTCAACGACAAGTGAAAAGAAAGTCGCATTTCGAATCCATTGCCCCGTGCGTTCGCATCGGTGTTATCAGTGTAATCCGTGGTTTGGAGTTTTGGGATAAGTAGTCGCCATGAAAATACCGCGAATTTCCCGAAACCGCATTTTCCAAGCAATTTGAGGCCTATAATTGAGAAACTGGATGCACGGGCCCTCTTTGGATGGGAGACGCCGGCATGGAAACCATCGTGATTCAGGGTACCCCCTGTCCTTTATGCGGCGAGAACGCCTTCGCGTTAGAGACCTTTCCCGCCGCGCCGCCGTTCGCTTCCGAGTACGAATGCCTCTGGGACAACGATGAGGCGCGCGTTTCAGCTCATTGGCATGCCCGGAGTTGCACCTCGTGCGGACACTTGCAGGTGTTGCTTGCCAAGTAACGATTGAATTCCCTTCACGGCAGACTCGAGCGCGAACCGCAAGCGGTGTTGCCTATTCTTCCCATTTCTCCAAGCATTCTCCTATTCCGCCGTTGGAATTGACAGCTTTCGCGAGATGACTAGAATCCAATTCTTGCCGCAACTTACCACGCAAGAAAGCCAAAGCTCGTGTCCGAAGCGCAGAATTTCGAAGCCAGCCGTCAGGAGAAGTTGCATCGCCTCGAAGAGTTAGGCCTCGACCCGTGGGGCCAGCGCTTCGACGGTCACGTGCCGCTCGTGGAGATTCTGCGCTTGCCAATCGCGCCTGCCGAGGATCAACGGCCAAAGGTCCGGGCAGCGGGGCGCGTCGTCGCACGGCGCAAGCAAGGCAAGATCTACTTCGTCGACCTGTGGGATTGGACCATCCCCACGCGCGTCAACAAGCAGGGGCACGAACGCCGCGCTTTGCAGATCATGATCGGCCAGAAGCAGGTCGGCGAAACCGGTTGGCACATCGCCGAGAACCTCGACCTAGGCGACCTCTTAGGGGTCGACGGCAGTTATGGCGAAACGCGCATGGGCGAGCCGACCATCTTCGCCGAGAAGCTCACTTATCTCACCAAGTCACTGCAGCCGCACCCCGATAAGTGGGGCGGCATGCAAGACATGGAATTCCGGCTCCGGCATCGCTATCTCGATTTGATTTACACGCCGGAAGTGCTCGACCGCTCACTGAAGCGCATCAAGATCGTGCGCCGGATTCGCTCGTACCTCGAAGAGCGCGGCTACGTCGAAGTGGAGACGCCGACATTGCACTCCATTGCCGGCGGCGCGGCGGCCCGGCCGTTCACCACGCACCACAATGCCCTCGACATCGACCTCTTCTTGCGCATCGCCCTGGAGCTTCATCTGAAACGGTTGCTCGTCGGCGGCATCGAAAAGGTCTACGAAATCGGCCGCGTCTTTCGCAACGAAGGCATCAGCCCCAAGCACAATCCTGAATTCACGATGCTGGAGCTGTATCAGGCATACGGCAACTACGAAACCATGATGGAGCTGACCGAAGGAATGATCGTCGCGTGCATTGACGCGCTCGGCGGCGAGAGGATTCTGCCGTACGCCGATCGCACCATCGACTTTACGCCGCCTTTTGACCGGAGGACATACCCGGCATTGTTCCAGCGATGCGTGGGCACAGCGCTCGACGATGATGCCGGCGTCATCGAAGTCGCCAACGGCATCGGGTTGAATACGCAAAACATCGACCACGACGTGCTCGTGCACAAGCTGTTCGAGATCAAGGTCGAGCCGCACCTGGAATCGCTCGATCGGCCCGTGTTCGTCCACGATTACCCCGCCGGCCTGTG
>JAKEHV010000334.1 GCA_022614915.1 Gemmataceae bacterium | reverse complement strand
GTTAGGTCAGCACGTTCACAGGCAACGCCAGCCAGGTAGCTCAAGAACACCAAGACAGCCCCAATTGCGAAGCCGAGAAAGAAGATCCTATAACCTTTCACGTCTGCTCGCAACCACCGGCCAAGAAGGTGGTCTTGCTCGAACTCGCTGAGCAGCCAATTGTTCATTGAAGAGGCCCCAAACACACGGCCTTCGTCGTCTGCCACGGCTGAATTAGAGGCAAGTTTCGCTTGCGGTGCAAGCAAAAACGAAGAACTCACTTCATTCGTCGCTCACGGTATTGCAGTGACCGGTTGACCGGGTTATCCTCAGGACAATGTGGGAGGCCAGCACGGGCACTTACGAGGTGCTCGCGCGCCCGAGCAGCGTCAGGGCGTGCAGGGCGCTGGTGCGGAAGGCTTCATTTCCGTGAGTGCGGACGGCGTTTCGCAACGCCGCCCGAAAGCGGGGATTGCTGCGAGCAACCGCATGCGGAGCCGGCCCAACTCGGCCACGGCCTGAGCGCCAGGGCCAGAGCAGGCAGGGCGGCGGCCAATTCCATGCCCATCTGCACTACCCCCTCACTCGCGCAGGCGCGCGCCGTCATTGGCGTCGCCAAGCGTTTCCGCCACGACCGGATCGACCGGCCCTGATAGCTGGGCTCGTCGGCGCCCGCCGCTGTACCGGGGACCGCCGACTGGCTTCCATCCTGGACGAAACCAAACTCCGCCGCGTCTTGGCCAAGATGCTCGATGAAAACGAGTTCCTGAGCGAGTTTGGCATCCGGTCGCTGTCGCGTTTCCACGCCGAGCATCCGTATGTCTTCCATGCCGGCGGCCAGGAGTACCGTGTCTCCTATCTGCCGTCCGAATCCGACACCGGCATGTTCGGCGGCAACTCCAACTGGCGCGGCCCCATCTGGATCCCGGTCAACGCCTTGATCATCCGCGCCATGGTCCAATACTACATCTACTACGGCGATGACTTCACCGTGGAATGCCCGACGGGCTCCGGGCGACGCCTGAACCTGTACCAAGTGGCAGAGGAAATCGGCCGCCGGCCCGCGAACAAGTTCCTCAAAGACAAGGACGGCCATCGGCGGGTTTACGGCAGCACACAGAAGTTTCAGGAAGACCCGAACTGGCGCGATCACATCCTGTTCTACGAGTACTTCCACAGCGACAACGGCGCCGGCCTGGGCGCCAGCCATCAAACTGGCTGGACCGGAGTCATCGCCCGCAGCCTGCATTTGTTCGCGACCATGAGGCCGGAGTTGATTCTTGAAGAGGGGAAGGATGCGTATTTCGACACCAGCGGCGAATTGGAAGGCGGCGGCCCCGCAGATGCGGCGTCCCCTGCGCTGGGAAAGCCCCTGGTCAGCACCACGTGAGGCACGAATGAAGTCCGTGCGTTGTTCATCGCCCTACTAAATCAACACGTTGGAGGAATTGCAGTTGTTCGCGCCGCTGTCTGCCGCGACCAAGCGACCCTACCCTCCTACTTCGATGACGATGGCCGTCATGTCGTCTTCTTGGACGCCGGGGGACCACTCGCGGACCTGGTGAAAGAGGGCGGCAATGATTTCGCCAGGCGGCTCATGGCGGTGCACCCGGACCACGTCGTGCACCCGGTCAATGCCGAAGAGCGCGCCAGCCCCTGAAGGCGCTTCGACGATCCCGTCGGAGAGCAGGAAGACGAGTTCGCCGGGATCAAGCGTTAGCGCAGGTCCGTTGGAAAAGTCGCCGCTGGAGTCCACGCCCAAGGGCAGGCTCGTACTGTCGAGAGCGAGCTTCACCTTTCCCTGTGCGTCGAGCACATAGCCCGGCCAGTGTCCAGCGCTGCTATAGACCAGCGAGCGCGTGCTGGGACAGAGGCAAGCGAAGAGCAGGGTGACGAAGTGATCGGTGCTGATATCCTCCGCGAGGCGCTTGTTAAGGAGGCGGAGGATGGTGCCGGGGTCCGTGTGCGTGAGTGCGAGCCCGCGCAAGTAAGCGCCGGTTTCGGCGATTAGCAGCGCGGCCCCGATGCCGTGTCCACTGGCATCGCCGACGACGATGCCCTGATGTCCGTCGGACATGGGGATGAAGTCGTAGTAGTCCCCGCCAGTTTCCTGGGCGGGATGACAAGTACCTGCAATCGCGAAGCCGGGCAGGATGGGAGGGGCCTTGGGGAGCAGTCGCTGCTGAATCTCGCGCGCGAGTCGGAATTCCCCTTCGCGCGCGTGCAACGCCATCTCGGCCTGCCGGCGCTCGATGAACTGCCCGACCTGGACGCCGATGCTAGCCATCATGGCCAGCACCGCTTCTGGGACCTGCTGGAACTCGGGGCTGAAGAACTCGATGACGCCCAAGACGTTGCCGTCGCTGCGCACAGGGAAGGCCAGGGCGCCGCACGGCCCGTTTCGCCGCGCCGCCACCGAACGGGGGAACGGCGCCTCCGCGACCCAGGCCGGCTGACCGGAGTCCCAGGCCTGGCCCGGCAGGCCCTCGCCGCGGGCGAAGGCGATCCGCCCGCTGTGCTGTTCGAACTCCGTCGCCGCAATGCCGGGGGGATGCCAGACCGCCACGCAGCGGAGCACGCCGGGGGCGAGGCCCACTTTCCACAGTACGCCCAAGTCGCAGCCCAGGGTTTCGCCGACCGTCCGCAGCACTTTGGGCGCGGCATCCTCGAGATTGGTAGATTCCGCCAGGGCGCGGGTGACGGAATGCTCGGCTGCCAGCCGCCGCTCGCCGCGCTTCCATGCCGTGATGTCGCGGGAAATCATCAACCACCCCGTGACCCGTCCGCTCTCGTCCCGCATCGGCGAGAAATTGAGCGACACGTCGACGCGCGTGCCGTCCTTCCGCCGGCGCACCGTCTCGTGGTTCTCCAGGCGCTCGCCCCGTTTGAGTTGCGCCAGGATGGCTGACACGTCGCCGCCGCGCTCGGGGGGAACCAGCAGGGAGATGGGCCGGCCGACGATCGCGGCGGCGTCGTAGCCATACATCTTCTCCGCGGCTTACCGGCGGTTGTTCGGTGAACTCCCCTCTCAGACGCGTAACGCCTAGCCGATGGGCCGACGAGTTCAAACTCCGCGGCCCGGCCTGCCTGCACGAACAAGAAGTTGTCCAAAGACCAACAAGGGAATCGCTGCGACAGACGCGAGCCAGCACAGCCTGTACCACGCCATGGCCTGGGCGTCTTGAACCGAAGCTTCGTGCCATCCCCCTTTGCCGCCGACCTTGAAGCCCAGATTGTCTTCGCGCACGTTGGCGGGCGGCGGAAAATAGAGCGCGATCCAACTCAAAAACATCGCCACGCCAATTACGAAACCGGCTCGGGAACCCGTCCGCGGTCGACTCAGCGCGGCAGGACTGACAAACCGCCCAGGGCCAAAAGCAACCAGCGTTGGAGCATTGGGCAACCCGCGGGTCAGGGTTCGTCGGCGCCGTAAATGCGCGATCAGCGGAGCCGATGGCGTAACTGTTGTCAGAGACAAGCGAAAGCGGCTCGACATCTCGCTGAGCCTTTGCTGCCGAACTTGGATTAGCGCGCGCCAGCGCGCTCTACCAATGTAATTGCGCGCACTTTCTCGACTGCGCGACAATACACGTTTTCAATCACACCATCAGCAAGTGCTCCTGTCAAGAAGCGAGGTTATGAACCAATCCTCCGATTGGCGTCGAGGTTTCCGACCCGAACACTAGCCCGACGCGCTAGCGAGGGCGGACGCGTTGCCCGAGGAAATGAATCCTATTGCACGGAACCTGTGAGGAATCGCGCGATAGAAACGGCGTCCGCAGCGGCGACACGTTTGCCCTCGCTAGCGCGTCGGGCTAGTGTTGGGCCGCGCGTCAAGAATTCGAAGGTCCCGCGACCCATGACAACCGAGTCGAATTCCTTGTAGATGGCATTGAAGTCGATGTCCGGATCCATGATGATCCAGTCCGCTTCGCCCTTTGGCCCGGCGATGTACCCGTCCAAGCTCATCGCAACCGAGTAACGAATCCGCCGCATAGACACCTCCTGCGCACTGTGCACATTCCGGCTGCCTTCGTGAACGACCGCAATGCTCACCACCAGCACAGACGGGAGAACAAACGACGTAATAACCCCGGCTGCGGATCGTAGCGAGGCGGAGGGGATTGTACCGGAGGGGGTTGTACTTGGGTAGACGGTGGTGGCGGCCTGTTTCTATAGGTCTCGACGAGATCGATCTTCCAGACCCCGTCTTGCAATTCGAAATAAAAAGTGTCGCACCCTTCGGTCACGTATCCGAACGCGAGTTCAAAGATGCTCAATGCACTCGTGGTGCTATCTTTGCCTCTTGTCACCTGGCCCTTGGCCGTTTCTGTGTCGATCGTAACATCTTTGAGCTTCGCGCCTCCGATTGCTTGGAATACGGAAGGGCCGTCCAATCGGGTGACGATCTTCAGGAAGTCGGCGGCGAGGGCCGGCTTGTCCTTAACGGTTTTACTCAACTCCACGAATTTCTTAATCGAGGTTTCGGGATCGTCCGATATTTGCCACACGGCGGCATCGTCGGAGATGCCATGACGTTTCAGGGCGTGGTCGATCGCCGCGATGCGTGCCTTGCCGTTTTTCTCGTCGCTCGCGGAGAACTCTTTACTAACGGCTGCCCATGCGAGCGTCATTCCGGTGATCCTCGTTTGGGAGTCGCGGGTCACGTGCGTCATCGCGGACTTCACATCCACTTGCTTCATGGCGGCTGCAAAGGCCTTGAAAACGTCTTCCGGGCTCTTGGCCGCATCCTCCCCCGCAGGAGCAGGGCCAATCAGAAAAACACCCAGGACCAGCGAAGCGAGTAAACTTGGAAAGAATGAACGCATGATGGCTCCCCCATGTGCGGGATGCCTTGGTGTGCGGCGCTTTACCGCCGCTTTCTTTGGACGGCAGGAAGGCTGGACGCATCTGGAAAAACAAAAGCGGCGGAAAAGCGCCGCACTCCACAGTTAGATGCCGACCCACTCAAGAGCTTTTTTTCAAACGTGCGGAACAACTCTTGCGCCTTGTTTTCTTCTTGCGCGAGGGAGGGAATCACCACCGACACGATAACAAGTTGAACAATCACCAGTCGCATGGAACTACTCCCTTTCTGACAATGATCCGTTTCCAGATCGCAGTCGTGAGAGCGTCAAGCTTCCTCTTGCTCATTTGTTCCGTTGACGCGCCTGCAATTGCTCCATCAAGTAATTCGCCGCCCCCAAGGCGCAGCTCGTGATTTGCACTTCGCCGCCTTTAATGACCTCGCGAATCTTGTGCATTGTCACAACCTCCCCGCCGACAACGATGGTGACTTGTCGGCCAAGACGGTCGGACGTCAAACGCTCCAATGCCGTCGCTGCTTTCGGTTGCAGTTTCAGCAAGATGCGCACCACTTCCTCGCCTTCTTTGACAGCCTTCGGCGCGCTAGCCAGGGCGAGATCGACATCCGGCGCGGGTCGGACCACCAGAAAGCGCGGCGGTTCCTTGTCGTCTTTTTTCAAATAACGATGGCGGTGGACGGCCAGCGCTTCGCCGTCCTTAAGCGGCAGCACGTCCTTTTCTATGAGGCTTTCGCACAGAACTGCATAAACGCCGTCAGGGAGTTTCTTGGACGACTCCTTTTTGTTGTCTTGGGCCGACGCAGGGGCGTAGTTGCCGATGACAAGCAAGGCGGCGAGAAGGCATGCACAACGGCGCATGAGCTGACTCCTTGCAAGGGTGATCGCTTCTTCGCTAGCAGACGCCGAGGAGCCGGAATCTCGCTCCTACGTTCCAACGATCCGGTCAGTCAATTTGGCACCTTCCAGACCAAAACGGTGTTGTCGCCACCGCTGGTCACCAGATACTTCCCATCGGGGCTGAAGGCCACTGAATTGGGGTGGATTATACCAGGCATCAAGCCCGCCGCAATTCAACTCCCTTTCTTCCTCGACCCTGCGTTTCGTAGATCTCAGTAGGACGCAGAAGAAGGAGACTTGGGCTGTACTTCGGCAGAAACCACGCTTGGGTTACGTAGGGCGCGAATTGCCGGAAAAACCTTGCGTGGAGAACACGTTGGAGTTGCCGGATCTTATCAAGCGGTTGACTCAATTAATTGACGCTCCGACGGCTATGATGTGCGTATGGCAGCAACCTCCCCTGTTTCCGACGTGCTGCATCGATTCGGCGTCGACTCCATTGAGCAGCCGATTCCAAGCCAAGGCTTCAGCGACGCCTCCATCTTTCGCGTGCGCACACTCCAAGGCGAATTCTGTTTGCGAGCCTGGCCCTTGTATCACCCCTTCTCGCACATTCGCTTCGCCCATGAACTCATGGATGCGGCTCAAGATCTGCCTTTTGTGCCGCGCTTGTTGCGAGCCAACGACGGATCCTCGACCCTGACAAGCGCTGATTCGTACTGGGAACTGCAAACCTGGATGCCGGGCCGGGCGGATTTTTGGCAATGCCCAGGCCGAGAGCGGCTGGAGTCGGCCTGTCGAGCGTTGGCGCGCCTGCACCAAGTTTGGGAAAGGAAGCGCGTCGAGTCGCGGGTGTGTGCAGCGCTGTTGCGTCGTGCCGCGCGCAAGGCAGTCTGGGGTCAATTGTGCGATTCTGGCTGGCAGCCTCGTTTCGATGTGGGCGACGCCGTCGACTATTGGGCGGGCCGAGCTTGGAACTTGTTGTCGCGACTGTTTCACGAGCTCGCGGATCTGTTGAAGCCTTGGGAGAAAGAAATCGTCCCAGTGTTCCCCTGCCTATGCGACGTGTGGCATGACCACGTACTCTTCAGCGGCGACGAAGTCACCGGGATCATCGATTACGGCAACGTCGCCATCGACAGCCCCGCCGCGGACCTGGCCCGCTTGCTCGGCAGCCTGGTGGAAGACGACGACGACCGCTGGCGCACGGGAATCGAGGCGTACGCGGCAGTGCGCTCGATTTCCGATCGCGAGATTCTTTTGGCCCGGGCGCTCGATCGCAGCGGCGCGATCCTGGCCGCGGCCACCTGGCTCAAATGGCTCTATTGGGAGCAACGCCCCGTCGCCAAACGCAGTGCGGTCGCCGACCGGCTCGAACGAATCGTCCGCCGTCTTGAGAAATGGATTTAGAGACCAGAAAAAGTGCACGATCACCGACTTGACAGCCGTAGCGCAGCATGCTGTTATGGCCAACGTACTTCAGCGGGGAGAATTGTTACAGCGCCGGATAGCCTCGCTACCGCGCAAATGCGCGCAGGACTAACAAGCTCCCACAAGAGCGGTGTAGCATGGACTGGTTCGAAGTCACCAGCAAGTATCACGAGCAGACTTTCTCACACAATTGTCGGCTGACCTCGCTGTCGGAAGATTGGCAACGTGAGTTGGCGGCCATCTGGCGTCTGGAGGCGGACGTTAACAACGGTGCATACCTTCAGTTCCTCTCGAATTGGGGCCGAGAAAGTTACATTTACGCGAGTCAGGCATTGAAGAAGCCTTCCACTTGAGCGGGCCTCCAGCCTGGTCATTCGAGCTTCAACGTTTCCGTGTGGTGAGGCGCGAAATCTATATGCCGCATCCTTGGCACGATGTGACACCTGGCGAACGACTGCCGGGACAGTTTGTGGTCGTGGTGGAGATTCCCGCCGGCTCCAAAGTCAAGTATGAGCTCGATAAACTAACCGGCCTCTTGCGCCTGGATCGCGTGCTTTACTCAGCGGTCCATTACCCCGCCAACTACGGCTTTATCCCGCAGACGTATGCCGAAGACGATGACCCTCTGGACGTCTTGGTCCTGTGCCAGGAGCCCGTGGCGCCTTTAACGCTGGTTCAGGCGCGAGCCATCGGCCTCATGACAATGTTGGATACCGGCAAGCGCGATCACAAAGTCCTGGCCGTGGCGGTCGATGATCCGGAATACAACGGCTTTCGCGAGGCCGCAGAGCTGCCTCCGCACCGCCTGGCCTTGCTGCGCCGATTTTTCCAGGATTACAAGACGCTCGAAGGCAAAGCAGTCGAGGTGGATGAGTTTCAACCGGCGGCCACGGCCTTCCCCGTCATCGAACAGGCCCTGGACCGCTATAGCCAAGAGCGGCGGCGCGGCTTTGCTTAGCGGCGCGCCGGAGGGCGCGTTGGAAGCCGCCGAACCAGACCAGGCCTCCATGATTGTCAGCTGGTGGTTTCGGAAAATGAAGGCGAGGTAACTTTCGACATGAACGAAGCAGATCGACGACGAGCACTGGGAGCAGAAAGGGTCGGAGCACCGGTCAACGAACTTCGAGATGCTATTTCTCGGCTGGCATCGATGGAGCAATACCAGCGAATCCGCTTTGATGCAGTCGAGTTCTACTGTGAGAGGCTTCTTTACCGAGAACTAATCTCACTGATGGACGAATCATTGGAACTGGATCAGTTGGCGGCGCTCGATCCCGAAGCCGTCAAGATCGTCTTCATAATGCTCTTACGAGACATGATGCAGACACATCGCAGCGAAATCGTAATAGAGCCCGAAGCGCAAAACTGGGATACTCAGCGGATTGAGCAGTTTATTGTTGGTTTGATTTGCGAAACCCAAGCGCCGATGCAGCCGTATCTCGACTGGCTGGACCAGATTAAGCAGGGGGAAAAGGAGCCATCTAACATGCTCATAGCCGGGTTAGCTAAGCAAATAGGCGTGGACCGCAAGATGCTGTTTGCCTACCAAGCGGCCGCCTGTGACATTACCCACGAAGACGTGTTATCCCCCAAGTAGTGCGCGGCTCCAACGCTGCTCGAGAAGTACCGCAATAGACGGCAGTCCCCGCCACACCATCCGCTCTAGTAGGCGCGTGGCAGGTAGCGGTTCTGGTAACCGCGCTTAGCGTTTCGAGAACTGGAAGCTGCGGCGTGCGCCCTTGCGGCCGTATTTCTTCCGTTCTTTCATGCGGCCGTCGCGGGTGAGATAGCCGGAATCGCGCAGCTTCTTGACCATGCCGCCGGCTTCGCTTTCGGGACCGGCGCTGGCGGCGCCTTCGCTGAACATGTCTTTAAGAGCGCGGGCCACACCTTGGCTGATCGCGCCCCCTTGGCCCGTGATGCCGCCGCCGTGCACCTTGACGGTGACGTTCACGCGGTTGCGCATGTCGGTGAGATTGAGCGGGCCAACGACGGCGCTGCGGTCTTTGTCCTCGGTGAAAAACTGCTCGAGCGTGCGGCCGTTGATATTGATGATGCCGGTGCCGTCGGCGATACGGACGCGGGCCACAGACGTTTTGCGCCGGCCGGTGCCCAGGTAGTTTTTCTTTTTCGTCGCAGTTTCCGCCACGATCCGTCTCCGTCAAAGTAGTAGGCACACTCCGTGTGCCGTCGCAGGATTACGGCACACGGAGTGTGCCTACTACATTAAAGATCCAATTCTAGTTTCTTCGGCTCTTGGGCCTGGTGCGGATGGTCCGCTCCCTTATACATCTTCAGCTTTTCCATTTGCTTTCGGCCCAGGCGATTGCGCGGCACCATGCGCCGCACTGCCGCTTCCAGGATGCGCTCCGGGTGTTTGACTCGAAGTTGCTCTGCGGTGCGCGTTTTGAGGCCGCCCGGATAATGCGAATAAGATTGATAGCTTTTTTGCTGCCATTTCTTGCCGGTGAACTTTATCTTATCGACATTGACGACGATCACGTATTCGCCTGTGTCTTGGTTTGGGGTGTAGACTGGCCGATGTTTGCCGCGCAAGATGTTGGCGATTACCACGGCGAGACGGCCCACGACCTGGTCGGTCGCATCAATGAGGTGCCAACCCTGCTCCGTCTCGCCCTTTTTGGCCATGAACGTGGACATCGTCTTGATCCTGTCATCGTAGAGCAAGCGGCCACGCTTGCTTCGTAGGACAAGCGAGGCCGCTTATCCCACGTTGGAAACAGATATGATAAAACCCCGCCTCCAAGCGTCAAGGGCGGAACAAACGGAGGAAATCCATGGCGCATGATACTTTCCGCGTGGGCGATTTGACTGCCGTCATCGGGGACAACGCCGCGGCGGGCGACCATCGCGCCGGCTACAACGGCGTTTGGAGCCTGGTCCATCGCACGCAGCCCTTGAATCTCTTTGTCCCCACCGTCGCCGGCCTCAACCTCGAGCACATTTTCGACGGCGACCGCGTCGACAAGGACAACACGCGGCGGATATTTTTCGAGCCGCGCAACGCGCCCATGACTTTTCGCAGGATTTCGGACACGGAGGCGGAATTGCACCAACCCCCCACGCCCACTTTTCATTTAGAAAGCTGGACGCGGTTCACGCTGGCCGCGCCGCACTATGTGGACATGAGTTTCCGCTTTCGCCCGACGCAGCACGCGTTCAACCACGGCTACATCGGGCTTTTCTGGGCGAGCTATATCCACGGCCCGGAAGACAAAAGCATCTACTTCCGCTCCAACGGGCAATGGCAACAGTTGTGCACGCAGCGCCATAACGACGAAAGCACGGTGCGCCATGTCGCGGATAAGTTTGATTTGCGCTTCAGCGAGGGCTATCCGGAATGCCTGTACCGAAATTACTCGCCCATGCGCTACGACGAGCCGTTCTATTACGGCTTGTTTCAAAACCACGTCGCGATCTTTATGTTTGACCGCATGGACGGGATTCGCTTCACGCATTCTCCTTCCGGCGGCGGCCTCACCAAAGAACGGCAATCGTCGAATCCGGCCTGGGACTTCCAATACATTCTGCCGAAGTACGAAGTAAAGAAGGAGTACGGTTTTCGCGCCCGGCTGGCGTATCGGCCGCGCTGCACGCGTGCGGAGATCCTGGAGGAAGTCGCCGCCTGGCGCAAGACGTTGAAGAACTAAGCACGCTCTGTGGGATCAAGGAGCCGCACGATGGCCACCGCATCTGGTTACAAGCGTCATGCTTTGGGACTGCCCCCCGGCAGCGTTCGCGCCACGCACCTCTTGCTGGTCGTCGGCATGATCTGCGCCATGCTGCTCGTGCCGGCCAAGGAAACGCTGGCCATTCCGCCCTATCTCATTTACCTCTTGTTCATGATGATTGGCCATTACTTCGCGCACCGCTCCAGCGCCGAGGAGTCCGAGCACGCGCCGCTGTATTTGCCGCGCGGCTCGATTCGCTTCCTCTCGATGTTGGCCCTGTGCGGCGCGATTGGCTGGTCGATTTACTCCAATCCCGACAAGTTGCAACGGCAATTCGAAATGTCACTCGACGCGCTTAAGGCGCAGCCGATGTTGCCCTTATTCGTCCTGGGCGGCTTTTTCCTCGGCGTGGTCGTCCGCGCTGTTTTGACGCGCGAGGCCAAACCGGAAACTCTGCAGGATGTGCAGGCCTGGCTGTCGATCCTCTGTACCGTCGGTCTAGGCGTGGCGGTCGTCGTTCATCTCATCATCATGCCCAGTTTGGAAACGGCAATCGCACTGGATGCCTGGGAGGCGGTCCTGGCCGCATTCGTGGCGTTTTATTTCGGCGAGCGCTCGTAGCCGCAGGCTTAGCCTGCGGAACAGGCGTAGCCTAAAGGCTGCGGCTACAGTTTTTTCGCGCCGGCCTCATAATTTCATTGACCGTGAAGTCCCTATTCCTCCATAATGACCCTTGAGAAAGCCAAGCCAGTGGGTTCGGCCTGCTGGTTTTATCAAAAAAGATGTTGGTCCACGGCCGAGGGAAAGCGCCACAGCGGTGCAGCGGTCGTGGGCGCCATAACCGGCTCATCGCACCATGCCAGCGACTCGATGGGGGATCGCATGACGTTCCTTGGCACAATTTGGTTGGCATTGGTGCTCGGGGTTCTGCTCGCCGGCGTCTGTTCACTCAGGCCATGGCAGCGGATCGGGTTTAGAACAGTTCGGTCCCGCGCTGCGTTGCCGGCGCGGACAACCGGATCGCAACTAAGATCAAGACGGACAATAAGGATGACCAGGCAAGCCCGCTGGGGCTTGGGAAGCGCGCCCGCCAGGACACCGCGCGCGGGACCGACTGCCGGCCCCCACTTGCGCTGATTCTCCGCGCGCAGTCCGTCGCTCCGATCGGTTTAGGCTGCTCACGTTATCGCCAATTGTATCGTGCCTGTCGCGCATTTCGCCGGCCGCCATGGACCCCGAGTGGGAGTGGCCGCCATGCCAATCGAATTGATCATATTGCTGATTGGGCTGGCCGCTCTATTGGGATTGGCGCTCGGCGCCGGGGCGGCCTATGTGCTGGTCCGGCGCGTCGATCGCCACAACCTCAACAGCGCCGCCGCCCGGGCCAAGGAGATGGTCGCGCAGGCCCAAAAATCCGCCGAAAACCTGAGCAAGGACGCCGAGTTAAGAGCCAAGGACGAGCTGTTCAAAAAGCGGGAAGAATTCAACCGCGAAGTCGAGCAAACCAGGAGCGAGCAGCGCGAGCAAGAGCGCCGTTTGGAGAAGAAGGAAGACGCCTTGGAACAGCGTCACCAGTCGCAGCAAAAAAAGGACCGCGTGCTCCAGCACACCGAGAAGAAACTGCACGAGCGCCGCGAAATTCTGGAGAAGCGCCTGCAAGACGCCGAGCTCCTTGTAGCACAGCAGACCCAGAAATTGCACGAGATCAGCGGCCTTACGCGTGAGCAGGGGGAAAAAACTCTCCTGGACCGGCTGGACAAGGAGCTGGCCGACGAAGTCGCCGTGCGCATCCAAAAGCACGAAGAGGCGCTCAAGGCGTCCGCGGAGGAGAAGGCGCGCCGTGTGCTCGCAATCTCCATCCAGCGCTATGCCGCCGAGCACACCGCCGACACCACCGTCAGCACCGTGGACATTCCTTCTGACGACATGAAGGGTCGCATCATTGGCCGCGAAGGCCGCAACATTCGCACGTTCGAGAAGGCCACCGGCGTGGATGTGATCGTCGACGACACGCCCGGCGTCGTCATCGTCAGCGCCTTCGACAACATCCGCCGCGAAACTGCCCGCATCGCCCTCAACAAGCTCATTCAGGACGGCCGCATTCACCCAACGCGCATCGAGGAGGTGGTGAAGGAAACGCAAGAAGAGATGGAGCGGCGCATCCTGGAAGTCGGCAAGCAGGCGGTTCAGGAGGCGAATGTCGGCCCCGTGCACGAGAAGCTGGTCCAGCTCCTGGGCCGGTTGCGTTTCCGCACGAGCTACAGTCAAAACGTCCTCAATCACAGCCTGGAAGTGGCAGTGCTGTGCGGCTTGATGGCGGACGAGATCGGCTTAAGCGGCATGTTGGCGCGGCGCTGCGGCTTGCTGCACGACGTCGGCAAGGCCGCGGACCACGAAATGGAAGGCGGACACCCCAAGATCGGCGCGGAATTGGCCAAACGCTACGGCGAGACCAGCAAGGAAGTGCTGCATGCGATTGCGGGACATCACGACGACGTGACAATCGATCACGTGTACACCGTGCTGGTAGCCGCCGCCGACGCGATCAGCGCTGCCCGGCCCGGCGCTCGCCGCGAGACGCTGGAGAAATACGTTAAGCGCCTGGAAGAGCTGGAAGCGCTCGCACAAGGCTTTCCCGGCATCGAGCACGCCTACGCGATCCAGGCGGGCCGCGAATTGCGCGTCATCGCCAACGCGCACCAGCTCTCCGATAGCGACGCCACCAAGACTTGCCGCGAGATCGCCAAGGCCATCGAGCAGCAATTGAACTATCCCGGCGAGATCAAGGTCACCGTGGTGCGGGAGACGCGCACGGTGGAGTTTGCAAGGTAGTCCATGCGGATTCTCTTTCTGGGTGACATCGTCGGCGCTCCGGGCGTGGACATGGTGCGCAACGCCGTGCCGCTGCTTAGGACAGCCGAACGCATCGACCTGGTCATCGCCAACGCGGAAAACGCCGCCGCCGGCTCGGGCATGACGCCGCGCACGTATCGGCAACTGCGCCAGGCGGGCGTCGACGCCTTCACGATGGGCGATCACATCTACAAGAAGATAGATCTGGTCAAGGTTCTGGAAAGCGAAGACCGCATCTGCAAGCCGGCCAACTTCCCTCTTGGCGCTCCGGGCAAAGAAGTCATTACCGTTGCGGCCGCCGACGGCGTTCCGGTCGCAGTCTTCTCCCTATTGGGCCGAACCTTCATGCGGCCCGTGGATTGCCCGTTTCGCGCCGCGGACCGTGTGCTCGAAGCGCTGCAGGGGAAGATCTCCTGCATCCTCGTCGATGCTCACGCCGAAGCGACCGCTGACAAATATCTCTTGGCGCATCATCTCAAGGGGCGCGTGAGCGCGGTCCTGGGCACGCACACGCACGTCCCGACCGCCGACGAGCAGATTCTCCCCGGTGGCACCGCGTTTGTTTGCGACGTGGGCATGTGCGGACCCTATGACAGCATCCTTGGCCGACGGGTCGATCGCGTGCTCTATACGACGGTCACGTTCATTCCCAGCGCGTTTGACGTGGCCGAAGGCGATCCGCGTCTGGCCGGCGCGATCGTGGACGTCGACAGCTCGACCGGAAAGGCGCAAACGATCCGGCGCGTGATGTTGGATGAGAAAGCCATGAAGAAACTGCAGAGTCCTCCAGTCAATGGCGGCGAGCATTTGTGAAAACGGACGCCCTATTCTATCGGCTCTTTCAAGAATTGCCTGCCTGCTACTTTGAGGCGATCGGCGCCGGCGCGGAGGCGGCGGAAGGGTACACGTTTGTCTCCGAGGAACTAAAGCAAGCCGGGCTGCGTCTCGACGGGGTATTCCTTCCCAAATCGACCGACGCCCCGGTGCACTTCGTGGAAGTCTACTTTTACGCTCACCCCAATGTTTACTCCAATCTCTTCGCCAAGGTGTTTCTTTGGCTCGAAACAAAAAACCCAGCTCAAGATTGGCATGCCTCAGTGTTCTTCGCGACTCGGGAGCTGGAACCGGCGCATCTGCATCCTTACCGGAATCTGATTCAATCCGACCAAGTGAGCCGCGTTTACTTGGACGATTTGCCGGAGGGGGAGGAGACCCAAGTCGGCCTGGCCATTTTGGGGATGATCGCCGCCACCCCGGAAGTTGCCCTCGCCAGGGCGAAATCGTTGCTGGACCTGCTTGCGCACGCGAAAAAGCCTGGGGCCGATCATCGCAAGGTGATAGAATTGGTTCAGACGGTGGTATCGGGCCATTTCCCCAAGTTGGGTCGAAAGGAGTTAGAACGCATGTTGCAAATCAAAGACTTTCGGGAGACCAAGGTCTATCAAGAAGCCTTGGAAGAAGGAATTGAACAAGGCAGGGAAGAAACCCGCGAGGAAATCGCTCTGCGCCTCTTGAAAAAGAGACACTCCGCGCAAGAAGTCGCGGAACTCTCCGGCTTATCGCTTCGACAAGTTCAGAGACTTCGCAAAAACTCAGCTCCGAAACGTAGTGACTGATGCTCTGCTCTTCGACTCCTTTGCTTTGCGGCTGCTCGCGTCAAAACGCGGCCTCTCTTATGCCAGCGCCGTCGGCCTTAGCAATATGTCGAGTTGCAGTTGCACGTCGCGAAAGTCCTTATCGGATAGGACCGGAGTCGATCCCTCCGTCGGCAACTGTTTCTCCAAGCGGACCCAGCTCTTGCAACCTTGGTAATGTGGCGTGTCGTCCAGAATCGTCTCCGTCGTTGCACGATACACGCGCGTCACCAACACGAACAAACCAGGCTCGCGATACGCGAATCTTTTCTGGATTGTTTCGTCCGACCAGTAATGCAAATGCGCCAACAGCAATGCCAGCGTCAGATCGCGCACATGATAGACGCCGGCAAATTCGCACCAATGGCTCAAGCGCACCTTCCCGGGCGTCGGACGCTTGTGTTCGCTGGTTTCCAGGTAGGAGAGCGCCTCCGCGCGCACGCCGTCGCGCTGTTGGTGCGTGTAAGTCGGAAACAGCCAGAAACGATTCTGCTCGACCGCGAATTCACCGCCCGTTTCGTCGATTCCGCCTTTGCGCAGGATGAGCGCCTGCTTGCCTTCGGCGAGAGCCTGGCAGATGACCGCCCATTCCTTGAACGCGTGTTGCAACATCACTGCCCCTCGTGCCGTAGCTCGCGCACCATGAGGTCCGTTACCGCCGTACGCGGGTCTTTCGATTCATAAAGCACGCGATAAACCTCCGTGGTGATCGGCATGTTGATCTGCATGTGTCCGGCCTTCTCAAATACGCTGCGGGCCGTGAAGACTCCTTCGGCGACCATTTGCATGCTGCTTAAGATGGCGTCGGGCTTTTCGCCTTGGGCCAGACGCTGTCCCACGGCGCGATTGCGGCCATGCTTGCTGAAGCAGGTGGTGATGAGGTCGCCCATGCCGGCCAGGCCCCAAAACGTTTGCTGCTCCGCGCCAAGGGCCACGCCGAAGCGTGCCATTTCCGACAAGCCGCGCGTCAAGAGCGCCGCTTTGGCGTTGTCGCCGAACCCCAGGCCGTCGCAAATGCCGGCCGCGATGCCGATAATGTTCTTGAGCGCTCCGCCCAGCTCCACGCCGACCAGGTCGAGATTCGTGTAGACGCGAAACCGCTCCGTGCTCAGGCGCTGTTGCACCCAGCGGGCCAACGCCGGATCGTCGCTGGCGACCACTAGCGACGTCGGCATGCCGCGCGATACTTCATCGGCGTGGCTCGGCCCGGACAAGACCGCCAAGGGACGCGCGCCGCAGACCTCGGCGAGGATCTCCGTCGGCCGGCGAAACGTGTGCACCTCGATCCCCTTCACCAGGCTGAGCATCGGCACGGCGGGCGGCATGCGCGCTGCCACCGGAGCCAGCGACGAACGCAAATACGCCGTCGGAATCGCAGCGATGAGCAAGTCCGCTCCTTCGAGCGCCTCTCTAAGATCGGTGGTCAACAGTACGCTTTTCGGAATGGACAGGCCGGGAAGCAGGCGGACGTTTTCGCGTTTTTCCAAAAGGACTTTGGCGTTTTCCGGGCGGTGAATCCACAGCGCTACCCGATGGCGCGGCTGTTGCGCCAAAACTGACGCAACCGCGGTGCCCCACGCGCCGGCGCCCAAAACGGCGAAGCGATACGATGCGCTTTCCAACGCGCTCTCCTTGCGATCCCCTCAACCCCTCTCCTCTGAGAGGGCGAGGGCAGAATATGCGATCCCATCGATTATACCAGCCGCTGCGATTGCCCACTTTCCCAAAAAAGACCCAAGGTGACCGGGAATATTGCCGATTTAGGAGAATAGCCCGCCATCCTTTGAAGAATCCGCCTCGGGAAAGGGCCGGCAGGGAGGTTTATCCATGGCAGCGCACCTTAGAGTCTACCCCCATGCCGCGAACGAAGACTGCGACACGCGCCAGCAACCCTCCGTTCGCGTCAGCTTGCGTGATTTGTTGCCGCTCATCGCCTTGGCCCGTCGCCAGCGCTATCTTTGGCTGGACGATTTCCTGGACGACGAAGTTGAAATCACTTCCGATTTGTACGAAGTAATTCGCGCTTTTTCCGTCTGCCAGCGGCCTTCCGCTTAAAAAGCGATTGCAATCCGCACAGTAAGAATTGAGAATTGCCCATGGTCGCCTGGCGACCATGGGCTTTCTCTTTCATGAGGTCGTCATGGGCAGTCGATTAAAGGAAATCTTGGCGCAGGACAAACTCGCACGCGTGTTCGGCATGGGGCAACTCTGTTCCCCCAAACTAGTGGAGATCATCGGCCTGGAGGGGGGCTTCGACGCAGTCTGGCTGGACCACGAGCACGCCGGTCTATCCATTCAGCAAATCGAAGACGCTGCCCGCGCCGCCCGCGGCATTGGCCTGGATTCCTTTGTGCGGCTGGCGCCGACAGATTATGCCGCCGTGATGCGGCCGCTTGAAGCAGGCGCGGGCGGCGTCATGGCAGCCCAGGTCCGCGGAGTTCGCCAAGCCGCCGAGGTCGTTCGCTGGTCCAAGTTCCATCCACTTGGCCTGCGCGGCGTCAACGGCTCCGGCGTCGACGGCCGTTACGGCCTCACACCGGGCAAAGAATACATGGAGAAAGCCAACGACGAAATCTTCGTTGCCATACAGATCGAACATATCGACGCGGTCAATGAAGTGGAGCAGATCGCCGCGCTGCCCCAGGTCGATGTGCTATTCATCGGCCCGGCGGACTTGGGGCAATCGATGGGACTGGTCAGCGAGTGGAACCATCCGCGCATCTGGGAAGCGATCGAGCGCGTCGCCAAAGCGGCGAAGGCAAACGAAGTGCACTGGGCAATCTTGCCGCCCACTCCGGACTATGCCAAGCGCTGTTTGGACCTGGGCTGCCGGATGCTGTCCATCGGGTGGGACACGTGGACCGTGATTCGCGGGATCCGATCCTACAAGCAGGAGTTTGCGGCGTTTTGGAAGACTTGAGCCGTTATTCCAATTCTTTCTGCATCAATCCCTGCAAGTCCGCGACGGCCCGCCACAAATCGCGGCGCAATTCGGCTCCAGTGAGCCGTGCAGCCAACAAAGCCTGTTCCGCCAAGAGCACGTCGCTGAATGTCACTTTGCCCGCCCCGGCAATGTATTGCTGCTCCAGTTGATCGCGGCGTTTTTGGAGGCGCGGCACGATTTGATTTTGTTGCCGGTCGTAGTTCCTCATGGCGATTTGATAACGAGCCCACGCTTCCGCGGTTTCGCGCTGGAGCCTGAGTTCCGTCGTCTTCCGCATCGAGTGCGCCTTGTTAAGCCGGGCCTCTGCCTGGCGCACGAGCCCCGTCTTCTTGTCCCAGAGCGGCAAGGGCGCCTCGACGCTAAGAAAGGCGCCTCCGGTATCTTCGATGAAAGTCCGGCCATAGCCCGCGCCCAGCGTGATGTTGGGAATCGCTTCGGCCCGGGCCCGCTGCCAGGCCAGGCGCGCGGCGTCGGCTTCGAGCTGCGCTTGGCGCAGGGCCGGATGGTCCTCACGCACGCGTTGCCAGACTTCCTCCTCCTTCAAGCTCGGAGGTTGCGCCGGCAGCCCGCCGATCGTTTTCGGCGTCGCCAGATCGGGCAGGCCGACGTCAGCGGCCAACTGACGCCAGATCGAGTGCAAGGCGGCATTGGTTTTTTCTGCGGTGCTTTGCGCCTCCTCGAGCAGCGCTTCGAGCGCCAGAATGTCGGTCTGCGCGCCGAGTTTGGCTTTCTCCAAACGCAGCCGCGACAGACGCAGCGCCTCTTCAAAAGTCTTGATCGTGTCGCGGTTGACTTGCGCGGCGGCCAATAGACTGAGATAGTCGAAGTAATCGCGCCGGAGCCGGCTGAGCATTTCCACGCGGCGCGCTTGCAGAGCCAACGTCGCCTGTTCCAATTGCCGGCCAGCGATGGCGCGATCGAGTTGACGTTTGCCCGCTGTAACTAATTCCTGGTGCAGGGCCAGCGTGACATGGCCGCGCGGGTTGATCGCCGAGCCGATGAGCTCATGCTCATATTGAAAGCGCGGATTCGGATAGGCGGCTGCCTGAATCGCCTGACCGAGGGCGGCTTCGTAATCGGCGGCACTTTCGCGCAATTCCGGGAGGTTGTCCTGGGCCAGCGACCAGAGCGTATGCAAATCGAGATGGCTCAGCGGCGGCGCTGCGTCTTGTGCCCCAAGGCGGCCAGCCAACGCGCCGGCTACGACAAGCAAAATACAGAAGTATCGCCCGCAGCGCATAGCGCTTCTCTGGAAACTGGAAAGAGTCTATCGACAATATCGACGGACCGGCTCGGTTTGCATCAAAAGAAAAGAAAACTTCGAAAGAGACTAAAGGAACTGGACGTGCAGCGATTGCGACGCTCTGCCGAGGGCATCGGAATCTTCCGGATTCACCGCTTCCTTACGGGCGCGGCTCTGAAATCCGCTACAGTGAATTGACAGAGGCTGGAGAAGCTGGATGAGACCGGTGAAACGGGGCGGCGGCTGGGCCGCCATCTGGTACACCTTGCGGATGGCGCGGCGCGTGGGCTGGCGGCAACTCTGGAATGCCATGCGCGCCAAGAACACTTGCAAAACCTGTGCGCTTGGCATGGGCGGGCAAGCCGGCGGCATGCGCAATGAATTGGGCCATTGGCCCGAAGTCTGCAAGAAATCCTTCCAGGCCATGGTCGCCGACATGCAGGACGGACTGCGCCCGGAGTTTTTCCTGCGCTACCGCATCGATCAACTTAAGACGTTGTCGCCGCGCGAATTAGAATGGTGCGGCCGGCTGACTGCGCCCCTGTTCGCCGGCCCCAAGGACACGCACTACCGGGTCATCGATTGGGAACAAGCGTTCGACCACATCGTGCGGCAACTTCGCGAAACACTGCCCGACCAGATGTTTTTCTACGCGAGCGGCCGGTCCTCGAACGAGGCGGGCTTCCTCTTGCAATTATTCGCACGGTTCTACGGCACCAACTTCATCAACAATTGCTCGTACTACTGTCATCAAGCCAGCGGCGTCGGCCTCACGGACGCGCTCGGTTCGGGGACCGCGACCGTTACGCTGGATGACGTGGAAGGCGCGGATCTGTTCTTCCTCATCGGCGGCAATCCCGCGTCCAATCATCCGCGCTTGATGCGGACACTGATGAACATCCGCCGGCGCGGTGGGCACGTCATCGTCGTAAATCCGGTCAGGGAAGTCGGCCTCGTCAACTTCAGCGTCCCCTCTGACCTCAGAAGCCTACTTTTCGGCAGCAAGATCGCCAGTCTCTACGTGCAGCCACATATCGGGGGCGACATCGCACTCTTGACGGCTCTGGCCAAAATACTGCTCGAGCGCGCAGCGCAGGATCGCGCGTTTATCGAACAGGCCACCGAGGGGTTCGACGCTTTCGCCGATCAAGTTCGGGCTACATCGTGGGAAGCGATTGAAAAAAACTCCGGCGTCGCACGCGCCACCACTGAAGAAATGGCGAACTATTACGTCGCCGCGAGGAACGTCGTCTTCGGTTGGACGATGGGCATCACGCACCATGAGCACGGCGTGGCCAATGTGCATGCCATCGTCAACACCGCCCTTTTGCGCGGCATGGTCGGCAAGCCGCGCGCGGGGCTGTTGCCGATTCGCGGCCATTCCAACGTGCAAGGCGTCGGCTCCATGGGCGTGGCCCCGAACCTGAAGCAAGCGGTTTTCGACAACCTGGAAAAGGTCTTGGGCATTCGGCTGCCGACCGCGCCGGGACTGGACACCATGGGTTGCATACGTGCGGCGGCTGAGGGCAAAGTGCGGGCCGCCTTCTGTTTGGGCGGCAACCTGTTCGGCAGCAATCCGGACGCACGATTCGCCGAGCGCGCCTTGGGCAACCTAGACTTCGTTGCCTATCTCAATACGACGCTGAACACGACCCACGCTTGGGGACGGGCCCGCGCGACACTGGTTCTGCCGGCGTTAGCGCGCGACGAAGAGCCGCAAAAGACAACGCAGGAATCGATGTTCAACTTCGTCCGTCTCAGCGACGGCGGTCCGGCCCGGCTGAACGGCCCACGCAGTGAAGTCGCCGTCATTGCCGATATCGCGCGCCGCTACTTTGGCTCGCGCAGAATCTCCGAAGCGCTCGACCTGGACTGGACGAAGCTGCAAAGCCATTGCGCGATTCGCGATCTCATCGCCCGCATTATTCCGGGCTTCGAGGCTATGCGCGACCTCGACCGAAACGGCAAGGAGTTTCAGATCGGCGGGCGGACCTTTCACCTGCCGCGCTTCAACACACCTAATGGCAAGGCGCGCTTTCACGTCACCGCGCTGCCGCCCCTCGGCGGCGAGCCGAATCAGCTACGGCTCATGACGGTGCGTTCCGAAGGACAGTTCAACACCGTCGTTTATGAAGAAGAAGACATTTACCGAGGTCAAGAGCGCCGCGACGTCATCTTGCTGAATCCGGAGGACATCCGCCGTCTGGGCTTGAAGGTAGATCAGCGCGTTCGCGTGACCAGCGCGGCCGGTGAAATGCGCAACATCCTGGTCCGGCCGTTCGATATCAAAGAAGGCAACGCGCTCATGTACTATCCGGAAGCAAACGTGCTCGTGCCCGCCGTGGTCGATCCGCGCTCGAAGACCCCTGCGTTCAAGTCCGTGCTGGTGACTGTCTCGTGAAAGGCGGGGCCGCTACAATGCCAACCGCAACCTTTAACGGTTTTCGAAAGGACCGCGCGCAAGCTGCATGCCCGCACCCGACGGCTTTTCCTGGGTCGACAAGCCTCTCTTGGCGGGGATGGCCCGGCCCGGCGACCGGGAAGAGTTTTCCTGGCTCCGGGAGCAAGGCATACAGCTCTTGATTTCGCTCACGGAATATCCGCCGCGCCGCGACTGGATCAACGAAGCGGGCCTCTTGCACATGCACATCCCGGTCGAGGATTTGCACGCGCCGACCCAAAAGCAGATCGACTTGTGCATGTCGGCAATCGACAAGGCCCACAGCCAAGGCATGGGCGTCGGACTGCACTGCGCCGCCGGCTTGGGCCGCACCGGCACCATGCTGGCCTGCTATTTCGTGACACGCGGCCTGGGCGCCAAGGAAGCCATCGAGAAAGTACGCAAGCTGCGGCCGGGCTCGATCGAGACGGACGAACAGGAGGAATCGATCATCGACTTCGCGCTCAGGCGGCGGAAAGAGCAGGGTTCCTGAATCATCGTTTCGCGCTTGGAACGTTCGGTGGGGCAGACATTCCTGTCTGCCGGCAGACAGGAATGTCTGCCCCACGGATTTGCCAAACTGACCCACTACTCCACATTATCTTTCATGGTTGCGACATCCGAAACATGATATAATTCGGGTGTTTGTGGACGGAGGATCCATGCTCCTCATCGG
>JAKEHV010000333.1 GCA_022614915.1 Gemmataceae bacterium | reverse complement strand
TTCGCCGTCGCGCGCTACAACGCCAACGGCGGCCTGGACAACAGCTTCGATGGCGACGGCAAGGTCATCACCGACTCGGGCGGCCCCCTGGACACGCTCTTTGACGTGGCCGTCCGGACGGACGGCAAGATCGTCGCCGCCGGCGATTTTCTCAACCCGGCGAATGGCAGTTTTGACATTGCCGTGGTCCGGTACAACGTCAACGGCAGCCTGGACGGCAGCCCCCTGAGGGCAACCGGCGGCGCAGGCGGGGGAACCGACGAAGTGCTCGCGCCGGAACAGGTGCAGCCGCTGCTTGCGGAGGCCGTCAACCGGTTGCTTACGCAACTCGGCTCGCCAAACGAGTTGCAAACCGCCGGGCTCGATGTTGGGGCTCTGGACGGCGTCACTATCCGCATCGCCGACCTGGGCGGCGACCTTCTCGGCCTCACCTTCGGCAATACCATCTGGCTCGATGACAACGCCGCCGGCTGGGGCTGGTTCGTCGATCCGACGCCTTGGGACGATTCCGAGTTCACCACGCCCGGCGACCAAGGCGAGCAAGGCCGGATGGACCTGTTGTCAGCGCTGGCGCATGAACTGGGCCACGTGCTTGGCAATGAACACGACGAGGACGGCGTGATGCAGGAGACGCTGGCCACCGGCACGCGTACGGTGCTGGCCGGAAAGTCCTGGACGGCGGACGATGAAGCGGTCTTGGCCCTGTTTGATGTGGTCGCCAGCACTTCGCATCGCCGCAAATGGTGAACGCCAATCCGCTACGATTTGGCCAACTCTACGGATTCGTTCCATCTGAGTCTTGTGCTCTGGAACGAATCCGTGTCTGTAAGTCAGTGTAAACAGCGAACTTACAGGATTCGTTCCACGGTCACACACACACCCACCTCCCTGGAACGAATTGGAACGAATTGGAATGAATGGAACGAATTGGAAAGAATTGGAAAGAATTGGAAAGAACGGAACGAATTGAAACGAATAGTCTTCCCTGGCCTGCCCCCCCGACTCTTCTCCTCCGAGGAGAGACTTCCTTGCTGTCAATCGCCGTGGGGGGTTGCTTGCGCAGCGCCGAGCCGTTAATGTCGCGGCTAATGAGCGAAGTAACCCGAATCCTTTCGGCCATCGAGCAAGGCGACCCGTCCGCCGCGGAGCAACTCTTGCCGCTTGTCTACGACGAATTGCGCAAACTCGCTGCGGGGCAGATGGCCCGCGAAAAGCCGGGGCAAACTCTAGACGCCACGGCCTTGGTGCACGAGGCCTACTTGCGGCTCGTCGGGGATCAGCGCTTCGAGGGTCGCCGGCACTTCTTCGCGGCGGCGGCCGAGGCGATGCGCCGCATTCTCGTTGAGGCTGCACGCCGCAAGAATCGGCGGCGGCACGGCGGCGGCTTGCGACGCGTCGAGCTGCCCGCCGACGGCCCGGTCGCCGCCGACCCCGTGGAAGACGTTGTCGCGGTGGATGAAGCGCTGGAAAAACTCGCGCTAGTGGACCCCCAAGCGGCCGAACTGGTCAAGCTGCATTACTTCGCCGGGCTCAACATGGAAGAGGCCGCCGCGGTCCTGGGAGTGTCGGAGCGAAAAGCCTACACGGTCTGGGCCTTCGCCCGCGCCTGGTTGTTCCGTTGCCTGGGCGGCGAGGCGTCGCCTGCAACCTGAAAGTTTTTTGTTTTTTTCGTGCAGCTTGCGCCGCGCCACGTCGCATTGGGGATAGAGACAGGAGAGTGAGCCATGACCCCGACTCCATCCGACGTGAAATCGATCTTCGGCCGCGCATTGGAGATTGCAGCTCCCGCCGGCCGTGCTGCCTATCTCGATGGGGCCTGTGGCAACAATGCCGAACTCCGGGCCGAGGTCGAGGGCCTGTTGGCAACGCTGGACCGGGCCGGCCCGTTCATGGGCCGGCCGGCGGCGGCCGCGGTCTTGGAACAGACGGGCGCCTATGAGCCGCTGGTCGAAGGACCGGGCAGCCATGTCGGCCCGTACAAACTGTTGCAGCAGATTGGCGAAGGAGGGTTCGGCATCGTCTTCATGGCCGAGCAGGAGTCGCCGGTACGTCGCAAGGTCGCTCTGAAAATCATCAAGCCGGGCATGGACTCCAAGCAGGTGGTGGCCCGCTTCGAGGCCGAGCGGCAGGCGCTGGCGATGATGGATCACACGAATATCGCTAAGGTCTACGACGCCGGCGCCACCGAAAGCGGCCGTCCGTACTTCGTCATGGAATTGGTGCATGGCATCCCGCTCACCGAATACTGCGACGCCAACAAGCTGACGCCGCGGCAACGGCTCGAGCTGTTTGTCCCGGTGTGCCACGCAATTCAGCATGCTCATCAGAAGGGAATCATTCACCGGGATCTGAAGCCTTCCAACGTGCTGGTCGCTCCTTATGACGGCAAACCGATGGTCAAGGTGATTGACTTCGGCGTCGCCAAAGCCATGAGAGCACGCCTGACCGAGAAAAGCCTCTTCACCGAGTTCGGTGCGGTGATCGGCACTGTGGAATACATGAGCCCAGAGCAAGCCGAGTTGAACAACCAGGACATCGACACGAGATCGGACATTTACTCGCTCGGCGTGCTTTTGTACGAACTGCTCACCGGAACTACTCCGCTGGAGCACAAGTGGGTGAGGGAAAAGGGAATGCTGGAGTCGCTGCGCATCATCCGCGAAGAAGAAACGCAATGCCCCAGCGCCCGCCTTAGCACCGTCGACGAGCTGCCGGCGATCTCGGCGCAACGGCAAACAGAGCCGGCGCAACTGACCAAGCTGGTCCGCGGCGAGCTGGACTGGATCGTGATGAAGGCGCTGGAGAAAGAGCGAGGCAGGCGCTACGACACGGCAAACGGCTTTGCGGCGGACGTGCAACGCTACTTGTCTGATGAACCCGTGAACGCCGGGCCGCCCACCATGGGCTATCGCTTGCGGAAGTTTGTCAAGCGGAATCGAGGGAGAATCAGTCTGACCACGGCCCTCGTCCTGACCGTCCTCCTGGCCATCGGCACGCTCGGATGGGGCATACGCGACCGCGCGGCACGGGAGAAGGAGATCATGGTCGAGCGCAACGGCATCCTGGAACAGGCGGAACGTTTTCGTGACCAAGGCCAGTGGCCCCAGGCGCGAGCCGCAGTAGCCCAGGCGCGGGAGCTGTTCGCCATCTCGAGCACGGACGACCAGCAGCGCCGCTTAGCCCAAGTGGCGAAGGACCTGGACATGGTCGCACGCGTCGACAGCGCCCGCATCGGCAGCCTGCCGTTGGGATTCTACCGAGCGTATGTATTTGACCGCGGACCTCAACATGTGCGCCGGCATGCCGACGCTTTGCGAGAGTACGGCATCGATATCACAAACCTGGACACTGCCGCGACGGCCAAGATCATTCGAACGTCCGCGATTCGCGAGGTGCTGGTCGCGGTCCTCGACGATTGGTTGTGGGCCTATCAGTATGCAAAGCGTCCGAACGTCGATTCGAACTCGCCGGCGAATCGGAAGGAGCCAACGCCACAAGAACTCGTCGCGCGTCAGAAACGAATTGAGGAGTACGAACGCGTGCGGACCATCGCGGACCTGGCAAAGCCCAATGAGCTGGCTCGCCGAATCCGCGATCCCGAGGTCCAAAGCGATCGGTGGACGCTGGAGCAACTCGCGGACGAACCCGGTATCGCGCAACTCGCGCCGTCCACCGTGCTGCTGCTGGTGCGCGCGCTCCATCGGGCGGGAGCAGTCGGCAAGTCCGAGTGGCTGCTGTTCGCACTTCAACAACGCCGCCCCGACGACTTCGTGGTCAACTTCGAGCTCGCCACACTGCTGGCCTTCATGCGCCGCGAGCGCCATGAGCAGGCCATCGGCTTCATGCGCGCGGCCATCGCCATTCGTCCCGACATCGCGACACTGCACCAAAACCTGGGGATTCTCCTCCGCACGACCAAGCAATACGAACAGGCCGTCGCGGCGTACCGTCGGGCCTACGAGCTCGATGCGGAAAACACTTCGGTCTTGCATCAGTTCGCCATGACGCTGGAAGAATATGGCCAGGCGTGTCGTCGCTCCGCTCAATGGGAAAAGGCGATGGCTTCGTTCGCGGAGGCGAGCCATTTGCCGCGCCTGTTCGAAGAAGTTGGCAAGTCGAAGGTTTTCCGTTGCCATCGGGACCACGCATGGCTGCTCGCGACTTGCCCCGACCCAAAACTCCGAAATCCGGCGCTCGCTCTCACCCAAGCCGGCAAGGCTGTCACCTTGAACGACACCGATGCAGAATCCTGGACCACACTCGGTGTCGCGCGCTATCGCACTAGAGATTGGGACGGCGCGGTCGCAGCCCTTGAGCGGGCGTGCCAACTCAGCGCGGGCGGCGGGGCCGCCGAGCACTTTTTTCTAGCGATGACGCAAGTCCAGCTCGGCCGTAAGGAACAGGCACGACAATCCTTCGATCTCGCCGTTAAGCGCATGAAGGACAAGCAGAAGTCGATCAACGCCAATCCAGTAATGAAAGAGGAGCTCGGCCGCTTTCACCACGAAGCGGTCGAGGCGCTGGGCATTTAGAATTGTGACAATCAAGAAAGCGGCCAGTGCGGTTCTTGCCGCCAAGCGAAGCCCGCACCGGCCAGGCATCTCCCGGGCGCTTGGTCTGCGCGCTCGGAGCGATGTCCCTTTTATTCTACCGCAGACCGGCTCTTGCAAGGAGACCGATCATGCGGTTCCCTATTCTGACCGATTTCTGCCGGCGCAGTTGCAAACGCCCAAGTGAGCTTCGCGCGCGCTTGGCTCTGGAGGTGCTGGAAGATCGCAGCCTGCCGTCCGCGGATCTCACCGCCTCCATCATCCCCGGCGAGCTGCTCGTCAACTTCAGACCCGGCGTCACGCAGGCGGAAATTGGACGCTTCTACGCGGACCACGGATTCGCCGAGCGCGAAGCCCTCGATCGCTACGCCGCCGGCAACGCCGGCCGGCTCAAGCTGGTGTCCGTCCCCTGTCCCCCTTCCCGTAATACCTGCCTCTTTAGCTGCTTAATTGTCTAGCGTAATTCCCTCCTCCCATTTGCGGGCGCAGCCCGCGGGAGGAAGGAAG